>DASYPO010000111.1:0-6850 GCA_036006545.1 Bryobacteraceae bacterium
GATCGCGAGGGCAACGGACTCACCAACATCTGGCGCGTCCCGGAGAACGGAAAAGATGCGCAGGCGCAGAAAGTGACGTCGTTCACGACGGGCGATGTGCGATTTCCCTCGATCAGCGCGGATGGAAAAACCATCGTGTTCGAGCACGATTTTGGAGTTTCGAAATTGGACGTGGCGTCCAAGCGAGTGACGCCGATTAAGGTCGACATCTCGGCCGAGACGCAGGAGAATCTGCAAGAGGTCCGAACCTTCACATCGCAAGTGGACGAGTATCACCTGGCGCCCAGCGGACGCCGCATCGTGTTCTCGATTCATGGCGAGATCTTCACGGCTCCGGTAGATCAGGGCGATCTTCGTCAGATTACGGACCGGCCGTCGCGCGACAAGTCGCCCGTATTTTCGCCGGACGGAAAGAACATCGCGTTCATTAGCGATCGCAACGGCCGCGAGGAGATTTATTTGTCGGCCCCGGATGGATCAGGTGAGCCGGTTCGGCTGACGGATCTCGACGAATTGAAGCAGGGCTTGAACTGGTCGCCCGATTCGAAGCTCCTGGCATTCACGACGACGGGCGAAAAACTCTACGTGTACGACGTCGCGACCAAACAGGGCCGCGTGCTGCTCACGTCAAAGTATGGGAACGTGGGCGGACTCTCCTGGTCGCCGGACGGAAAATGGTTGGCGTATGCTCGGCCCGATCAGTCGCGCGTTTCGAACATCTATCTGATGCCGGCGGCGGGCGGGCAGGAACATAAAGTCACGTTCGACACGGGCGGCGAGCGTCAACCGCGCTTTTCGGCGGACGGCAAGAAGCTGTATTTCGTCCGTAATGAGGGCGGCGGTGGGGGCGCGCGCGGCGGGCGCGGAGGCGGCGGTGCACCGGGGAGCGGGGCGCAGATTTTCGTGATCGCGCTGGAACGCCAGGATAAAGATCCGGACGATCCGGAAGAGCGCGCGGAGACAGAAGACAGCGCGGCTGCGTCCCAAGGCGCGGGTCGAGCGGGACGCGGTGCGGCGGGTAATGCAGGTGCGCCGAATCAGCCGGTGAAAGAAGCGAACATCGATTGGGCCGGGATCAAACGGCGCACTTTGGCGGTGACCAGCATGCCGTACGGAGTGCAAAGCTACATCCCGGGTGTCGATTCGCGCACGTTGATTCTGACTACGTCGGAACCGTCGGGTGGTCGCAACACGCCGGCGATCTACACCGTGCAGGACGATGGGAAACAACTCGCGCGGATCGGGGGCGGCGGCGCGGCTGATGCTGCTCCGGCAGGTGGCGGGCGCGGGCGCGGCGCGGGCGGCGGATTCGGCGGCGGGATCGCCAGCATGAATCTCACGCGCGACGGCCGCACGTTGTTCTATCAGGAAGGCGGCGCGGTGTATTCGATCGGCGTCGGTGGCGGCGGTGCGGGTGCTGCCGGCGGAGCCGCGGGCGGGGGGCGTGGAGCGGCAGCGGCTACCCCAGCAGGCGGTGGTGGCGGCGCGCGTCGTCAGGTGACCTTCAGCGCGAAAGTGAAAATCAACAAGCCGGCCGAGTGGGCAGAGATGTTCGACGACGCATGGCGCACCATGAAGTACCGCTTCTACGATCCCAACATGCACGGTTTCAACTGGGACGCGGCGCGATCTAAGTATCAGCCGCTGGTGGAGTACGTCGCGGACAAGTACGAGCTAATCAACATCGTCAACGAAATGATCGGCGAGCTTAACGCGTCGCATACTGGCGCAGCAGTAGGGCCGGGCGGTCGCGGCGGCGATAGCGCCGTGCAGACCTCGCACCTGGGGATTGAACTGATCCCCGATGAGAAAGCCGGACGCTACAAGGTGGGTCACATTTTCGAAAACGGGCCGTGCGACAAGGATTGGGTCAAGGTCAAGACCGGCGATTATCTGATCGCCATCGACGGCACGCCGGTGCTGTCCGACACCAACTATTGGAAGCTGCTGAACAGTACCAATCGCCTGAATCGCAAACTGGTGGTCACCTTCAACGACAAGCCGAACGATGACGGCGCGTGGAAGACACGCGTCGAGCCGATTACCTCGCAGGCGTTCAATCAACTGCGCTACGAGCGCTGGGTGAAAGATCGGCGCGAGCAGGTGGAGAAAGCGTCGGGCGGCAAGATCGGCTACCTGCACATTCAAGCGATGGATCCGCCGTCGTTGGCGAAATTCGAGAAAGAGATTCGCGAGAATCGCGACAAGAAGGCGCTGGTGATCGATCAGCGTTGGAACGGCGGCGGCAATATCGAGCAGGAACTGCTGGCGATTCTGGTGCAGAAGGAATACCAGATCTGGCAGCCGCGCGGCACTGAACAAACCGGGCGTCCGTTCGCTGGATTCTTCGGACCGAAGGTGGTGCTGCAGAACTGGCGGTCGGCCTCGAACGCGGAAATGTTCCCAGCGGGATTCCGGCAATTGGGTCTCGGCAAAGTGATCGGCACTCCGACCATGGGCGCGGTGATCGGTACGGGCAGCTATTCGCTGATCGACGGGTCGACCGTGCGGACGCCGGGCGTCGGGGTGTTCCTGGCCGACGGCAAGCGCACCAACATGGAGAATTACGGCGTCCAGCCGGACATCTTCATCGAGAATGCGCCCGAGGATAATTTGAGCGGGCGGGATCGGCAGATCGAGGCCGCGGTGGACCAATTGATGAAGGAGTTGGGCGGGAAGTAGGAGCGGAACCAGGAGGGCCCGCGCGGACGGGACGTCCGCCCCACAGCGACGAGCTAGAAGCGCAGGACGCGCCAGAGGCTGGCGAAGTCGTCGGTCCATGTGAACGGCGAATCGTGCGGCAGCCACGGTTGGATCCGGCTGCGCACGGTGGGGCGGGCGAGGAATTCGTGATTCGACGTTAGCACCACCCAGGACGCGTAGCTTTCGCCTTTCGTGGGGTCGGCCTCGGAGGGAATCCACGCGGCTTCCCAGCCGAGGTGGGCGGCGATTCCGCGGGTGACCGGTCGAAGGTTCACCCAGCGATTCGTGACGTGAAACAGCAGTACACCGTCGGCGGCGAGGTGGCGACGATACACGTCGGCGCACTCGGCGGTGAGCAGGTGCAGCGGAATCGCGTCACTTGAAAACGCGTCCACGAATAGCAGGTCGAAGCGTTGCGGATCGTTCTTCGCGAGCTCGCGTTCCAGTTCGACGCGCGCGTCGCCGAGAACAATCGCATTAGTCGCACGCGAATCGGTGAGGTAGCGGAACCAGCCGACCGCGATCTGCACCACTTGCGGATTCAGCTCGTAGAATCGAAACGCGTCACCCGGTTTTCCGTAGGCCGACAGTGTGCCCGCGCCCAAACCGACGAATCCCACGCGGCGATTCGACTTCTGAGTTTGCTCGAAAACGAGGCCGGCGGCGGTGTCGGGACCGTAGTAACTGGTCGGCCAGCGACGTTGATCGACGTGGCGATACTGAAATCCGTGCGTGATGGTGCCATGTGTTAGCACAATGCGATCGCCGATCTGGTCGGTGCCCGGCTCAAGCCGCAGCACTCCGTAGAAATTCCGCCAGCGTCCGATGATCCCGGGCGTGTCGAGACTTCGCAGAACGATCACCGGAGTAATCGCGCCGAAGAGCAACGCGGCGAGTGCGACGCGAACGCGCACCTGGTTCGCACGCCACTCACGCCACGCCCCGGTGCGGATCCATCCGATGATCGCGAGGACGCAGGCGGCAGTGAGCGCGACCGGATATTCCGCGTAGGTCGTGAAAATCTTCGGAGCGACGATCGCGGTGAAAATGCCGCCGATCGCACCGCCTGCCGCGACACTCAAGTAGAAAGTCGTGAGTCGCCACGCGGCTGGACGAGCCAGCCCCAGCTCGCCGTGACAGACCATGCAGAGCGCGAACAACGCCAGCGATCCGACGACGATTTGCAACCATACCTTGGCTTGCGCACCCGCGGCAATGAGAGCGCACTCGACCAGAACGAGGATGCCGGAGAGCACCGCGAAGGTCGCTCGGCGATACCAGCGCGTACTCTCGAAACACAGGATAAAGGTGAGCAGGTAAATCGAGAGCGGCAAGATCCACAAGAACGGGATGACGGCGATCTCCTGACACATCTGATTGGTGGTCGCGAGCAGTAACGCGGATCCGACGGCGGCGAGTGCGGTCCAGTAGAGCGGTCGCAGCATGCCGATCGATTCCCGAGTCTCGGTCACCTCGGGCGTCGTGGCGGCAGCCGGTTGACTCCACGCCAGCCACGCCGTGCCGATCACGAATGTCGCGTAGAATGCGGACCAGATCGTCACTTGCGTGCGCAGCGTTACATACGGCTCAACGAGTATTGGATAACTTAGCAGCGCGATCAACGATCCAGCGTTCGAGAGCGCGTAGAGGCGATAGGGCGAAGCATCGGGCCAGCGCAAACTGAACCAGCGCTGCATCAGCGGCGCCGTCGACGCGAGCGCGAGACACGGAACGCCTACCGATATCGCGAGAAAAACCAAGATGCTTCGCACCGGATCTTCGGTTTGCAATCGGCTGAAATTCGTCCGCAGGGGGAGCAGCGCCAGCGATCCCAGGACGAGCAGATGTATGCGGCTCAGGCGCCCGGCGACCCAGTGCGCATACGCATAGCCCACCAGCAGTGCAATCTGGAAGAACAGCATGCAAGTGGTCCATACCGCTGCACCGCCGCCCATGCGCGGCAGGATCAGGCGCGCGATCATCGGCTGAATTTGAAAAAGAAGGAATGCGCTAAGGAAGATGGTCGCGCCGAAGGAGACCCGTGCGAGTTTGTCCACCACTACGTAAGGTTACCCGGTGGGGACGGCGGCCGCGCTCTCAGGCGTTGTCGCCGACGGGATGCTCGGCGGGCAATCTGGGCGTCGAAGCAGCCGGCGTTTCAGGCGCGAATCGCCGGCTCAGTAGGCGACGTCCAAGCCGGATCATGGGTCTCTCGACAAGGTAGTAACTGGCGGTGGCTGCGGCAAAGCTGAGTACTAAATTCATGGGCGCTTGCCGCCACCACGCCGAAGGATGTTCCCACGCAGGGACCAGGAAAAAACCCTGCCACAGATACAGGCTGTAGGAAATCCGCCCCAACCACGCGAGCGGAGCCAGATCGAGAAACCGGCTCAAGAGCCATTGCGGATGCAATAAGGTTCCGGCCATGAGCATGGGGATCAGCGCGGCCAACAGCAAGCTGGTGAGCGGCGTGAAATAGCGAATCGATACGACCACCACAAGGGCCATCGAAACCCAGGCCAGGAAGCGGGTCTGCTTCCTGCATTTCTCCCGCAGGTCGGCATTGTCCAAAAGGAAAGCGACGGCGCAGCCCCACAGTAATGCGTCCAGCCGCAGATCCGTTCGGAAACGTGCGAATGCGTCCGGGAAGAGGGGCGCGGGCAATTGCGATTCAACCAATCGCCAGAGTCCCACCAACAGTGCCAGCCGGCCCGCCCAATTCCCGGCTTTTCGGGCACCCAGCACGACCAGCAGCCCCGGCCACAGAAGATAAAAATGTTCCTCGACGGAGAGCGACCAGAGATGCTGGGTTCCTCCACCGGAAAGACTATCCGGCACGTAGTTGCGGAAGAACAGCAGGCAGGAAGCGACTTCCCACCCGGATCGCCACATCCCGGCGATCGTGAAACCAGCCAGCAAAACCAGATACGGCGGAAGAATCCGAAACGCCCGCCGGATGTAGAAGGCCCGCAGGTGAAAAGATCCTTGGCGACGGTTTTCTTCGAGGAGAAGTTTGGTGATCAGCAGGCCGCTTAATCCGAAAAAAATGTCGACACCGAAGGCCCCATAGCGGGTCACGCTGAGCTCGTAGTCAGCCTGGCGCTGGTACAAGCACTCCGCGAAATGACAAATCACGACCAGACCGATGGCGATCGCGCGCCAGCCGTCCAGTGTCGGGATACGGTTCACTGCATGGGTGATCGACCGCCAGCGGGTCTCGCAATAGGTCCCCGAAGCGGGAACTCGTTAGCCACGGGAGCGGCGGCCTCGATCTGCATTTTTCCAGAATCGACGCATTCGGTTGGGCGCCCGGCTTGTACGACAAGCTTGCGGCTCGGGCGATCGCCATTGTGAAGGTCACGAGTCGCCAGCGAAGGACATACAGAGAGCCCCCGCTCGCTCCTCTGCCAGTCGACTAGTTAGAACCACCCGTGGCGTGGCTGTTTTGATCGATCTCCAGGACGACGAGGCCCTGGGAGGAGTAGATTTCGTGGTGCCCCGGTGCGCTCGTGAGGAGACTGAAAATCTCACGGGCGTCGCCTGAGTCGAATTCGGATAGATAATCGCCGGGGGTTATAAGAATATGAGTAATCCCAAATGGGCGTGTGAAGCTTTTGATGTTTCGAAAATTAACGAGGGTTCGCTCGCGGTTGTGAGTGTAGAAGGCAACACTGTCCGGAACAGGACGCACTGCCTTGATTCCGGTCTTGAGATAGAAGTACGTATCGTTGAAAGCGAGCATCACGGCGCTTGCGGGTAAGGATCTGCGGCACCATTCTAATACCGGGTCGGCTACCCGTTTGTGTTGACGGTCCTGGTCGAGGATTGCAGGAACCGTCCGAGCCACAAATATCGTATTTTTTCGAATGCAATAACATGCACCGAGTAATAAACCAACAGTGAGAATGTACGCAAAAACCCGGTTGTCACGCCGAGGTCCATGAATCGCCCGCTGAATCAGATCCGCAAGAAACCGAACTTCGAGATAGAGGGAGATCGCAAGCAGCGGCAGTAGGGGAAGAATGAGCCGGATGTTCGGAGAGAAGTTCCAGGTGCACAAGACCAGAGTCAACACCAGGCAGAAAGCTGGGTATGGCGCGCTATTCCGGCCGAGCCGAAGGGCTCCGCGGACTAGGATGGCAGTGAT
>DASYPO010000112.1:0-19221 GCA_036006545.1 Bryobacteraceae bacterium
CAAGCCGCGATTGACGCATTGGAACACATGTTTGGAGGTTCCAAAGAGGTACATTTTGGCCCGGGGTTCAAAGTGTTCCGCGCAGTATCTTCGGAAGACTCGAGGCTTGTGATGTACCGGATGCACGTATGGGGAGCTTTGGTTGTCCATGTCTGCATCGACGAGGAGACGGCAAAGGAGTCAGAGGTGAGCGAGGTCCCCGAATCCGTCACCCGATCCAACCCCCTCTTTACCTGATCGAGAATAGGCTGCTTCTCATTCGTTTACTGCGACAGGTCACTCGGTTTTATCCGTCTTTTGATTCGTGAACGAGAGGGCCCTGGAGTTTGGCAAGGAAGTGGTGGTTCAGATCACAGCCAGGAACAAATTCGGTTAGGCATCCGTAGTGATGGAGTATGAGAATCTGGCTGTTGCTCTGTCCGATCGCTCTCCTTCTCACTGCACAGACGTTGACCTTCGACGTCGCGTCGATCAAACCTAACCGCTCCGACAATGGGCGGAGTTCGATGCGCGGCTCGGAAGGCCGCATCACCATGGAGAACGTCTCGCTGCGCAAGCTTATTTTGGCAGCGTATGGCATTCCGGATGATCGCGAATATGCGCTCTCCGGTCCGGATTGGCTCGGTAGCGAACGGTTCGACATCCAGGCCACGTTTCCGCCAGCCACGGGGCAGGAGCAGATGCGTCAGATGATGCAGACACTCTTGCGGGATAGATTCAAGCTGGCCCTGCATCGCGAGACTAAACAACTCTCGATGTACGCTCTGGTGGTAGCGAAAGGTGGACCGAAGATTCACGCGTCGGAAGACGGACCGGGGCGGACCTCCAGTCGGGTCGGGCAATTGGACGCGAGCAAAATCACGATGCAAAAGCTCGCGGACCTGCTGGCGCGCATGACCGGGCAGCCGGTGCAGGATTCGACCGGGCTTAAGGGCGTGTTCGATTTCAAGTTGGAGTGGTCGCCCGACGAAACCCAGAAACTGCTGCCGCAAGGAGAGACGGCACCCGCGGCCGGATCCGGGCCGTCGATTTTTTCGGCGCTGCAGGATCAGCTCGGGTTGAAGCTGGAAAGCAAGAAGGGGCCGGTCGAAGTGCTGGTGGTGGATCGCGTGGAGCGGACGCCGTCCGAGAATTAGCGTCGCGATGCTACGACATCGCGATTCGCGGTGGACGCTTACCCGACGCCGGAAGAATCCGATGGCCTTCCGCACGAAGTCGTTTGGCCTGCTGCGCGACGCCGCCGGGGAACTTCGGATTCAACGAGCCGTCATCTTTCAGCACCCGCCAGTAGGGCGTGACGCGGGACTTGCCGTCGCGGGCGTCTTCCTCAGCCGCCTCGGCCGCGATCCGCACGAAAATTCCCGTGGTCAGCGGACAGGTGGTATCGGCTAGGTGCTTTCCCGCCAAGAATTCGCGAATACGCGAGGCGGTGGTGATGCTGCCCTTGCGAACGGTGCGGATAAAGTCGTCGACCTCGCGGGGATGTGGCACCAGGATGGTCCCCGTTCCGAAGCGCTTCTGCATGCGCGGCGGGATCGGGACCACCTTGGGGAGTTTCGGATTCTCCAGTTTCTCGCGCCAGCTTTTTCGGGTCTTCATGGCTGCTTAGAATTATTCAGCGATCCGCAAAAATCGTCAAGCTCGGCGAGTATCGGAGCCCCAGGGTGGCCTCCGGCGAATTACGGAATGATTTCGTAGACTTTTTTCGGAATCAGGAAGGCGACCGCATCCGCGGCGAGGAAGAATGGAGCGGTCGCCGCGGTGTAGGCCAACGCGGGGGGTGTGGCGATCGTCAGCATGATCCCGGCACATACATTATTAAGCTTGCTCCAATTCTGGTCCCAGAATCCGCAGAGAGCGGCCCCCGCCAGCGGAAACATGGCACTATTCTCGATGTGGTGGACGTATCGCCAGGCTTGGCGAATCTGGATGCGCGCCAGTTGCGCGACGGGCACGTCCTGGTGGGACTTCGATTGGAAAATTCGCACATGATCCGGATCGAGGCGGAGTCGTCGCCCGCTGTATTTCTTTCCGTCGCGAGTTACAACCGTGAAGCCACGATAAGTGAGAACGGGGTCGCAGGGCGCGAGCCGTTGACGGATCTCCTCGTAACGAAGCTTCTCCGCGGCGTGAGCGGCGCCCGTCGACATCACCGAAGCGACCGCGACGAATGAGAACTTAAGAATCCACTTGCGAGTTGGCATGCGGCAAGTATGTTGGCGCGCGTGATTCAGGATCGGCGTGATTGTGACAGTTTCTCAAGTGTCACAGCGGTACTAAGTAATCGGAATATCCAGCATCGCGACCCAATACTGCACCGATTGCAGCGCGAATCCGCACAGCACCAGCCCGATGCCGAAGACGCCGAGTCGCCGCTCGGGCAAGTTGTCGGCATAGTATTCGATGAACGGAATAATGGTGATGCCGCTTGCGGTCACCAGGCCAGTCACCAGTCCTAATCGAAGGGCGAATCGCCAAGGGTGCTCGAGGTGTCCGGCCAACGCTCCACAAAGCAGCGCCGTTGCGGTGTATCCAACGGTTCGCGCGAGCGCTCCCCACCTTTGTCGGACGGTGAAACGCGGCCGGCCAGAAGCTGAATAATCGAGACCGGGCCGCATTCCGCGCGAATAGGCCATCACTTGTCCCGCGGTGACCATCGCGGCAAATGCCAGCGCGTAGGGGGCACCTGCTATCGGAGAGATTGCCACGCCCACCCCAATTCCCCGGATCGCGCTGAACAAGGCCTCCCAACCTAACGCATAGTGATCATGCCGGCTGGCAACGCGCTGCAGTTCGATCGCCAGCGTGATGCCGGTGGTCACGCCACAAGCGATGCCGAAGAACACACCCATTCCCAGTCCATAGCCGATCGCGAAGACCAGCGAGTACGTCACCATTCTGGTGAGCAGACGCAAGGGCCCGTGCTGACCGCCCAACAAATCGTAGGCCAGGTACAGCCCACCGAGTACGTCGAGGCAGATTCCGCCGATGCTGAAGGCAGCGACCACGTGGTGGTCCATCGCAATAATTGTAGACAGGCGCAATCCACGTTTCGAGATGGACTCGCTTCATCGGCGCGCCAGTTGATGAATTCGCGCCGCTTCCGTCCATGTTTTACCCTTATCTGAGCATCCTTATGCGGAAATCTCACATGTGGCGACCCATCCTGTGGTCCCTTCTTCTAGCAGCCGGTCAAGCCGCGGCGCAGCAAGTATTCCAACCCACAATCGTTGCCGCGGAGGGTGGATCGAGCCAGGTGCTATATGGACGATTCAACTCCACGCTGGTCAAGAGTACCGACCTCGGCAAGACCTGGATTCCTTTGTATGTCACCGAAGCAGGGTTGGCGCAGCCGTCCGTCGTTGCGCTGGAAATCGACGCCACCAGTCCCAGTGTTCTGTATCTCGCTACTACGGTGGCTGAAGGCCTGTTCTGGAAGAGTAGCGACGGGGGAGCCACTTGGAAGAAGGCGAGCACCGGCCTTCCGCCCCCGCCCGCATCCGTGGGTCTGCTTCGACAGGTTTCCAATCAAGGTCAGGCGCTGTACCTGAGAATGGGCGCCCAGCTCTACAAGAGTACCGACCGCGCCGAACACTGGACTTTGCAAACTACCTTGCTCGGTTCCGAAAACAACTTCTTCGAGATCTCCCTGTTGAACCCCTCCAAGATGTATTACGTCGAGGGCGCCAGCCTGAATGTGCGCACCACCGACGATGAGGGCCGGACTTGGCGTTTGGCCGGCACCCTTTCCGTGAATATCACATCACGCTCAGCCAATGGCGTGGGCATCCTCTATTCGAACCCAAATACGGTGTTCGTAAGCATCGCCGGCTGCTGTCCGCCAGGCGGCGGCTTGGCGAACAACATACAGGGGATTTACCGCAGCGACGATGGAGGCGCAACTTTTGCCTGGCTTGGCCCGGGAAATGGAGCGGGAGAACCGTTTACCCGGATGTTCACCGGACCCTCCTCAGAGATCTACGCACTTTCCGCGAATGCCGGCGGCTTTCTGCGCAGCCGGGATGGACGGGTATTCAACAGTTTTTTCAATTACCCCACGACCGGTTTTACGAATCTCACCGCAATCGACCCCCAAGCTCGTTCCGTCCTCTATGGGTTGGCCACGACGGCTGGAGCAGTACGCTCGACCAATGCCGGTGATTCGTTCACGAAGATCGACGCGACGATCACTCCGACGCTGGCCAAATCGCCGTTGATTCAGATCGCGATCGAAGCGGGCGCTCCCTACAGTCAACCCTTCTCGGTCCAATTGTTCGAGAATCCGGCCTGGGTGCTGCCGGTGACGTTAACCAAAACCGCGCCCTGGCTGACACTGGGTGTTACGTCGGGAAGCACGCCAATTGCGACGACGCTCACCGTGGATTCGACGGGACTCGCGCCGGGAACGTACACGACGTCGATCCGCGTGGACGCGCCGGCTTCGTTCAACAAGTTCGTCACGATACCAGTGGAACTGACCGTGCGGGAGCGCGGTTCGCTTGGACCGCAGTATCGGATCAGTACGGTGGCCGGCAACGGGCAGGCAGCGGGAAGCGTTACAAGCGGAAAAGCGACGGATATCGGCATCGGGTTTCCAGGCGGCCTCGCGGTCGACTCTCAAGGCCGGCTGCTGTTTACTACGACCTCGCGCCTGTGGCGTTTGACGGACACGAATCTCGAGGTGCTCGCCGGGAATGGAACCTCAAGTTCCACCGGCGACGGCGGCGATCCAAAAGTCGCCACTGTAAACGCGCAAGCCGTGGCGCTGAACGCGCAGGGCGACATTTTCCTGAGTGAGGCTTTCTCACCACCCAAAATCCGTCGAATTGCGAACGGTGTGATCAGTGCCTATTTGGACAAGACCAAGATGTCGAGCTACAACGGTTCGCTGGCGCTGGGCGTGGATTCGATCGGCCGCCTGCTGCTGGTAGACTCGCGACTGTTTGTCTACGACGGCCAGAACCTGGCGCAATTATCGACGTTTTCCTTTTCGAGTGGCGCGGCAGGGGTGGCGGTGGGCCCGGACGGGACGATTTATGTTTCCGATCAAAGCGCGCATCGAGTGATGCGGGTCGCGCCGAACGGAAATACGGACGTATTCGCAGGCACGGGCGCGGCTGGATTTTCGGGCGACGGTGGTCCTGCGACGCAGGCCCAATTGAATCGCCCCGTCGGCTTGGCGCTGGACTCCAAGGGCACGTTGTACATTGCCGACCGCGGCAACCACCGTGTCCGCGCGATAGCCTCCGACGGGACCATTCGCACGATCGCCGGATCGGGCGTGCAGGGATTCGCGGGGGACGGAGAGACCGCCAACTTCGCGGCCTTCAACAGTCCCTACGGGCTGGCGATCGATCGCACTGGCGCGATCTACGTTGGCGATGGCAGTCAACGGATCCGCAAGCTGGTTTTGGAAACCACACCCGTTCCGCGGCCGTCGGCGCTGCTGCACGGAGCGTCGGGAAGCCCCAAGCTTTCGCCCGGATCGTTATTCTCCCTGTACGGCGAGCTGCTAGCCACCAGCACGCGAATTACGGGAGACACGCCCTGGCCACGAACCATCGACGGCGTGATCGTGACCATCAACGGTATCGCGGCGCCGTTGTATTTCATCAGCCCCACACAGATCAACGGCCAGATTCCATTTGAGACGGCGGTGGGCACAGCGACGGCGACTATCACGGTAAATGGTTCCGCTCCGATCCAGGTGACCTTCCAGGTGGTCCCAGCAAATCCTGGTGTACTGGTCTATAACGGCAACCGCGCAGTAGCGGTAAATCCCAACGGAAGCGTAAACGCGTCGAACGCTCCGGCGCTTCCGGGTGACGTCGAGTTGCTGTACTTCTCGGGAATCGGTGTTCCGGAGGTCCCGGTCGCGACCGGCGCAGGGTCACCTTCCGCCGAACCGCTGGGCCGCGCGAAGTATCCCTTCGAGATTCGTCTGAACGGGCAGCCGGTCGAGGTATTCTACTTGGGGCTCGCGCCTGGATTCCCGGCGCTGTGCCAGGCGAACTTCCGCATTCCATCGTTGCCGCCAGGCGACTATCAACTCACCATCATTGTTAATGGCGAAGTGTCTAACACCGTGATTCTCTCCGTGGGCGCGGGTTAGAAGAAATAATTTCGGTGTTAGCAAGAATCGTCAAGCTTTAGGAAACTCCTTCCCCTAGACTGAATCCATGTTTCGCAGAGGGACACATGCGCGGGGCGCTTAAAAAGGTTCAGCCAGTGCTAGCGTACGCAGCCGCGCATCTGGACGAAGATGTATCGCTTGCGGCGCTGGCGGGCCAGGCTGGTTTGTCCGCCTATCATCTGCATCGCGCGTTCGCAGCGGTGATGGGCGAAACGCCCAAGCAACTCACGCAACGTTTGCGGTTGGATCGTGCCGCGACGATTTTGCTGCTGCGCGACGATTCAGTACTCGATGTGGCGCTCGATTGCGGTTTTCAAAGCCACGAGGTTTTCTGCCGAGCTTTTTTGAAGCGTTTTGGAATGTCGCCTAGCGCGTATCGCGAGCGCGGCTTTATCACGGACGTGGACCCGCAGCAACGTCGCCACCATGCCGCAATTGTGAATCGGGTCGGTCCCTGCGTGGGACTTTTTCATATGAGTGAAAGCGAGAATTCAGAAAGGAATGAAATGTCTTATTCGATCACGAAGAAAGAATTGACCCCGCAGCCGGTACTGGTAGTGAGAAAAACAGTCAAGCGGTCGGAGATCGCGGCCGCCATCGGTGAAGTGCTGCCGCGCGTGTTCCAGTATGCGCAGCAGAACGGGATCGCGTTCGCGGGTCCGCCGCTGGTGCGCTATATCCAGGTTGGCCCCGGGATGATGACAATCGAACCGGGAATGCCGGTCGCCGGGAGCGCGGGTTCGGGCGCCGGAGATATCGTCGCGGAAACGATACCGGGCGGCACGGTCGCGACCACCATTCATACCGGTCCATATGAGAAGTTGCCGGAGGCGTACGCGGCGATCGAGCAATGGATGCACGCCGAGGGATTGAAGGGCACGGGTGTGCCGTGGGAATCGTACCTCACAGATCCGGGCGATTATCCGGATCCCAAAGACTGGAAGACCGAAGTCTTCTGGCCGCTCGCGCGCTGATGCGCGCAGCGAAGCCGCCCAGACGCTGGAACGGCGGTCGGAGGGGATTCCGTCCGCCCGTCGCACGTGGTAATATTCGGGGCGAGGTCACTTTCAGCCATGTCGCATAACGGTTTCTCCCGGCGGTATTTTTTCTTCGGCAGCTTGGCGGCGACGGTCCCCTTGGCGGGATTCGGACGGTCCGGATCGTTGCGGGCGCTCGGCTACAAATCGCCCAACGAGAAACTGAACATTGCTTCCATCGGCGCGGGCGGGAAAGCGGCCAGCGATATCCGCGGCTGCTCCAGCGAAAACATCGTGGCGCTGTGCGATCCCGACGACAAGCAGGCCGCCAACATCTATAAGCAGTTCGACAAGGCGCCGAAGTACAAAGACTTTCGCAAGATGCTCGACAAGGAAGCCAAGAACATCGACGCGGTGATCATCGCGATTCCGGATCACATGCACGCTACCGCGGCCATGTGGTGCATGGAGCGCGGCAAGCACGTGTACTGTCAGAAGCCGCTAACCAGGACGATTTGGGAAGCGCGCCAGCTCACTGAAGCCGCGGCGAAGTACAAGGTCGCGACGCAGATGGGCAACCAGGGATATTCGAACGAAGGCACGCGGCAGCTCGCCGAAATGATCTGGTCGGGCGAGATCGGCCACGTCAATGAAGTGCACGCCTGGACCAATCGGCCGATCTGGCCGCAAGGTCTGACCGAGCAACCCAAGGAAGCACCGGTCCCGCCGACGCTGGATTGGGATACCTGGATCGGGATCCAAAGCATGCGTCCCTATCAGGTGGACGAGAAGGG
The DNA here is from genome assembly GCA_036006545.1 of Bryobacteraceae bacterium. GTDB lineage: Bacteria > Acidobacteriota > Terriglobia > Bryobacterales > Bryobacteraceae > Palsa-187. Next base: position 7,905 of record DASYPO010000112.1, read on the forward strand.
CGCGGGCGCGCAGGCTCCTTTCGCATGGCGCGGCTATTTCGATTTCGGCTGCGGCGCGCTGGGCGACATGGCGTGCCACATTCTGGGAGCGCCGAACATGGCGCTGATGCTGGGCGCGCCGACCAGCGCCGAGTGCATTTCGCAGGAAGGCAAGAGCTCCTTCATGTTCCCCAAGAAGTCGGTGATCCGGTTCGATTTTCCGGCGCGCGGTTCTATGCCCGCCGTGAAGATTTTCTGGCACGACGGCATGGGCGGACCGCCGGAGCGTCCGCAGGGTATCCCGGCCAGCGAATGGTTGGGAGACCTGCCGCGTTTGCAGCGGCCCGAAGGTGCGGGTGCACCGCCGGCGTCTCGCGCGCGAGCCGAAATGCAGCCGATCGGCCCGGTGTTCGACGCGGAGCGCATCAAGGATCTACCACCGCTGCCGACCGATCGCCAGACTGGCGGTCGCGCTCCGGCCGACGCCAATGGCAGCCTGTTCATCGGCGAGAAGGGCTTCATCACCACCGGCACGTACGGCGAGAATACGCGCCTGGTTCCGGTCGAGCGGATGAAGGATTACAAGTGGCCGGCCGAGCTGCTGACGCGGTCGCCGGGTCACTATCGCGACTGGATTCGTGCCGCGAAGGGCGGCGATCCGGCGTGTTCAAACTTCAGCATCGCGGGTCCGTTCACCGAGTGGATTTTGGTGGGGACGCTGGCGCTGCGCTATCCGGGCAAGCTCGAATGGGACAGCGCGAAGATGCGCGTGACCAACGTGCCTGAGGCGAATCAGTTGATCAAGCCGAAGTTCCGTAAAGGCTGGTCGTTCACTTAGAGCCGAAGCCTATCGCTCAAGACTCGCTTACCGCGCGGCACTCGGCTGCGAGGAAAGCCGAGTAATCGTGCGATTGGATTTCCGCGCGAGTTTCGCTGAGCTCTTCAAAGCAGCGCTCACAGAGTGCTTTGAAAGAACGAAGGTCGAAATCTTTGCCCTCGAACAGCGGGTTGCGTTCACCGTCTTTGGTGCACGGATATCTTGCCTTGAAACTCTGCGAATCGAATTCGTTCCACGAGCGGATCATGCAGACGACGTCTCGGCTCGGCGATAGCCCATAGCATTTCAACACCGTAAGTAGATCGTCAACTTGCTCCACTAGACTGTGGCCACGCTTGAGAACTTTGGAAGCGCGGACTCCGGATGCGGCTTGATGATTGACCAAGATATCCTTCAGGATCAATTCAATAGCGTGTCGGTACAGAAACACGATCGGGTACGCCCATAAGTCCCCAACCTCGCGCTCCCCAGCTAGTTCGGTGGCCGCGGTGCGAAACGCCTCGGCATAGTCGCCAAGTTCCCCGCCGCTTGACCTAACTCGAAAATCTTCACGCTTGTAGGCTGTAAAAAGCGCGACGTTAGCATTGTCTTCGGTCGGCAAATGATCAATCGTCTTCGATCGACCAGACCCGTTTGGGGCGTCGGCTTCCATGTCGTCCGTGCGCGGCGCGGCCACCTCGGCCAGACTACTCATGCGAATTAGATGCAGGCAGAGGCGCCGCGGTCGCGCTTAAAACATTCTGAAGCAAGTTCGATCTCGCTAGAGATACTTCAAAAACCACTCCGCGGCCGCATTTGAGCTGCGCTCGAACGCCTCTCCGATGTACATCTCGAAGTGCGTAATCCCGTTCACTTCGATGTAATCCTTGGGTCCGGTCAGCCCCTCGAAAAACGTGTGACCGGAGCGCTGGTTGTTGATCAGCTCGTCCTTCTCAGCAACGATGATCAGCACCGCTCGGGAGCCGATCTGCGGAAGGTATGCCATAGGATTGTACTCGGCCACCGCCTGCTGCGTTTCCACGTCCACGTTGCGTTTGAACGAAAATCCCGTTTCGTATTCCCCGCCCTGTCCAGTCCGCGCCCGCCTGATCGCGTCCTCGACCAACCGCCCCTGCAACTTGAACGGTGCACCCGGCTGCATCTTGCTTCCGAGCGCGGGCACCTGCACCGACACCGCTTTCACGCGCGCGTCGAGCGCCGCAGTGACCACCGAATTCCCGCCGGCGAAACTGGAACCCCACACACCGATGCGCTCGGGATCGACGCCGGGCTCGCCCTGCAAAAACGAAATCGCGTTGCGATAATCCTCCACCTGCTTGAGCGGCAGCAGACGCGTGCGCTTCACCGAAACGTCGGCCTTGAGTTCGGAGAAGCGCTTGTCGTCGCGATGGTAGTCGCCACCGACGCGGTCTTTTCCGTTGATGATCGACGGAAAGCCGTCGCTCGATCCCCAGCCGCGGTAGTCGATCACCATCGCGACCAGCCCGCGTTCGGCGAATCGCGCGCCGTATTTCTCGATTGAAAAATGCGTGCCCGCCCAACCCTGCCCGAGCACCACGCCGGGGGTCTTGCCCTGCGCGGAAAATCCCTTGGGGAAAAACAGCTTCGCGAAGCACGCGACACCGTCGCTGTAATAGGTGACGTTGCGCGTCGTTACGCCCGGCGCGAGCGTGTACTTCCAATCCTCTGGATCGAGGCCGGTCTTGGGTTTTTTGACGTCTTGAGCGAGTCCGATCGCGGCGAGAGACAACAGCAACACAATTGGTTTCATGCGAACTTTCATGCTACACCTACCGGACGGTCGGCTGAAACCGGGTTCGATTCCAGGTATAATGACTCGACGGATCTATCCTCTTAAGGAGCTGTCTCCATGAAGAGATTTGTGCTGCTGGCGAGTTTGCCGGCGATGCTGTGCGCGGCGGACACTGCGCCCGCGTCGAAGCCGACGTTTACGAAAGACATCGCGCCGATTTTCTACGCGAGCTGCGTGAGCTGCCATCGCGCGGGGGAAATCGCGCCGATGCAACTCACCACTTACGAGCAGGTGCGGCCGTGGGCTGCGGCGATCAAGGCTGCGGTAGCGCAGCGCAAGATGCCGCCATGGTTCGCCGATCCGAGGTACGGCAAGTTCACCAACGATCACAGCCTGACCGAAAAGCAGATCGCGACCGTCGTGGCGTGGGCAAATTCGGGCGCGCCAAAGGGCGAGGAAAAAGATCTGCCGCCGATGCCGAGTCTGGCGACGGGATGGTCGCACAATCGTCCGCCGGATCTGGTAGTGGAGATGCCGCTCGAGGTGACGATCCCGGCGACGGGCCAGATGGACCTGACCAATTACTACGTAAAGATTCCCTTGACCGAAGAAAAATACGTCGAAGCGGTGGAGCTGCGGCCGGATAATCGCACCGTGGTTCATCACTCGATCGTCAACGTGGTGACGCTGCCGGACAATCTGACGCCGGAACAGTTGATCGCCGGGAAGAAACTGGGGCGCACCGGATGGAAGCTGATCGGACAGGCGCCGGGCAAGGGTTTCGAGACGCACCCGGAAGGCGTCGCCAAGCGGCTGGTGCCGGGCGCGTACTTCGAATTCAACATGCACTACACGCCTAACGGCAAGGGCGAAGCCAAAGATCGCTCGAAGCTGGGGCTGTGGTTCGCGAAGACGCCGCCGCATCATGAAGTGGTCACGCGGCCGGCTGCGGAAGAAGTTTATCTTGCCGACAAGAAGATTTCGCGCGGCGGGTTCCCGCGCATTCCGCCGAACTCGTCGGACTATCCGGTGGTAATCGGCAACATGAACGTGAAGGACGACATCACGCTGTACTCGCTTTCGCCGCACATGCACTGGCGCGGCAAGGACATGAAATATGTGGTGAAGTATCCGGACGGCCGTCAGGAAACCATCCTCTTCGTTCCGGGCTACAACTTTGACTGGCAGCTCAACTACGAATTCGAGAAGCCCGTGAAGATTCCGGCGGGAAGTGTGCTGAGCGCGATCGCGCACTACGACAATTCGAAGAACAATCCGTACAATCCGGCGCCTGACCAGGAAGTGATCTGGGGCCAGCAGAGCTGGAACGAAATGTTCGTGCCGTGGACCGAGTACACCATCGACAAAGCCGACCTGCGGAAGTTATCGCGAGCCGAAGTCGACAAGCTGCTGCGTCCGGCTTCGCGCGTCGTCGAGCAGGACCAGTAACACGCTGTAGAATCGGGCGTGGCCCAGAAAATCCGCTGGGGCGTTCTTGGGGTAGCCAAGATCGCCGTCGAAAAAGTCGTTCCCGCGATGCAGCGGGGAGAATTCTCACAAGTAGTCGCGATTGCGTCGCGTGATTTGTCGAAGGCACAGGCAGCCGCGACGCGCCTCGGCATCGTGCGAGCCCACGGATCGTATGAAGCACTGCTGGCCGATCCCGAAGTCGACGCGATCTACATTCCTCTTCCGAATCATCTCCACGTGACGTGGTCGATCAAAGCCGCGGTGGCGCGGAAGCACGTGCTGTGCGAAAAACCGATCGGGTTGTCGGTGGCGGAGACGCGCGACCTGATTCAAGCTCGTGATGCGCATCGCGTCAAAATCGGCGAGGCGTTTATGGCGCGCACGCATCCGCAATGGCTGCGCGTTCGCGAGTTGGCGAATGACGGAACTATCGGCGAGTTGCGCGTGGTGAGCGGATATTTCAGCTACTTCAATCGCGACCCTTCGAATATTCGCAACCGGCCGGAATGGGGTGGCGGTGCGTTGATGGACATCGGCTGTTATCCGATCACGCTTTCGCGAATGATATTCGGGAGCGAGCCCGTGCGCGTATCCGGCGTGGTCGAGCGCGACCCCGAGATGAAAACGGACCGGCTCACGTCGGCGATCCTGGAGTTCGATCGCGGCCAGTGCACCTTCACGTGCAGCACGCAGCTCGTACCTTTTCAGACGATGCATATTCTCGGGACGAAGGGGCGCATCGAGGTCGAGATTCCGTTCAACGCACCACCGGATCGGCCCACGAGGATCCGTGTGAACGACACGTGGGAGGAGATTCCCACGTGCGATCAGTACACCATTCAGGGCGATTTGTTCTCGCGCGCGATTCTCGATGACACGGGGGTTCCCGTGCCGCTCGAAGACGCGCTGAAGAATATGACGGTGATCGAAGCGATTTTTGAGTCAGCCAAGGCAGGCGACAAGATGACCTGCCCCACTCACACCGAGTAGGTCGTCGACGAAACGCGCCCGCCCCGACCAGTCCAATTGGTATGGAAGAACTCGCCGCGCGGCTTGTCGATCCGCTCGTAAGTATGCGCGCCGAAAAAGTCACGCTGGGCCTGCAGCAGATTCGCGGGGAGACGCGCGGTGCGCATCCCGTCATAGAACGACAGCGCGGTCGAGAAGGCCGGGGTCGGCACACCGTGCTCGATCGCCTGAATGAGCGCGCGCCGCCAGGACGCTTGATAATCATTAAGCAGCTTGGCGAAGAAATCGTCCAGCAACAGATTCGACAGCTTGGGATTCTTGTCGAACGCCTCCTTGATTTTGCCGAGGAAGCGGCTGCGAATGATGCATCCGCCGCGCCACATCAGCGCGATGCCGCCGAAATTGAGATTCCATTTCTGGTCCTTCGCCGCTTCGCGAAGCAGCATGTAGCCCTGCGCGTAGGAAATGATCTTGGAGCAGTACAGCGCGCGGCGAACATTCTCGATGAATTCCTTTCGGTCGAGCGCGGCGGCAATCTTCGGCCCCGTAAGAATCTTCGACGCGGTTACGCGATCCTCTTTCATCGCGGAAAGGCAGCGCGCAAAAACTGCTTCGCCGATTAGAGTAACCGGGGTTCCGAGATCGAGCGCGCTGATGCCCGTCCATTTGCCGGTACCCTTCTGGCCGGCGGTGTCGAGGATCTTTTCGATCAGTGGCGCGCCGTCGTCGTCCAGCTTGGTGAAAATCTCCGCGGTAATCTCGATCAGAAAACTGTCCAGCTCACCCTTGTTCCAGTCGGCGAAAACTTCGTGCAGTTCTTGTGCGTTGAGACCGAGTCCGTCCTTCAAGAGCTGGTACGCTTCGCAGATAAGCTGCATGTCGCCGTACTCGATGCCGTTGTGGACCATCTTCACGTAATGGCCCGCGCCGTCTTCGCCCACCCAATCGCAACACGGCGTTCCATCGTCGACCTTCGCGGCGATGGACTGGAAGATTTCTTTCACCAGCGGCCACGCGGCGGGATTGCCGCCAGGCATGATGGACGGGCCGAATCGCGCGCCTTCTTCGCCGCCCGAAACGCCGGTTCCGATGAACAGAATTCCTTTTTCGGCGAGAGACTTGCTGCGACGATTTGAATCTGTGAACAAGGAATTGCCGCCGTCGATCACGACATCGCCTTTTTCGAGATGCGGCAGCAGAGCCTCGATCATGTGGTCGACCGTTTCGCCGGCTTTCACCATCAACATCACGCGGCGCGGCTTTTTCAGCTTCGCGACGAACTCGGCAATGGAGTGCGCGCCGGCGACCTGGGTGCCCTTGGCTTCGACCGCTAGAAAATCGTCGACCTTGGAAACGGTGCGATTGAAAACCGCCACGCGATACCCGTGGTCGTTCATGTTGAGGACCAGATTCTGGCCCATGACTGCGAGTCCGATCAGTCCGATGTCACAGCTTTCAGCTTGCATGGTTCCACGATAGCGAATCAAAAAAAGCGCGGCGCGATTCTACGCGAGGATTCCGGTAACGACCTCGCCGGCGATCCCCGTCAGCCGTGCGTCGAGTCCCTGGAACTTCACGCTGAGGCGCTTGTGGTCGATGCCCAGCAAGTGCAGCATGGTGGCATGAAAATCGGGAACGGCGACGGGATTCTCTTCCGCCGCGTAGCCGAGTTCGTCAGTTGAACCGTAGCTGATGCCGCCTTTGATACCACCGCCCGCGAGAACGAATGAGAAACCTTTGATGTGATGATCGCGGCCGTCGCCACTCTGCGACATGGGTGTGCGGCCGAATTCGCCGCCCCACACCACCAGCGTGTCATCCAGCATGCCGCGCTGTTTTAGGTCGCGGATCAGAGCCGCCGTCGCGCGATCGACTTCCTCAGCTTTGATCGCGATATTCGCCTTGACTCCGCTGTGGTGATCCCAATCGCGATGGTAGAGCTGGATGAAACGCACGCCGCGCTCGGCGAGGCGTCGCGCCAGCAAACAATTCGATGCGAAGGATCCGTCGCCCGGACGGCTCGTGCCGGTGAGCCCGTACATTTCAAGAACGCTGGCGGGCTCCTTGCTCATATCGACCAGGTCGGGCACGCTCGATTGCATGCGGAACGCCATTTCGTATTGCGCGATGCGCGTCTGAATTTCGGGGTCGGCGACGCTCTTGTGCTCCAGGCGATTTAGTGCGTTGATCGCGTCGATGGAATCTTTCTGAAGTGCGCTACCCACGCCCGCGGGCGTCTTGATGTGCAGCACCGGGTCGCCGATGGAGTTGAATTTAACGCCCTGGAGCCGGCTGGGCAGAATTCCGGCGGACCACTGGCGCGCCGCGATCGGCTGCATCTGCCCACCCTTGCCCGCGCTCAATAACACGACAAAGCCAGGCAGGCTCTCCGTCTCCGCGCCGAGCCCATACAGCACCCAGGAGCCCATGCTGGGGCGGCCCGCAATGATCGAGCCGGTGTTCATCAGCGTGTGCGCGGGGTCGTGATTGATCTGCTCGGTCCACATGGAGCGGACGATGCACAGATCGTCGGCGACGCTGCCCATATGCGGGAACAGCTCGCACATCTCCTGTCCCGACTTTCCAAATTTCTGAAACTTGTGCTGCGGACCAAAACAGGTGAGCTTCGCATTCTGAAGCTGCGCGATCTGTTGGCCTTTGGTGAATGACTCGGGCATACCCTGCCCGTGCATCGCAGCGAGCTTGGGTTTGTAGTCGAAGGTTTCGAGGTGCGACGGGCCGCCGGCCTGGTAGAGATAAATCACGCGCTTCGCTTTCGCGGGATGGTGCAGCGGATTCACGACGCCGCCGGTTCCTGCGAACAATCGCGGCGTGAGCAGCGAATTCAGTCCGAACAGTCCGAGCCCGGCGATCCCTTGTCGCAAGAAGGCGCGCCGGCAGACGTCGTTAATTTCTTGTGATCGTTTCATGCAGGTTGAGGATCGCCCGCGCGACCATGGCGGTCGCGGCGACGTCGGCGCGATTGAGTGTGGCGGGTGTGGGAGCTTCGCCGACTGTTGCGAATTGGTTCGCGGCTGCAGGCGTTGCGCGAAAATGCGCGAGGCTTTTCTGGTAGAGACCGGAAAGGATCTTGCGTTCGTCCGGATCGGGTGCGCGATTCAGCGCGCGAGTAAACGCCCAGTTAAGACGCGCATCGAACGTCGCGCCGCCGGACTTGAGAATGTTCTGCGCGAAGACGCGCGCGGCTTCGACGAAGATCGGATCGTTGAGCAGTTCCAGCGCCTGAAGCGGCGTGTTGGAGTTGACGCGATTCACCGCGCACTCTTCGCGGGTTGGCGCGTCCATGGTCAGCAGACTGGGATGCAGAAATGTCCGCTGCCACTGCGTGTAGAGCGCGCGGCGATGCAGGTCGTCGCCACGGCTGGCCGAATATTCGCGCTTCGGAAAATTCATCCCGGCAAGATAGCCGTCGGGTCCGTAGGGCTTCACGCTGGGTCCGCCGAGACGTTCGACCAGTAAACCGGAGACGGAAAGCGCGACGTCGTGAACGGCTTCAGCGTCCACACGGAAGCGACTCTGGCGCGCGAGTAGGCGATTTTCAGGATCACGCTCGTCGAGTGCTGCGTTGCTCGCCGACGATTGCCGATAAGTCTGGCTGGTGACGATGGTCCGGATCACGTGTTTGACGTCCCACCTCTCCATGAACTCCGCGGCGAGCCAATCGAGTAATTCTGGATGCGTTGGCCACTCACCTTGCGATCCGAGGTCTTCGAGCACCTTCGAAAGACCGGTGCCGAAGAACTGCCGCCACAGGCGATTCACGAAAACACGCGCGGTGAGCGGATTGTCGCGCGAGACGATCCAGTCGGCTAGATCGAGGCGAGTGGCTCGTTTCCCGCTTACCGCCAGTTTTCCCAGAAACGCGGGGACAGCGGGCTCGACTATCTCGTGCGTTTCGTCCATCCAATTCGCGCGCGGAAGAATCCGCGTTACTGCAGGTGTCACGGTTTCGGTGTACAACACGCGCGGAATGGCAGCATCAATCAATGCACGACGCGTTTCGAGTTGCGCAACTCGCGCAACCAAATCCTGGAGCTCGGGCGACGACCATTGATAGTGCGCCAGGAGCGCTTTGCGTTGCTGCTCCGTGCGCTCGGCGTCTTTCGTTTCGAGAATCTTCTGAAGTTCCGGAGTGAGTCCGCGATCGGTCGCGACGTTCACCGTCGCTTCGTCCGGCTTGGCCATGCGTTTCTTGCGACCAGACTCTCCGGTTTCGGGCAGCGAGTGAACACCCGACGAAAGAGCGATTCGAAACCGTCCGATCGTCGCGCGACGGAACTCCGAGCCGTGACGAATGCGCAGGGTGATCACCGCGTCGGCGGCGGTGGTGACGGGCGTTGCAAAACGCAGCGCGAGAAATGCGTTGCGGTGTTCTCCGAAACCCACTCCCCAGCCGGTGTGGCCGTCGCCGTCAATCGCGGCCATCGCAGGATTCTCCGGCCATTCGCCAGACTGCGTTGACGTGGCGAGCACGAAGTTGAGTTTCGCATCGCCGCGATCGGCTTCGACTTCAGTAATGACGAAACGATCCGCGCCGCGCGAGAGTCGATTGCCGGGCAGTGTCTCGTCCTGCTGGATTTCGATTCCCAGCGCGGTCCACACGCCCGCTCCGGGTTTGAATTTCACGGTGTAGGTCGGGTCGTCGGGATTGGGGCCGCTGGCAATGATCAATCCGCCGCCAAGCTTGCGCTCCGACGCTAGCGATCCATTCAGGTAGTAGTTGAAGTCGACTGGCTCGTCGTTGAAGATCTTCAGGACCGCACCGCCCGTGGAAGACGCAGACAGCGGGCGTTGGAATTTCCAGGCAAGCTTTCCTGCCGCGTGATCGGCGCGAATGCGCTCCTCCCACTTGGGGAGATCAGTCGCGAGCTCGTCGGTCAAGCGCTTCAATCCGGCGCGAGTCACTTCGAGTTGTTGATCGAGTTCTTGCAAAGCGCGTGTTTGCGCCTCGGTCGGCAGCGCTAGCTTCGAACCCCAGGCGCTGCCACCGCGATCGGAAACCAGACCCGATTCCTTGATGTCGGCGAAGAAGGCCTTCATCGAATAAAAATCTTTGGAGGTGAAGGGATCGAACTTATGATCGTGGCATTCGGCGCATCCGAGCGTCGCGCCCATCCACACGGTGCTCAGTGTGCGCACGCGATCGGCGCCGTACTTCGCCAGATATTCCTTCGGCTGTAGGCCGCCCTCGGCCGACACGCGATTCATGCGGTTGTACGCCGATGCTATTTTTTGATCGACCGTGGCGTTGGGCATCAAATCGCCCGCCAGCTGCTCGCGTGTGAAGCGGTCGAACGGCATGTTGTCGCGAAACGCGCGGAGCACGTAGTCGCGATACGGCCACGCGGGCCACAGATTGTCGCCGTGGAATCCAGCGCTGTCGGCGTAACGCACCGCGTCGAGCCAGTAACGCGCCTGCGTTTCGGCGTAGCCGGGTTTCTGGAGCAGCCGATCGACGGCGCGTTCATATGCATCGCTCGATTTGTCCGCGACGAAAGCCGCGAACTCCTCCGGCGTCGGCGGAACTCCGGTCAGGTCCAGCGTCACGCGACGCAACAACGTCCGCCTGTCGGCTTCGGGCGACGACGTCAGACCTTCTTTGGTAAGCCGCGCGCGAATGAATGCGTCAATAGGGCTCGTGGCGTCAGCAATCTGCGGAACGCGCGGACGCTGCACCGGCTGCCACGCCCAATGACCCTCGTAAGTCGCGCCTTCCTTCACCCACTGGCGAATGATTTCCTTTTGCGCGGCGGTGAGTTCCTTGTGAATCGCGCGTGGCGGCATGACGGTTGCATTGGTCGCAAACACGCGGCGCACGATCGCACTCTTATCGGGATCGCCGGGGACGATTGGCGTCACGCCAGTCTTGGATTGCTTCAGCGCCTCCTCGCGCTGGTCCAACCTCAAGTTCGCCTGGCGCGCACGCGCATCCGGCCCGTGACAGCGGAAGCACGTGTCCGACATGATCGGACGGATGTCGCGATTAAAGCGAACCGGTTCGGCCGCGAACGCCGTGCCGGCAAGCAAGAAAGCCGCGAATGAACGCAAATGCACGCGCATCATTCCACCTTCCCCGATGCTAGCGATTCCACAAAGCCGCGATCAAGTGGCCAGTGTCCCGTCACGCGTTTATCCTGCTGCTTGAAAACGCCCGCGGTAAGCAGCCCGCTGAGGTCGTGCGGATTCGCCTTCATCTTCTCACGCGCCAACATCTTATTGAGCAGCTCGGTTGCGATGGTCAGTCGGTTGGTGATTTGTTCGGCGACCGCTGCTGTCTCGCACAACGC
>DASYPO010000113.1:0-8495 GCA_036006545.1 Bryobacteraceae bacterium
GATGCATCCACGCGGACGAAATCGGCGCGGTTGAGAGCGGCAAATGCCTGGGTGAGGTGGGGGAGCAGCGACGTGGCGTCGAGGAACAGGTGAAAGTCGAAGTGGAGACGATCGCCGGGGTCGAGCGAAAGTCCGTCCAGGTGGCTGGCGCGGAAGACGAATGGTCGCGGCGGATCGGCTAGGCCGCTGGGAGAATCGGCCGGGGGAGATGGTTCGAAGACACGCGCATACGAGCAGGTGTCGCGATGCGGACAGGTTCGGGCGCCGGGGCAATCCGCGGAGCAGATGAGTCGGCGAAGAGTAATTCCGAAGGTTCCTCGCAACAGATTCGAGGATTTGCCGGGGGCGAAGTGGATGCGGTCGCGCGCGGCGAAGTGGAAGCGGAGGGGATGGAACCGGAAAGTCAAAGGCCAAGAATAACAGGCCTGTATTGATTGGGAGGACTAGCTAGGTACGCCGTCCGCGCATCCAGGTGAGCACGGTGTTCACGCCGTAGTTCCAAACGGCGCTGACCGACATTCCGCAGATTCCAGCCAGATACCAGGGGGCACCATGGCGCGCCATGGAATCTGCGAAGCCCACATTGACCAGTGCGCCGATGGAACACGCGGCGTAGAACGTCGCGAGGCCTGTGAGGATCCGCCAGCCGCGAAGCCGATACTCCCGAAAGGTCACCAGGTTGTTCAACAGGAAGTTGAACGCCATGGCGACCGCCGTGGCGGTCACCTGCGCGGAGATCAGCGACATTCCCCAACCCAAGTAACACGCGGCCAGCACGCCCAAGTGCAGAAGCAAGCCGAGGGCGCCCACGGCGACGAACAGGACGAAGCGGGTGGGCACGAACCGCCCCACCAGTTTGTCGATGAGCAGGTACAAATACTCGAGTTCGATCGAGACGTCGAGCTTGCTTTCGCCGTGCTCGCGATTGCGAAACCGGTAGGGAACCTCGGCGAAGCGCACGGGGCGCTGGGCGGAAGCGACCAGGTCCACCAGAATCTTGAAGCCGATTCCCGAAAGACGATGCATCACTTCTTCAAAGAAACAGCGATCCAAGACGAAGAACCCGCTCATGGGATCGGTAAGCGCGGCGGGACAGACCATGTGCGCGAGCCGCGCGCCAAGCGTACTGAGGCGTACGCGCTCCTGGGCGAACGCGCCCATGCTCCCGCCCGCGAGGTTACGGCTGGCAACCACCAGGTCGATCTCGCCGCTGCGGATGCGATCGAACATCTCGGGCAGGACCCGTTCGTCGTGCTGCAAATCGGCATCCATTACGGCGATGTAGCGTGCGGGCGTCGCGAGCATGCCCTCGATGCACGCCGATGCGAGCCCGCGGCGGCCGACACGATGCACGACGCGAACACGAGTATGCGTCGCGGCGAGCTCACGTGCCAATTCGGCGGTGCCGTCGGGAGAATCGTCGTCGACGATGATCACTTCCCATTCGATTCCGTTGAGCACTCGATCCAGCGCTTGGATGACGGGCCGAAGATTCGCGGATTCCTTGTAGGTAGGAAGAACGACGGCGAGTTCGAGTGTTTGTCCGTCGCGTCGCGGGGGCGACGTGAGTAAGGGTTGCGCCGCGGAAGTTCCGACGGCTTCCACCAGCGACCCGAGAGAGGCGAGCTGCGTGTCCTTCATTACTTAAAGCCGAGTCAGCAGAAGCGCCGACTCATCCCGCGCCACCACGCGCCAAGCCGTCTCTTTCGATACCGCCTCGGCAAGCGGCGAACCCGGCGGAATGAGCAGCGTCTTTACGGCGTACTTGTCGAGAATGGTGCGCCACTCGCGGCTCGCGTTCAGCACCGCGACATATTCCTTGCTGAGCGCGTCCTGGAAGAAATCGCTTCGTCCGTCGATAAACACGCGCTGGTTGGGATAATTCGCCCACAGCAGGTAATCGCCCCACTGATCGGTGGAGAAAACACGCGTAGACGTGAGCAGATCGCGATTCTGATGTACGATGGCGCGTGGAAAATGCTGCGCCGAGAGATCGGTCGGCCAAGTGGAGGCATCGGTGAGCCCGGCGACCGCGGCCAGGAATATCACGGGCCACACGCTGATGGGGGACAGGCGGGCGACGCATTTTTCGCCCAGGTCCGCGGCGCTCTTGATGGCGCGGAGTTTCTCACTCGCTACCATTGCGATCGCGGGCGCCGCCACGATGAGGAATAACGGAATGTGTCGCGCGGATTGAAGCGACATTGCACCCAGCGCGAGAATCCAGAGGCATTCGGGCCAGCGCCGCCGCGCCGCCAGCGGCCACATGCAGATCAGGGCCGCAAACAGGAAACCCATGTAGTAGAGCATCTGTTCGCCGCGAAATACCGGCGATTGATACTCCTGAATGTTCTGCATCAGCCAGGTGTTCCCCAGAAAGCGGGCCATGTGGCGGTACAGCTCGATTCCGTTGGGATTGATCAGCGTTGCAAGGACGCACACGGCTGTGAGGATTGAATAACGCCGCAAGGCAAACCAATCGGATGCGATCAACTGCGCGGCGGCTAAGAGGCCGAGCGTCAACAGCAGCACCGGGAAACCGGAGTGCACGTTGGCCCACAGTATGGTGAGCGGGACCAGCCACCAGATCTGTTTCGACGGGCGCTCGCGATCCCGCGCGATCAGGTAATGCGCGAAGACGAAGAACAGCATCGTGAACAGGTGCGGGCGGGCATGCAAATGAATCGAACTGGCGTTGGCGATCATTAGCGCGATCAGCAGCGCGGCGATTCCGTGCGCTCCGCGCTTCACCATGTCGCGCAGCAAGACTGTATAGGTCAGCGCCGTGACGGCGGCGCACAACAGCAGGATGCCTTCGAGACCGAAGCGCCGGTTGAGAATCGCAAAAGCGACCTCGGAGAGCCACTGGAATGCGAACCAGCGCTCGCCGCCGCGCGTGAACGAAAACGGATCGGTTTTGGGAACCGCGCGAGTATCGAGGATGTAGTCGCCGGCGCGAGTGTGCAACCCTACGTCGCCGTCCATCAAGAGGCGATCCCACCCGCCCGGGGCCGAGAGAAAGAGCCAGAAGACGACAGCGACGAAGAAGAAGTCGGTCAAGGATGGCTTAAGCAGCCTGGGAAAGCTGATTCGCGCGGGCAGACGAAGGGGTTGAGGCGTGCTGGACATCCCTGCATATGAATCGTCTGCTGCGGGGGTTGGCTTTAGGCCTCGGAGAGTGCTCAATCCAGCGCGAATTCCGTGTGATATTCGTGCTGCGGTACTTGTACTTGCTCGGCCTTGTGCAGCAGGCAATTCCCGATCGCTAGGGTCTCGATCCCGGTGCCCATGAAACAGCGGAACGCGTCCTCGGGCGTGCAGACGATCGGCTCGCCGCGCACGTTGAAACTGGTGTTGACCAGCACGGGGCAGCCGGTGCGCTGCTCGAAGGCGCGCAATAGCAGGTGGAATCGAGGGTTGGTTTCGGCACTAACGGTTTGCACGCGCGCGGAATAGTCGACGTGCGTCACCGCCGGAATCTCGGATCGCGGCACGTTCAGCTTATCGATGCCGAACATTTGCTCGGCCGTGTAGTCCATCGGAATCAGGCGATTCTTCTTCACGCCTGCGACCAGGAGCATGTACGGACTCTCGACGTCGAGATCGAACCAGTCACTGACGGCCTCGCGCGTCACGGCGGGCGCGAAGGGGCGGAAAGATTCTCGGAATTTCACTTTCAGATTCAAGGTTCGCTGCATGGAAGGCGAACGCGCGTCGCCCAGGATAGACCGCGTACCCAGCGCGCGCGGGCCAAATTCCATGCGGCCTTGAAACCATCCCACGGCGTGTCCCGCGGCAAGCTCGGCTGCGGTCGCGTCGATCAAAGCCGTATCCGAAAGTCGCGTGAATCGCGCGCCCTGCGACTCCAGTCGGCGCTCGATTTCGTCATCGGAAAACGCAGGTCCCAGTAGTGCCCCGTGCATGGCATCTCGCGATTCGCCAGTTGCCGCAGGGGTACGCGGCTGGCCAGCGTGCAAATGATACGCCGTCAGCGCCGCGCCCAACGCGCCGCCCGCATCGCCCGCCGCCGGCTGAATCCAGATGTTCCGAAATCGCCCATCGCGCAGGATCTTTCCGTTGGCCACGCAGTTGAGCGCGACGCCGCCCGCCAGACAAAGGTTTTCTTCGCCGGTTTCGGCAGCCAATGCGCGCGTCATCTTCAGGACCACATCTTCGAGTACTTCTTGAATCGACGCGGCAAGATCCATATGACGCTGCGTCAGGATTTCGTCCTCGGCTCGCGGTGGTCCGCCGAACAGTGCATCGAAGCGGCGGTTGGTCATGGTCAGGGCGGTGCAGTACGCGAAGTAGTCCATGTTCAAGCGAAAAGATCCGTCGGGCTTGACGTCGATCAGGTTGTCGAGAATACGATTCGCGAAGGCGGGCTGCCCGTAGGGCGCGAGTCCCATCAGCTTGTATTCACCCGAGTTGACCTTGAATCCCGTATAGCCGGTGAAGGCGGAATATAGCAGGCCCAGCGAGTGCGGAAAATGAATCTCCCGCAGAATTTCGAGCGTGCCATCGATTCCGCGCGCTACCGACGTTGTGGGCCACTCACCCACTCCGTCCAGAGTCAGTACGGCAGCGCGGCGGAACGGGGAAGGGAAGAAAGCGCTGGCGGCGTGGCTCTGGTGATGCTCGGTGAACAGCAGGCTGTGGTTCCAGGCGGGGTCGATCGCGCGTAGTTGCTTTTCAAGCGTCCGTGATTGGAACAGCTTTTCTTTGATCCACACCGGAATGGCGCTTCGAAACGACGTGCAGCCGCGGGGAGCGAAGCTCAAGTAGGTCTCGAGCAGCCGCTCGAATTTCGGCAGCGGTTTTTCGTAAAACGCGACGTGATCGATGTCGCGCAAGCGAACGCCTGCCTGCGAGAGACACGATTCGATGGCGTGAGTCGGAAACGACGGATCGTGTTTAATGCGCGTGAAGCGCTCTTCCTGCGCCGCTGCGACGATCCTGCCATCCTCCACGAGCGCCGCCGCGCTGTCGTGATAGAAGGCCGATATTCCCAGAATTCGCACGTCAGAACAGCGTGTAGATGAACGGCGCGAGGACGCTTCCCTGCGCGAGCATCAGCAGCGCTCCGAGCAGAAGTAGAACCAGCATGATGGGAAGCAGCCAATATTTCTTCCGTTTGCCAACAAAGCGATACAAATGGACCAGAGTCGTCATAAAGGTCAGTACGGAGTTGTCAGATCGGACGACGATTCCGCACGCTCACGCCAATAGCTGGGAAGCGTCGCATTAGGGCGGAGGCGGAGCGGGTCGCGACCAAACAAGCGTCCCAGCAAACCGGCCGGGGTGATCACGAGGTAAAAGAGAAAGCCGAGGATGATCGGGTTGACGATCGCGCCCATGCCGCGGCCGAGCAGCAGCCACGCGCGCTTTGGCCTGTGAAGTACCGATGGAATCGCCAATGCGAGGATCAACAGCAGCGCTGCCCCGGCGACGGCCCATAGTTTCGAACGCACGAATCCAATGACGAGCAGTACCGCAGCCATCAATAGGCCAAAGCTGCGATCCGACACTTCTCCGCTGGCTTGCCGCACGTCAAATAGTGCGGAAACCCGGGAAAAGTTCTCTACTCCATGTTCATCTTGCCGAGCAGCGCATGATAACGCGGGTCATCCTTGAAATGCGCGCGGAACGGGGTGTGCCGGAACCATTGCGCTGTGAAATCGCGATTTTCGATGGACGTTTCGAAGGCCTTCAGCGCGTCGTCGAGCTGGCCGAGTCCGAGATACGCCATGCAGTGCGCGGAAGTGCTCACGTAACGCGTTTGCGTCACGGCTTCGAGCTGGTCGAGTAGCTGGCGCGGCTCATCCGCGTGGCCCGCGCGGGCATGCAAAAACGCCAGCGCCCCGAATCCAATCGGATTGCGGCCCGAAAACTCAAACGCCCGCTGCATCGAGGCGATGGCTTCATCGTGCCGGCCCAGTTCCGAATACGACATCCCCAGCGTCCAGTGCGCCCAGTGATAAGCCGGATCAGTTTGCAAGGTCAACGTAGATTCTTCGATGGCGCGCTGCGTGTTCCCGGCGAAGAGGAAGTAGCAGCCGGTAACCGCGCGATAGGCGGGCGAAACCGGGTCGAGCTCCAGCACGCGCTGCATGTTCGCCGCCGCTTCCTGATAGCGCCCGTACCCATTGACCAGCATATGCGCCAGGTGCGCGCGCGGAATCACCGCGCTGGGATTGAAGGCCAACGCGATCTCGAATTCACGGCGGGCGCCCTCCCAATCGTATTCGTGATTCATCAACAGCGCGCCCGCGACGGCATGGCTTTCGGGCAGCGTATTGTCCAGCTCGAGCGCCTTGTCCGCGGCGACGCGCGCGGTGGCGAAAGCCTGGCGTGGAGGCATTAGTCCGATGGCCCCCAGGCTGAACCAGTATGCACTCAGGCTGGTGTGCGCCATCGCGCAATTCGGATCCAGGCTGATGGCCTGCTCGAAACACGCTTTCGCGCGCGCCAATCCGTCGGGGGTGAGCTTTTGCAAATGGTAGCGTCCCTGGAGAGCGAGCCCGTACGCTTCCATGTTTCCCGCCTGACGCGTGCAAGTCGCCTGGCTGGCCGGTTCGGACGGCGCGAGCTTAAGCTTGAGTCCTTCGACGATCGCGCGTGCGATCTCGTCCTGAATTTCGAAAATGTCTTCGAGTTCGCGATCGTAGCGCTGCGACCACAAGTGCGAATCGTCGGCGATGCTGATGAGCTGAGCGGTGACACGGATGCGATTGCCGGCTTTGCGAACGCTACCCTCCAGAACGTGCTGGACACTAAGCTTTTCGCCGACTTCCTTAAGATCCAAATCGCCGCGGAAGCGGAAGGATGAAGTTCGTGCGATCACGCGCAGCCCTTCGACGCGGGTTAGTGCGTTGATGATTTCTTCAGCGAGACCATCGCCGAAGTATTCGTTTTCCTTGTCGCCACTGAGATTCGAAAAGGGCAGGACGGCGATGGAAGGCGTCTCCGGTACGACTGCCGCCGTGCAGCAAACCGAGGATAGCTCCGCGCGTACGTCTTCCAGTGCCGCTTTGACCTCAGTCATGCTCTGGAAGCGGCGGGCGGGATCCTTGCGCAGGCAACGCCCGATGACATGGTCCAATGCGGTTGAAATACCTCCGCGTAGCGACGCGACGGATGGCGCGTCTTCGCGCAACACGGCGACCAGCGTGGAAATGCTCGACTCGCGCTGGAATGCGCGACGCCCGGTGATCATTTCGTGCAGCACCGCGCCGAAGGAAAACACATCGGAGCGCCCGTCCACGGGCTTGCCTTCGGCCTGCTCGGGCGACATGTAGGCCATGGTGCCGATCAGGATGCCAGCCTGGGTTTGTAGCGTGAGGGTTTCGTCGGCTGAGGCCGCGGTCAGTTTGGTCTCGTCCAGTTTGGCCAGGCCGAAATCCATGACTTTCGCGAGTCCGTCCGGCGTGATCATGATGTTGGACGGCTTCAGGTCGCGATGGACGATGCCCGCCAAGTGCGCCTTGGCCAGAGCGTCGGCGATCTGGATGCCCCACTGAACTACGTCCGCAATCGGCATGGCGGCCTGCTTGATACGCGCGCTGATGGTATCGCCGCGCACATATTCCATCACCAGAAAATCGGTACCATCGGCGCTCGCGACGTCGTGAATGGTGACGATGTTGGGATGATTCAAGGCGGATGCAGCGCGCGCCTCGATCATGAAGCGGCGTTTGCGGTCGGGGTCGGCCGCCGAATCTGGGGGCATCAGCTTGATGGCGACCTCGCGGTCGAGCCGCGTGTCAATGGCTCGATACACAACTCCCATGCCGCCCTCGCCGATTTTTTCGAGGACGCGGTAATGCAACAGCGTTGTAACGGAACTGGCCATCCCCGGGAAGGCGCGAATGCGCCCGTGCGCCTAGTATAACCGGCGTTTAAGAGGATGCGGTCAGTTCGGCTTGGCGATTCGCTCAGCAGAGGCGATCTGAGCGCTGGTACCGCGGACGATGAGGGCGCGGCGGTCGTTATAGGTGAACAGTCGCATGATCCCGGCTTTCACGCGAACCTCCTGCGCGATGCGCTGGAAGGCGGGGACGTCGGCGGTATTGATCAGGTAAAACACGCGTAGCACGTCGTCGGCTCCGGGGGATCGAAACTCGTGGAGCGCGTCCGCGTTCAGTGGCGCGACGGGGGATCCTAGATTTGGCTGGTCGAGGTCGTTAAAGAGCCATTCGGCCATCGCGACTTGGGGGGCGGTTCCGCGCACGATGATGGCTCGTTGCGCATTGAGCGTGAAGGTGCGGCGTATTTCTGGAATGGTGCGCATCACCTGCGCGATCTCCTGAAACGCCTGCACCGACTTCGCCTGGGCCACATAGAATACGCGCGTCACGCCTTCCTTGTCGCCCGACAAAAGAAACTCAGATGACGTCGAGTGCTGGAACGGTACGGCCGGAGGTTTATCCAATTCGTTGAAGAGCGATTCGGCCAATCCGATCTGCGCGACGGTTCCGCAGAGGACGATCGCATTC
>DASYPO010000114.1:0-12110 GCA_036006545.1 Bryobacteraceae bacterium
GCGGATCGTACTGAAGTCGAACACGCGCTGCTGCGCGGTCGCCCGCGCATCCAGAACGTTGAAAGGTCCGACCACCGAGGGAATCGCAAAACCGGCCCCGGCCGGTAATTGAAAATCGAACCCGAAGGCACGCAGGCTGACCGTCTGGCGGCGATCCTGCACCGATGCGTCGAGGTCCGGCAGAAACGCCGCCCGTGCTTCAGCGATGCGCGACTGCGCCTGCTTCAATGTTTCACCTGCCAGTGCCACGCGCGTATTTCCTTCGGGCGCAAGCGCGATTTCTACCGCCCGCTTGAGACTCAACGGCAGCGAATCTTGTGCGGATGCCAGTGCCGCCATCGAGAGAATCAGAAGGAATGCGCGCATATTATTTCGCCTCCGGGAGCGGCGCGCGGAATCCCGCCGCGATATAAGTCACCATCCGCCGGAGCAACGCCGTGCGATCCGACAGGTCGCACATGCCCCCGGTCAGCACCGGGAGCGCGCGCGAAAAAAGCAGAATGTGAGCGACCGCCCCGGCCATGAAGTGCAGCCGCCACAGCAAGTCCACGGGCGCCAGATCCGGCAGAGCCTGCGCCAGCGCCGCCATAAAACGCTCCGCTACATTTGAAATCCGCTTGCGAAAAAAGCGCTCCACAAATTGATCCGGCGTCGCCAGGATGCGGCCCATCAGCGGCACCACCGTTGCCCAGTCGGCTTCAAGCGTCGGCTGAACGAAGGCTTCGACGATCTTTTCCACGGTCGGGGACGGACCCGCAGCGTCCAGCATTTCGAGTCGACGCTGATTGACGGGGCTGATGCAACGATCGATGATCGCGTCGATGAGGCTCTCTTTCGACTGGAAATGGTAGTTCACAGCCGCCAGGTTGACTTGGGCCGCCGTGGTAATGTCACGCAAAGAGGTCGCTTCGAAACCCTTGTCGCCAAAGAGTTTCTGGGCAGCATCCAAGATGCGGGTTTTGGTGTCTGTGCGTTGATCTGATACTGCAATCATACGTATGTATGAATCATACGATTGAACGATTGTGCTGTCAAGCCAATCCGATTTGATTACAATAGGAGGCCGATGTCGCTCCCAGAATCTGCGGCTCTTTTCCTCGCGCGCCAGACGGAACGATTGCGTCGGCTGCCTAAGAAAAAGCGCATCGTATTTCCGGAGGGCACCGACAAGCGCGTGCAGGAAGCTGCGGCGCGATTGGCGCGCGAGGGATTGATCGAGCCGATTCTAATCGGGGCCGAGCCGAAATCGCAGGACGCCGAAAAATACGCCGCGTTGTATTTCGAACGCCGCCGATCGAAGGGTCTGACGCTGATGGAAGCGCAGCAGGTCGCGCGCCAGCCGCTTTACGTCGCTTCACTTATGGTCGCTGCGGGCGACGCCGATGGAGCGGTCGGCGGCGCCGTCAACACCACCGCGGAAACGGTTCGCGCCGCGCTCCACTGCATCGGTCCGGCTGTTGGCGTCCGCACGGTCTCCGGTGTCTTCTTCGTGTGCGTGCAGGATCGCGGCTACGGCCACGACGGCGTGCTGGCATTCGCCGACTGCGGACTGGTGATCGATCCTTCCGCGGTGGAGGTCGCCGAGATCGCGATCGCCACGGCGCACTCGACTCGCACCATCATCGGCGCCGAACCGAAGGTTGCGCTGCTTTCCTTCTCGACCAAGGGCAGTGCCAAGCATCCCTTCGCGGAAAAGATGATCGAGGCGCTGCGCATCTTGCGCGAGCGTGCTCCCGATCTTGACGTCGACGGAGAATTGCAGGCTGACGCCGCGCTAGTTCCCTCGGTTGGTTCGTCCAAAGCACCGGGATCGACCGTGGCGGGTCATGCCAACACGCTCATTTTTCCCGACCTCGCCAGCGGCAACATCGCCTACAAACTGGTTGAGCGGCTCGGCAACGGCGCCGCTTACGGACCGTTTCTGCAAGGGCTCGCCAAGCCCGTGAACGATCTTTCGCGCGGCTGCTCAGCCGATGACGTGTACGGCGCGGCAATCGTGACGGCACTCCAATCGGAAGGTGCCTGACACGTGCTTCCGTTCAAGCTGGTGTATCACGACGGCTACGATCTGAACCTCGGCGCGCACGTTTTTCCCTCTCAGAAATACCGTATGATTCGCGATCGGATGCTGGCCGAGGGATTCGCCGAGGAAGCGGATTTCGTCGCGCCCGAGCCCGCCAGCGACGACGACTTGTTCCTGGCCCACGAGCGCGGCTGGATCACGCGTCTCAAATGCGGCACGCTCGATTATCTCGAGCTGATGAAGCTGGAGATTCCGTATTCGCAGAAAATGGTCGACGCGTTCTGGCTGGCCGCGGGCGGGACCACGCTAGCTGCACGCTTGGCGCTCGACTCAGGCGTCGGCTTCAATATCGGCGGCGGATTTCATCACGCCTATCCCGGCCACGGCGAAGGCTTCTGCGCGATTCACGACGTCGCTGTCGCGATCCGCAAGTTGCAACAGGAGAAATGCATCGAGCGCGCCATGGTCATCGACGTGGACGTGCATCACGGCAACGGCACCGCCGCGATATTTATCCAGGACCCGAGCGTGTTCACGCTGTCCATCCATCAGTTCCACAATTACCCGTCTCACAAGCCCCCGTCGACCATCGACGTTCACCTCGAAGACGGCGTCGGCGACGAGGAGTATCTGGCGCGCTTGGGAGAGGCGTGCCGCCGTGCGTTCGACGAATTTCGTCCGCAGTTGCTGATGTACGTCGCCGGCGCGGATCCATATTGTCAGGATCAGCTCGGCGGTCTGACGCTAACCATGGAGGGGCTTCGATCGCGGGACCGCTTGGTACTGGGCTTAGCCCGCGAACATAACGCTCCGGTGGCGATCACGCTGGCCGGCGGGTACGCGATGGACGTCGCGGATACGGTAACGATTCACACCAACACCGCGCGCGTCGCAGCGGAATGTCTTCGCGAAAGCTGAGACGAAGTCCTCATTCGAGACACTATTTCGTAGGAAGGTTTATGACACTTCTAGAGACAACTCAGCGCTTGGCGGCCGCGCTGGCGTTCCGTATCGCATCGAAGGCGATTTCGCCATCCACTTGCATGTGGCCGCCACTGGCGACGGGTTCGCGCACGTTCGGCAGCAGGCGAATTTTGCGGTGAGCACCGCGAGTATCTCAGCCGTTCACGAAATTGTGAGGGACCTAGGCTGTCCAGCCAATGGTCTGCGTCTCACGACGGACTCAGGAATCGTGACTGTTGATTCGAGCAGCTCCTCTTCGGTCGCACATTCGGTCCGGCTCGCTGGCGGCTTTTTCGCGGCTCCGCTTCCGGAACTCGTTTGCTGGAAACTAGACCGGTACCGAATCGAAGATCGCGTCCACATTCAGGATCTCGATTCCGTCGGCCTCATCACGCCGGAAATTGAGGCGACCCTCTCCGCTCCGCTCGCCTCTCGCCTCGCCGAAATTCGCGCAACCGAGTAACTCGCCTTTGCGACAATAGACCGATGCCGCGCCGGGCCGCGAAGGCTCTTCTGGCCGCTGTCTTCGCGCTCAGCGTTTACCGCGCCATCACTCAATCCATCGTCTGCGACGAAGCCGTCACTTTCGAGCTGTTCATCGCCGCTCCCCTGCGCGCGATGTTTGAACACTTCGACGCCAACCACCACTTCCTGAACACCGTGCTGATGCGCCTCTCCATCAGCTTCTTCGGTCTCTCTGACCTATCGATGCGCTTGCCCGCGCTCGGAGGCGCGCTGCTTTACGTGACCGCCGTTTATCGCGTCACGGGAATTGCGTTCGGCGCGGGCTGGATCTCGCTCCTGGCGGCCGCCGGACTCACCCTCAATCCGCTGGTGATGGATTTTCTGGTCGCCGCCCGCGGCTACGGCCTGGCGCTCGGACTCTGGATGTGGGCGCTGGCGCTCTTGCTCGGGGCGCTTCCGTCGCCGGAATCAAAACGGCGCGACCTCGCGCTGGCCGGCGCGGCGTTGGCGTTGTCCGTCACAGCGAACCTGGTTTTCGTATTGCCCGCGCTCGCTTTATTCGGGCTCACACTGGTCATTCTCCTCAGAAAGAAACCCGAAGCAGACCAGCCGCGCAAGAAACGCGACAAGTTGAAAACCACGAGCGCTGGACCGCTATGGCTCTGGGTGATTACGCCCGTCGTGGGCATTGCACTCCTCTACCTCGCCGCAGCGCCCGTCGAGAATATGCGCTCGGAACATTTCTACGCGGGCGCGGAATCCATCGCCAGCAGCCTCCTCAGCCTCGCAACCTCCTCGCTCCAACACTCTGGTCCCTTGCGATCGCAAACTTGGATGACTACGTGGAGCCAACTGGTGGCGTACATCGTTGCGCCGCTGATTCTCGCTGTAGGTCTCGCTTTCGGTATCCTCCGGCGCAACCGCACGCTGCTGCTTGCCACCGGGCCGGCGATTTTTTCCGCGCTTGCGATCGTGACGATGCACCTGCTTCGCGGCACGCCTTATCCAGCCGATCGTACCGGGATCTATTTTCTGCCGCTGGTCATTTTCGTGCTTTGCGCGCTTACATCGGAACGCTGGCTCTGCGTCCCGGCGGCCGCACTAACAGCGATTTTCATCGTGAACTTCCTCACGGAAATCAACACTCGCAAGTTTTACGTTTGGGAATACGACGCCGACACGCGCAGCATGGTCGATTACATCGCGGCGCATCGTCCGCAGCGTCCCGATTCGCAACCTGTGCGCGTCGGCGGGTCCTGGGTGTTTGAGCCCGCAATTTTTTATTACGGCACGAAAAACAACTGGACCTGGATGGAAGTGCGCCGCACGCCGCAACCGGAAGCTGGTTGCGATTTTTGTTTGTTGAGGAGAGAGGATCGCGGCTACGTGCAGCTTCTGGGACTCAAGGAAGTCTATCGAGGGCCGGTCTCTGATTCAACGCTGGCGATACCGAGCAAGTAAACCTTCGCCGTCCGGTTGGTGGCGCGGCCTTTTCTCTTAACCCGCAAGCGGGCAGCCCGCAGCGGCGGCTTAAGACGGGTGTTTCAAACTTTCGGCATCGGGTTTGGTGGCGCGGGCTTCAGCCCGCAGGGGCGGCTTTAGCCGGCGTTTCAAACCTTCGCCGGAACCATAATCGGCGCATTCGCCAGCATCGCATCTTCGAACGCATAATCCTGCTTGCCGAAGTGATTGTGGCGCAGATACCACTTGTAGGTTTCTTTCAATCCATTCCCAAACTCAGCCGGCTTGAATTTCAACACTCGCTGCGCCTTGGCCGTCACCTGTGTCACTGGTGGCATGTCGAAATACACACCGAAATACATCTTCGGACCACCCGGATGCCCGCCGTGGCGCAGGATGTACTCGCGCGGAATACGCACGAACTTCACCGGCTTCTTGGCCGCCTTGGCGAACGCCTCCACCGCTTCCATCTGCGACAGGGGCCGCGCATTGGCGATATTGAACGCGTGTCCGATCGCTGCCGGCTCGGTGATCGAGCGCAGAGCCGCCTTCACCAGATCCCGCACATATACGAACTGCATCAGACGACGTCCATCCCCCGGCAGTAGAATCGACCGCCCGGTGCGCAGCCGGTCCCAGAAAAACGCCTCGCGATAATACGGATTCCCGGGACCGTAAACATACGGCGGACGCAGCGTGACCACGGGCAGACCAATACGTTGGTGCAAACGGAACAGCGCCCGCTCACTCATCGCCTTGTTGCGCACAAACAAATCCGGCGCGTCGTCCGGAGCCAGCGCATCGCCTTCGTGATGATTGAGGCCATCGCCGTACGCCATTACGCTGGAAAGAAAAACGTAGCGATGCAGATTGTTGCCCGCCGCGCGCACCGTCGCTTCGACATGTCCCGCCGTGGTGCCGCGCTCCGCGTCGTATACATTATCAAAAATCACGTCAAAGTTCTTGCCGGCGAGTGCGCTGCGCATCGCGCTCCCGTCGTTTCGGTCGGCAGTCAGATTCTTCACACGCCGACCCAGGTCGTGCTTGGGACGCCGATGCAACACCGACACCGAATGTCCGTCCTTGAGAAGTTCGGCCACCAGCAGGCGGCCGATGAATCGTGTACCACCGATCACCAGGCAATTCATGCGTGTGTTGCGGGACGAACCGCCCTAGTCGTAGTACTCCAACCCCAGATGCGTGATCAGATCTTCGCCGCGCATCCAGCGCAGCGTATTTTTCAGCTTCATAAGCTGGATGAAGATGTCATGCTCCGGGTACAGGCCGGCGGCGGTCATGGGCGCTTTGAAGTAAAACGACAGCCACTCCTGAATGCCGCGCATGCCGCAGCGCTGCGCCAGATCCATGAATAAAACCAGGTCCAGCACGATCGGCGCGGCCAAAATCGAATCGCGGCACAGGAAGTCGATCTTGATCTGCATCGGGTAGCCCATCCACCCGAATATGTCGATATTATCCCAGCCTTCCTTAGCGTCTCCACGCGGCGGATAATAATTGATTTTTACCGAGTGATAATAATCCTTATACAATTGCGGATACAATTCCGGCTGCAGAATGTGTTCCAGGACACTCAGCTTGGTTTCTTCCTTGCTCTTGAAGGAACCCGGATCCTCCAGCACCTCGCCGTCGCGATTCCCCAAAATGTTGGTCGAGAACCATCCCGATAGCCCCAGCATGCGCGCCTTCAGTCCCGGCGCCAGCAGCGTCTTCATGAAGGTCTGCCCAGTCTTGAAATCCTTGCCGCACACGGGCAGATTGCGTTCGCGCGCCAGTTCCAGCAGCGCTGGAGTGTCCGTCGTAAGATTCGGCGCGCCGTTCGCGAAAGGCATCCCGGATTTCAGCGCGGCGTATGCATAAATCTGGCTGGGCGCGATCTCCGGATCGTTCTTCATCAGCCCGCATTCGAAGTCCTTCAAAGTCTGATGGACCGCCGACGGTTTGTGATACACCTCAGTCGATCCGCACCAGATCATCACCGACCGCGAAACCCCGCTCGACTTGCGGAACTGGTCGATATCCTCGGCCAGCATCTCCGCATGATCCATTTTCGTCTTGCCCTTTTTGACGTTGGGACCATGGATGCGGCGTACGTACTCGGAATCGAACACGGCGGGCATGGGCCGGATGCCCGTCAAAAAATCCTTGACTGGATCCAGGTGATCGCGGCTCAGCACTTTTGCGTTCGCCGCGGCTTCGTACGCGGTATCGTCGTAAATGTCCCAGCCTCCGAACACCAGGTCGTTCAATCCGGCCAGTGGTACGAAATCCTTGATCTTGGGCGAGCGTGCGTCGGTGCGTTTCCCAAGGCGAATCGCGGCGAGTTGCGTCAGCGAGCCAACCGGCTCCGACAAACCCCGGCGGATCGACTCCACACCGGCGATAAACGTCGTCGATACCGCGCCGATTCCGGGAATCAGGACGCCGAGTTTGCCCTCCGCGGGCGCAATTTGGACATTGTCTTTCGGTGACAAGCGGTCGGACTCCTTAACGATGTGCGCCCGCCGCACGATCCACTGGGAAAGCCGGGCAGGCACGCGAGGGACGATGCTTCCTACGTTATACTAACACCGAATGCCGAGTCGCGCGACTGCAACCATCTCCGCGATTCTAGTCGATGACGAGCAACTCGCTTCGGAAGAACTCGCCTATCTGTTGCGAGAATTTCCCGACGTTGAGATCGTCGCCACTGCCTCCAACGGCCTCGAAGCGGTGCAGTTAATCGAGGACCTCGAACCTGACCTTGTGTTTCTGGATGTGCAGATGCCCGGTTTGGACGGCATGGGCGTGATCCGCAAATTGCGGGAGCGTGAAGTTCCTCTGCCGCACTTCGTGATGGCCACGGCCTTCGATCAATACGCTGTCGAAGCCTTCCGCCTGGAAGCGCTGGACTACGTGCTCAAGCCCATCGAGAAGGATCGTCTCGCGATCGCGGTCGAGCGCGCGCGCAAATTCATCGGCGAACGATCACGCGCGGCGCCGGCGGAGCCGCTGCCCTCTAAGCCCGCCTTGCAGCGCACCAAGCTGCTGGTCCGCAGCAGCCAGCGGAATTTCATCGTCGACGCGCAGGATGTGGTCTATGCAACCATCGACGAAGGCCTAATTACAGTGGTCGCCGCGAACCTGGAAGGGCAGTCCAACTACCGCACCATCGAGGAGCTGCAGTCGAATCTCGATCCCGACATGTTCTGGCGCGTCCATCGGTCGTACCTTGTGAACATTCATCGCATCAAGGAAGTGATCCCCTGGTTCAAGTCCAGTTTCCAGTTGCGCATGGACGACAAGAAGCAGACTGAGATCCCGGTGAGCCGCGTGCAGACCAAGCGTCTCCGCGCTCTTCTTAAGCTGTAGCTTATCTGCGTGCGTCCGCGTCTATCTGCGCTCTTATATGAATCGTGAATACCATAAGTGGTTTTCGCCCACACTAGGGCGCGATATGGAATTGCTGGTGTTCGGGCACGGCGGCACACCGCTGATCGTGTTCCCGACCTCGAAGGGTCGCTTTTACGATTACGAAGAGCGGCACATGATCTCCACCATCGGGCACAAATACGAGAACGGAGAACTGCAAGCCTTCTGCGTCGATTCAGTGGACGAGGAGAGCTGGTACAACAAGGCCGTCCCGCCCGCCGAACGCGCCGCGCGACACGTCCAGTACGACGCTTACCTGGTGCAAGAAGTGCTGCCGTTCATCCGTGCGCGCAACTCCGCGGAGCAGGTTGGAGTGACCGGATGCAGCTTCGGCGGATATCACTCCGTGAATTTTGCTCTGAAGCATCCGGATGTGGTGAGCGCTTGCGTCAGCATGGGCGGCGCCTTCGACGTGCATCAGTTTCTGGATGGCTATTACGACGACAACTGCTATCACAACTGCCCGCCCGATTTTCTGCCGAACCTGAACGATCCCTGGTTTCTGGATCGCTACGCGCGCATGAAGATGGTGCTCGCGACCGGCGAGACCGACATTTGTCTGGCGGAGAATCTGCGTCTCGGCGCGATCATGTCAGCCAAGGGAATCCCGCACTGGTTGGATGTTTGGGGCGACGGCACTGGTCACGACTGGCCCTGGTGGCAGCAGATGGCCGCGAAGTTTCTCTAGACCGAGACGTCAGAAGTCAGAACGCAAACGTCTGGAACGTGCTTCTGATTTCTGACTTCTGACTTCTTCAGCGAACCGGCCCATCCCAGCGCAGCCCCAGCCGCCACAGCCTCGGTCCGCCGATCTGCGGAGCCGGAGTCTTGCCGGTCAGGTACTGGTGATCCAGCAGATTCTCTATACTCCCGCTGGCGGTGAGCGATTTTCCGATCCGCTGCCGCGCAACGAACTGCACGGTCGAGTATCCAGGAAGAATCAGCGAATTAATATCGTCCTCGAATTGCAGCGAGTAAGCCCGCACGCCGCCCGACAAGAATGTCCGCCCGCGCTCCCACATCAACTGCGCCGAGCCCTGGGTGCGCGCGACTTGCGGTACACGCAGACGCGTCGAGTAGCGCGAATCCGCCAGCAGATACGACGCCTCCGCGCGCCAGTTCCGCCAACGCTGCTCGAAGCGTGCCTCCAGCCCATGCGTCACCGCCGACGCTGCGTTCTGACGCTGGCGCGTGGTCAGTGCAGGCGTAACCGAAAGCGTTACGTTGGTGATCACATTGTCGAGCGAATTGCGAAACCCCGTGACACTGAGCCGACGCGTTTCACCCACCAAATCGAACCCCGCCTCTGCACCGAACAGCTTCTCCAGTTGCAGGTTGGGATTCGCGTTAGTCACCGCATTGCCTGCGCGAAAAGTCCGGTACAGCTCGTTCAATGTCGGCGCGCGGAAGCCGCGATACGCCGAGGCGCGGACACGCAGCAGACCTTTGCCAGCCGTGACGCCTGCACTCGGACTAAAGAAGGAATTACCCGCGCCTGCGAAATCCTGGCGCGCACCCAGGTAGAATCGAGCCGACCCTAGCTTGACGGTCCCTTGTCCGAAAAAGCCGCGCTCAATCCGATCGCCCTGTCCGATCCGCGTCCCGGTGGGGATCAGAAAATCCGTGCTGATGCCTTCCACGCGCTGAAAATCTGCTCCCACCAGCGTCGTAAATGCGGAAGCGTTGTGGCGCCACAGGCCGTCGAACCCGACCGCTTCCGATGGCGCATGCTGCAGGAAGGAGAGCGTCTCGGTTCTGCGTCCCGCGCCGACCGCCGAAAATGACGCGTGGAAATTTTCGCGCGTGTGATACGCGATCACCGAAAATCCGTCGTTGGGCAGTTCGCGCGACCAGCTCGCGGCTAAAGTGCCCAAGCCCGTCGAATTCTGCGTGAGCGACGTTCCGTTCATGCGCTGTTCCGCCAGCGTGTCCAGCCGCAGGAAAAATTTATCCCTCACCCCGAAGAAATCGAGACGCGTCGAGCCGGTCACGAACTCGACCCCCGCGTGCGTATCCACCGGCCCGCGAATCGAGGACGGCACGATGAAGTATCCATCCGTTCGAAACGCGCGGACGCGCCCCGACAGACCCACGCGCTTCCACAAGTGTGAGAACGCCCCGGTGAGCCCCGCCGTGTCTTCGCCGCCGCCCTCCACCGCCAGCGTCAGGCGCCACGGCTCCGGCGGACGTGTGAAAACCTGGATCGCGCCTCCCATGGCCTTGTCGCCGAACACACTGGTCGAAGCGCCGCGCGAAATTTCGATCCGATCCACATCTTCAGGATCCAGGCGCGTCCAGTAAATCCATCCGCCGAACGGCGAATTGACCGGAATGCCGTCCCACAACAGCAGGGTCCGACTAGCCCCGCTCGATCCTAACCCGCGCAGCGAGATTCCTTGCGTGGTCGGATTCGCCGCGATGCCCGATGATCTTCGGAACAGGCTGAACCCCGGGACCGCCCGCAGACGATCGTCCAGATCCACGCCCGGCTGCGCCAGCACCTGCGACCGCTGCAACGTGCTGATCGACGCCGGTGTTTCTCCAATGATGGTTCCGGTGACCGTGATCGACTGCACTAGCGGTTCGATCTTCTCGGATTCGGCTGCTTTTGGATCCTCAGGCTTGGGTGCGTTCTGTGCTTGCAAAAGCGTCCAGGCCAAGCAGACGCCCACCACGACCTTCGCCGGAGACCCAGCCCAGCGCGGCCATGCGCTGTGGGTCCGTACTGAAGACGATGTGAAAGCTTGACGGATCATCCGGGCCGGCTGGCGGTTTTCCACGCAGTGGCGAGACTAAAGCCAGGTATCTAAGAATACTATAAATACTGGCTTCGTCCGGCGACGTAACGTCGTACTCCTGGGTGCGCATCCGAACTCGCGCGCCGCGTTCAGAAAGGCGAAACGCCAGGAACGCTGCACAGTCGATCGCCGCTTCCAGCCACTCGCTTTCCGCGCTGCAATCCAGATCCAGATAGATGTCGATGCGATGATCCTGCTCGCGCGCGAACTCCCGAACCTGCAGATCGCCCGTGTGTGCCGTGGCTTTCCAGTCCACGTGGCGCGCGCTTTCGAGCACCTCGTAAGGACGAATGCGATAGAAATCGTTGCCGCGCCCGCGCTGCTGCGCTTCCAGTTCGCCGTTTACCGCCGCCAGCAGCGCATCGAATCCCGGCTGCGGATCGAGACACGGATACACCAGGATGTCGTGCTGCGCGGTCACCATTTCGCGGCGCTCGGCGAATCCGAAAGGAAAGCGCGTTGAGAATTGAAAGCTGCGCTCGCGCTGCGCGCCGCGCCTCGGGAAAAAGATGTCAACGTTTTCCTGCAGCGCGGTCCCACCCGGAATCACCGGGAAGTAGAGGATCGAATCGAAGCCGCTCTCCGCCGCGCCCGCCAGGTGAATGCTAAAGGATGGAATCCACGACTTGAGATTCTTGAGTCGAATCCCCGCGCGAACTTTGCGGCGCGCCGAGATATGCTCCGGTAGCATCAGATTCAATTCCAGTCCGGCCAATCCCAGACGGCTCACGAATCCCGAGATCAGCAGCGTGGCGAGCATCGCCGCCAGGATCAGAAACATCAAGTTGTTGGCGGAGAGGAACGCTGCCAGTGCCACCAGCGCCAGCGCACCCGCATAGGCCAGACCGGAGCGCGTGATCTGCTGGCGGATATTTTGCGAAAGCGCGGCCGCCAGCTTTCGCCACCACTTGCGCAGCCGCGTCATCGAACACCACGTCCCACGGCTCCAGTTTACAATCGCGGGAACTTGC
>DASYPO010000115.1:0-2096 GCA_036006545.1 Bryobacteraceae bacterium
ACGCGCAGCGCTACGGCTATAAGCTGCTC
The DNA here is from genome assembly GCA_036006545.1 of Bryobacteraceae bacterium. Lineage (GTDB taxonomy): Bacteria > Acidobacteriota > Terriglobia > Bryobacterales > Bryobacteraceae > Palsa-187. The sequence goes on from DASYPO010000115.1 coordinate 30, forward strand.
GATCAGAAGCCGAGCGAAACCACGTCCAACGCGTATCGATTCGAAGTAAAGCTCGCGCCGTCAGCCACCGAGACTTTCGTAGTTCGCGAGGAACGCATTTACGACCAGGGAACTTCGATCAGCAACATGACGCCCGACATGATCGTATCTTGGATGCAGGGCAAGCCGATCGGCGCCGCCGCGCGCACGCAGCTTCAGCAGATCGCGCAGAAGAAGAGCGAGGTCGCCGCGAACGATACGACAATCGCAGCCGTCGAGCGCCAGATGAACGATCTTACGCAGGACCAGTCGCGCCAGCGTTCGAACATTCAAAGCCTCTCGAACGTCGCCGGTCAACAGGAACTGGTGCAGCAGTACGCGCGCCAGCTTGCCGCCGCGGAATCCAAACTCGCCGCGTTGCGCGATCAGCAAGTCGAATTACGCCGTAAGAAGACTACGCTAGAATCAGAACTCAATTCGCTTGTCGAAAAGATCGAATTCTAAGGTAGGGCGGACCCCTGATGGGGGGCGGACGCCCACGTCCGCGGGCGACCCCCTGGTCGCCCCATCATGAGATTAGCTGTCATCGGCTTCGGCCACGTCGGCCGCGCCTTCGCCCGACTCCTCGAAGCCCAACGCAAGGTCTACCCGTTCCGAATCGTCGCGATCCAAACCTTGCGCCCTGGTACCGCGTTCGATCCTGGCGGGCTCTCGATCGAGCCGCAATTTGGACCGCGCGTCGACTCGATCGAAGAATTTTTGGATCGCGCCCAACCCGAAGTCGTCATCGAGATCACCACGCTCGAGCCCGCAACAGGCGAGCCCGCTATCGGCCACATCCGGGCCGCCTTCGCGCGCCACATTCACGTCATCACCGCCAACAAGGGACCCATCGCGCACGCCTACGCCGCTCTCTGCGACGAAGCCCGCCGCGCCGGCGTCGAGTTCCGCTTCGAATCCACCGTCATGGACGGCGCACCAGTGTTCAATCTGGTCCGCAACGGCCTGCCGGGTTGTAAAGTAAACGGATTCACCGGTGTGCTGAACTCGACCACTAACGTCGTGATCGATGCGCTGCGTCGCGGCCGTACGCTGGACGAAGGAATTGACGACGCCCGACGCATCGGCATCGCCGAAGCCGACGCCAGTTACGACATCGACGGCTGGGATGCCGCCGCGAAAACCGCCGCGCTTGCGAACGTTCTGCTAAACGCGGGCGTCACGCCGCTCGACGTGGATCGGCGCGGAATCGGACGCCTCACCCCGGAAAAACTGCTTGACCTGAAGCAAAAGGGCAAGACAATTCGCCTCATCAGCCGGGCGTCGCGCGTCGCTTCTCCCGATGGCGACAGAATCAAAATGCGCGTGCGCGCCGAAGTCCTCCCAGAAACCGACATCCTCGCGACGGTTCAAGGCACCTCGAATCTGCTTCTCCTGGACACCGATCTGATGGGGACGGTCGGTACGATTGAGATCAATCCGGGTGTGGAGCAAACAGCCTATGGAGTATTCAGCGACGTGATCGATATCGCTAAGACATTATGAAATTACTCAGATATATTTATCGTGGAAACGTGACTACGGGAATACTTAGTGATAATAAAGTGTTCCACGTGGAATCGGAGTTGTTGGAAATCATCCGATCGGGAAATCTACCGAAGATTCCCAGCGGCGCTGCGGGAATTTCGCTCGCCGAAGTCACCCCGGTTTTGCCCTACGACGTGCCGCCCAAAATCTGGTGCATCGGTTTGAACTACCACACGCATGCGGTCGACATTCAAGCCGTGCAGCCGGAAGAACCCGCCAGCTTCATGAAACCCGCGTCGTGCATGTTTCAACCCGGCGGAAAGATCATTCTGCCTCCGCCCGAAGTTTCCGACGATGTCGACGCCGAAGGCGAGCTCGGCGTAATTATCGGCAAGACTTGCCGATTTCTCAAGCCCGACGAAGTTCGCGGCGCAATTTTCGGTTACACCACAACGCTCGATCTAACCGCGCTCGACGTTTTGCGAAAGAATCCGCGCTACTTGACGCGCGCGAAAAGCATCGATACATTTTTCACGTTCGGTCCGGTGATTGTGACCGCCG
>DASYPO010000116.1:0-3727 GCA_036006545.1 Bryobacteraceae bacterium
GGACCATCGCGCAGGCTTCGCCCGCACGACCAACGGCTTCGATGCTCCATTCCAGCGCAACCAGTTCGGCGGAAGCTTCGGCGGACCGATTATCAAGGACAAGCTGTTCTTCTTCTTTAATTACGAATATCAGAATCAAACCAGCACTATCATCGTGCAGCCGAACTTCGCGAGTCTGGCGCCGCTGACGGGCACCTACTTCAGCCCCTATAAGGGCAAAACTTTGAGCGCGCGTTTCGATTACAAGCTGAACAGCAGCAATCAGCTGTTTGCCCGGTATTCGCACGATGGCAACACCAGCATTGGACCGCAGGGCGGCGCACAATATCCGTCCAACTGGCTAAACAACGTAAACTTCTCGGATCTGACGACGTTCGGTTGGACCACCACGGTCAGATCGAACATCGTGAACGACTTCCATTTCAACTATCAGTACTGGCGGAATCGGAACCTTTTCCCAACCGCGGACGATTGCCCGGGCTGCCTGGGTATCGGTAACGGCCAAACGCAATTTAACAGCACCAACATCACGATCGGTAACACGTCGAATGCGACACAGGGCCGCGATCTCCGCAAGTTCCAGTTCACCGACGGAATTAACTGGCAGAAGGGCAGCCACCGAATCCGCTTCGGTGGAGAGTTCGAGCATGCACCCGGCACAGGCTTCTGGGGCTTCTGCGATCCGTTCTGCGCGGTAGTCTACACGCCCGAAGCCACTCGCGCCGCGCTGGTCCCGGCGCTTGGTCTGCCCACCTTCAACGCGCTGTTCCCGAACCTTCCCACCACCATCCGCACCGATGCCGATATCCGGAACCTGCCGTTCGTTGGTGCGTCGTTCGGCGTCGGCGATCCTTCGCAGCCGCCGCCATACAACATCGACAAAGCGAAAACCAATGATCGCGTCCGCTTCTACTACCAGGATTCCTGGCGCATCAAGCCGCGGTTTACGCTGACCTACGGCCTGGCATGGAACTTCGAAACCAACCTCATCAATCGCGATCTTCCGAGGCCCGCATTCCTCGCGCCGCTCTACGGCAGCGATCTGTCCGCTCCTCACAACAACAAGAAGAACTTCTCCCCCGCGCTCGGATTCGCTTATAACGTTGGCAAAGATAACAAGACCGTCATCCGCGGAGGCGCGGGAATCTACTATGACTCCGAAGAACTTTATCGGCGTCTCACGGAGCGCAGCAGTCTGGGTCCCATCGGCAATGGACGCCAACTCATTCCGAGCACCAACCTCCTGAATAACGTTCCGGGCGTTTTGGATTTCGGAGCTGGCGGCAGACCTGTCGCAGTCGGCACCTCACTGCCCCAATCGCTGATGAATTTCACCTACGGCCAATTCCTGACTCTGTTCGCGCAGCAGATCCCGGCGATCACCGCCGCGGCTACGAAGGTGGGGAACACGGATCTTAGCGTCCGCAATATCGACATAACCAAGGCCGGGGACTCGATCTATCCGCGCGACTATCCGACTTTGCAGGCAATTCACTTCAATTTCGGTATGCAGCGGGAACTGCGTCGCGATCTGGTCCTGCAAGTCGATTACGCACGCCGCGTTTTCAACCACGTCAGCGATCAGTTCGACTTCAATCGCTTTAACCGCATCATCAACGGCGTCCGTCAGCCGGTGATCCGCCAGTGTGCGGCTGCCGAGCGCAACACGCCTGGAGTAGAGTGCTCGAACGGTGCGATCAGCTTGTGGCACACGGGCTTGCACACTACTTACAATGCGATGCTCGTAAAACTGGACAAGCGGTTCTCCAAGCGCTATCAGGCTACCGTCTCCTACGCTTTGCAGTCCCAGCACGGGATCAACAGCACCTCCGTGAACGGCGACAATTGGAGCTCGACCGCTGGTCCGCAGTTACCCCGCCACGTCCTGAACATCTCCGGGATTATGGACTTGAAGTATGGGTTTTCGCTGGGCCTGATCTCGACTACCACGAGCAAGGGTCCGACCATGGCGATAGTCAACGGTGTCGACCTCGGTGGCGCCACCGGCGCAACGCCGTCCGCGGCGCTGCCAGGGCTCTCCTACAACTGCATCAACATAAGCTGCGGCAAGGATGACATCATCAAAGCAGTCAACGACTTCAATGCCAAGTATGCAGGCCAGAAGGACGTCCGCGGTGCGACGATTTCGGCGCTGGCCCTTCCCTCGAACTTCGAGTTCGGCCGGGTGTTCCAATCGCAGGATCTCCGTCTGACCTGGGGCCACACGCTCAAAGAACGCTACAAGTTCTCCATCTTCGCGGAAATGTTCAACGTGCTCAACTACCAGAATCTGGGTGGCGCCAGCAGCACGCTTGACCGCTTGAATCCGGTCCCCACTTCGCAGACCTTCGCTTTCGGACAGTACACCAGCCGCGCCGGACAGGTGTTCGGTTCGGGCGGTCCGCGCGCCGTGCAGATCGGCGGACGCATCCAGTTCTAGCCCGCCCTTTAGTCCATCGAGCCGCAGATGGACGCAGATGCACGCAGATTCACTCTGTGTCCATCTGCGTTAATCTGCGGCTTTTTACTTTAGAATTCCCATCCGCCTCCCGACCTTCGCCAGTATCCCGATCGCCCGCTCCAGCACCTCGCGAGAATGTGCCGACGTCACGATCGTCCGAATCCGAGCCTTGCCCTCCGGCACCGTAGGGAACCCGATCCCCGTCGCGTATAGCCCCGCATCGAACAGCTCGCGCGAAAAAGCGTGCGCAGTCGCCGCTTCGCCCACCATGATCGGCGTGATCGGAGTCTGGCTGGCGCCGGTCGAGAATCCCTGCGCCCGCAGCCCTTCCTGAAAGAAACGCGTATTCGCCCACAGCCGATCGATGCGGTCTGGTTCCTGCTCGAGAATATCGAACGCAGCCAGACACGCCGCCGCGACACCCGGCGGATGCGAAGTCGAAAACAGAAACGGCCGCGCGCGATGATACAGAAAATCGATCAGGTCGCGGGTGCCGCACACGTAGCCGCCCAGCACCCCCACCGCTTTCGAAAGCGTACCGACCTGCACATCCACGCGCCCATGCACACCAAAATGGTCCACTGTTCCGCGACCGTGCGACCCCAGCACACCCGAGGCATGTGCGTCGTCCACCATCATGATCGCGCCATAGTGTTCGGCGAGCGCCGTCAGTTCGGCCAGCGGGCCGATGTCGCCATCCATCGAAAAGACGCCGTCGGTGATCAGCAGTTTGCGTCCCGGTTTTCCCTCAAGCGCCGCCAGCTTTTCTTCCGCTTGTTTCACATCACGGTGCTCGAACACGTGGATCTTAGCGCGCGACAATCTGCACCCGTCGATGATGCTCGCGTGATTTAGCGCGTCCGAAATAATGTGATCCTCGGCGCCCAAAATCGCCGACACGGTTCCCGCGTTCGCCGCAAAGCCCGATTGGAACACCACGCACGCTTCCACTTTTTTGAACGCCGCGATGCGACGCTCCAGCTCCAGGTGCAGGCTCATGGTTCCTGAGATGGTCCGCACCGCGCCCGATCCCGCTCCGTAACGCCGCGTAGCCGCGATCGTCGCCTCGACCAGCTTGGGATGATTCGCCAGCCCCAAATAGTTATTCGACGCGAGGTTGATCACCTCTTTGTGATCGAATCGTGAAATCGGTTCGCACGGCGACTCCAACTCGCGCAGGCGCTGAAACGTGCCGGCCGTCCTCCACGACTCCAATTGATCTGTGAGGTACTGCAGTGCGTTCGACATGGCCGTGTCATTTATTAT
>DASYPO010000117.1:0-2510 GCA_036006545.1 Bryobacteraceae bacterium
GCATGCCGGTTGAATTGCGCGTCGAGACTGAAGGCAACCCGGAGACCAAGAAAGTGGAAGTGGTGGGCGTGTCTTCCGAGTTCGTCATTGAGACCTTCGGTAAGCCCAAGAACGTAGTGCTCGACCCGCGAGAGCAGGTGCTGCGCTTCAGCGACCAGATGCGCGTGGCCGTTGCGATCCGCCGCGGCGAGCAATTCATGGAAGTTGGCGAGTTCAACGATGCGCTGAAGGAGTATCAGAAAGCGCTGGATGTGACGCGCAACAGCTCACTGGCACACTATCGCATCGGCGAAGTGTTCTTCCTGCAGGGCAACAATCAGCCCGCGGCAAATTCATTCCGCGAGGCGCTCTCCGGCGATCTCGAGCCGAAGTGGACCGAAGTCTGGTCGCACATCTATCTCGGCAAGATCTTCGACATCAGCGAGCAGCGCGAGCGCGCGGTGAACGAATATCGCCAGGCGTTGCGCACCAAGGACAACACCCAGGGTGCGCTCGAAGAGGCTGGGAAGTACATCAACGCGAAGTACGAAAAGCCCCGCAACACGAACTAGCCGCAGATTTACGCAGACAGACGCCGATCCGAACTAAGTTTTATCTGCGTGCATCTGCGTCCATCTGCGGCTCAATGACCTTCCGCCTCTAAGAACCTTTCCGCCTCGATCGCCGCCATGCAACCCGCGCCCGCCGCGGTGATCGCCTGACGATACGTCCGATCCTGCACGTCGCCCGCGTGGAACACACCCGTTAGATTCGTCCGCGCGCCGCCCTTCGACACGATGTAGCCGTCCGGATCGAGATCGATCTGCCCCACGAACGGCTTGGTATTCGGAATGTGGCCGATGGCCAGGAAAAACCCGTCCACTGGCTCATCCCAAACTCGATTTTCGACGACGTTACGCAGCCGCGCGCCCGTCACCACGTTCTTCGAAACGTCGTAAATCTCCTCGACCACCGTATTCGCCAGGAACCTCACCTTCGGATTCGCGCGCGCACGATCCAGCATGATCTTCGACGCGCGGAACTGATCGCGCCGATGCACCAGCGTCACCTGCTTTCCGAAGCGCGTGAGGAAATTCGCCTCCTCCATCGCGGAATCGCCGCCGCCGACCACCATCACTAACTGATTCTTATAAAACGCGCCGTCGCAGGTCGCGCAGGAGCTGACCCCGTGGCCGATCAGTTTTTGTTCGCTGGGCAAACCTAGCCAGCGCGCCGATGCGCCGGTCGCGATGATCATCGTGCGCGCTTCATACCATTCGCCGTCGACGTCGATGCCGAAGGGTCGCTGGGTGAGCCTCGCTTCCTGCACGGTGCCATAGATGTACTCGGCGCCGAAGCGTTCCGCCTGCTTTTTCATGTTCTCGACCAGGTCGGGCCCCTGAATTCCGTCCGGGAAGCCGGGGAAATTTTCGACCTCGGTGGTGACGGAGAGTTGACCGCCGGGTTCGTGCCCGATTACGACCAGCGGATTCAATCCCGCACGGGCGGTGTAAATGGCGGCAGTGTTTCCGGCGCAGCCGGAGCCGAGAATGATGACATTTCGCACGAGTTCTATCCTAGCAAGCAGTCTTGTACTGATATAGGATGATCGACATATGCGTTACGTCGCACTTCCCCTCCTCTTGTTCGCGCTCTCGATCGCCCAAACGCGCCCCACTCCCAGCCCCGACGAGAAGGCCATCTCCGACAAGATCAGTTCGCTCCGTAAAGTACCGGACGACCAGCGCGGCGCCGTCACCCGCGATCTGTCTCAGCGTATACGCAAACGTCCTCCAACCGTAATGAAGCAGAGCCTGGCCGGCGGCCTCGCCAATCTCGCGACCGAAGGAGACTTCGGAGCGTCCACGCTCCAGGAGGTCGCGGCCACGCTGGCCGATGCACTGCGCGAGCAGCCGCAACGCGGATCCAGGTTATACGAACAATTGGCGCAGTTGGTGCGTTACGAAAACGTCAAGGTCACGCTGGACGCCGCCCCATTCGCCGAAGCATTAAAGAAACTGGACGCGCTCGAGCAGCGACGCGCCGCTGCCGATTTCACGCTCCACGACCTTGGTGGAAAAGAATGGAAACTGAGCGCCCTGCGCGGCAAAGTCGTGCTGGTGAATTTCTGGGCCACTTGGTGCCCGCCATGCCGCAAAGAGATGCCCGATCTCGCGACGCTCCATTCGGAATTTGGGCCGCGCGGCTTGGTGATTCTCGCGATCTCTGACGAGGAACTGGCCAAGGTCGAGCCATTCATTAAGCAATACAGTTACTCGTTCCCGATCCTGCTTGATCCGGGCCGCACCGTGCACACCCTATTCGGCGTCGATGGAATCCCGAAGAGTTTCGTGTACGATCGCGACGGCAAACTCGTCGGCACCGCGATCGACATGCGTACTAAGGGACAATTCCTGGCGATGCTGTCGAAGGCCGGGCTGCGTTAGCTCCACGCGCCAAGCAGGCGCCGCAACACGACCATTTCGCCCAAGTGATACGCGTTGTGATCCGCCAACAATAGCGCTTGACGC
>DASYPO010000118.1:0-4438 GCA_036006545.1 Bryobacteraceae bacterium
TGAAGACGCTGGAAGTCGTCGCCCTTCGGAGGCCGGCCATTCGCGAATGGTTTGGATGAAATCTGGCTGCGCGAAAACTCGCGAGCCATCGAGTGGCGCGTCAGCAGCCGCTGCGACGCGTAGGTCAGCGTTTCACCGGCCCCGTAGATCCCACGATAATCCGGCGGGATTAGCCCGTAGCGATTCGCCAAGCGGGCGGCCACCGCCAGACCGGACACGCCGGCAGTAGCGGCCAGCCCTCCGGTAATAAGTTTGCGTCGCGAGAGCTTGCTCATGCGTGCTCCTTCGGTTCACTGGCGCGGCCCGTCAGCATAGGTCGCATGCGTTTCCTGAATCCAGCGCGCCACACCTCCACAACGTGCACCAGCAGAAATAGGATTAGAAATACGGTTGCGAAAAAATGCAGCGTTCGTGCCGATTGCTGCCCTCCGAACACTGTGACGGTAAAAGGAATCGCGGAGGTCACGGCGGGAGACATGGCCAAGCCCGTCCAGATCATCAGCGGGAACGCAACCAAGATGACGAACAGGTAGGCGAGCCGCTGAAGCACGTTATAGGACCAGTCTTCGGCTGGATCTTGCCGCTTGAAAGGCAGGTGGTCCACCAGCGATTTCCAGAGTGCCCGCGGTGAAAGATCGGCCGGCGCCGGCAACAAATTCTTTCCGAAATGTCGAGTAATGAGGCTGAAGCCGACATACAGCAATCCGGTGAAGATCAAAATCCAGGCCGTTTGAAAATGGAGCGACCGGCTCCATCCGTTCTGATCCGGCAGTACGTATCCGTAGCCAGTTTTGACGGCGGACCTGGATGCTGGGATCGGCAGATCGAACAGCGAAGGTGTTAGAACGTTGCCGACTTCGCCCCAATAAAAGCGCGGATGAGAGATGACGATTTCAATTCCGCTGACCAGCAGGGCGAAGAAGCATAGCGTGGTGATCCAGTGCGTGATTCGCACGACGGCCGTGTGCCGCGGCGTGGTGGTCGTCGCCGGGACGTCGGAAGCAAGACTCGGGACCCAGGCTGAGTCGGCCACCCGCGTATGGTATCACCGCCTATTTACTGTCGCAGCTACGCCTTGCTGGGAGAACAGCCGGGGTGGCCGCAACTGCAAACGATGTCAACGGTCTTGGCTTCGCCCTCACAATAAGTGCTGCAGTACTTACTGCCTTCCTTTGCCGTGCAAGCACAGCTCGGGTGAGCGCATTTTTCGGGTTTTGATTCCATGGCGGTTGCCTCCTTATTAATGGATCGACCCAGCGGGCATTGTGTTACCCAACCATTTCGCCGATGTGGCTCGCTCCATGGCGTATGATCAAAAAGGGTTCTTCCTCACACAATGAGTGCAGCCGCAACCGGACTCGCGCCCCCTCGCGCGGCGAGTTTCTGGAGCACGTCGAACGGTAAAAAAGCAGTCATGGCCGTGACCGGCGTGGGACTCGCCGGGTTCACACTGGCCCACCTGGCGGGCAATCTCCAAATCTTCCTCGGACCCGACAAGTTCAACAGCTACGCACTCACCCTGCGAGAATTGCCGGCCCTCACCTGGACCGTCCGCGCACTGCTAATCGTCGCGGTGATCCTGCACGTGTGGAGTTCGCTCAAGCTCGCGGTACTGCGCGCCGAATCCCGACCGCGCGACTACGCCCGCTTCCGCTCCGCCGGGTCCACTTATTCCGCACGCACCATGTACATGAGCGGACCGATCATCGGCGCGTTCGTCATCTATCACTTGATGCAGTTCACGTTCGGCGTCGGCGGCACACCCTACGACGAACTCGACGCCTACGGCAACGTGATCGCCGGATTCCGCGTGCCCGCCGTCTCGGCGTTCTACATCCTGGCCATGCTGCTGCTGTGCATGCACCTGCGGCACGGGCTGTGGAGCATCTTTCAAACGCTTGGCGTTAATCATCCGCGCCACACGCCGCGTCTCAAACGGCTGGCGACAATCGCCGCGCTTTTCATTTTCTTCGGCTTTGTTTCGATTCCGATCGCGGTCCTCACCCGCCTCATCCCGCAGTTGGTCTGAGTCGTATGGAACTCAACGCTCGCATCCCCAGCGGTCCGATCGAAAAAGCGTGGGACAAAGCTCGCTTCGAAATGAAGCTGGTGAATCCCGCCAACAAGCGTAAGCACGAAATCATCGTGGTGGGCTCGGGTCTCGCCGGCGGATCAGCCGCCGCGACACTCGCCGAGCTGGGCTACAACGTCAAATGTTTCTGCTTCCAGGATTCGCCGCGACGCGCGCACTCCATCGCCGCGCAGGGCGGCATCAACGCTGCCAAGAATTATCAGAACGACGGTGACAGCGTGTACCGCCTCTTCTACGACACCGTCAAGGGCGGCGATTTTCGCGCCCGCGAAGCCAACGTGTATCGGCTCGCGCAAATCAGCGTCAACATCATCGATCAGTGCGTGGCGCAAGGCGTCCCCTTCGCGCGCGAATACGGCGGACTGCTCGCGAATCGCAGTTTCGGCGGCGCGCAGGTTTCGCGAACTTTCTACGCTCGCGGCCAAACCGGTCAGCAGCTTCTCCTCGGCGCGTACCAAGCGCTCGAGCGGCAGATAGACGCGGGACGCGTGCGCATGGTCCCGCGCACGGAAATGCTCGACCTGGTGGTCATCGACGGGCGCGCCCGCGGAATCGTCACGCGCGACCTGGTTACCGGTGCGATCGAATGTCACACCGCGGACGCCGTGGTGCTCGGCACCGGCGGTTACGGCAACGTGTACTATCTCTCGACTAACGCCAAAGGATCGAACTGCACCGCGATTTGGCGCGCCCACAAACGCGGCGCGGCGTTCGCAAATCCGTGCTTCACGCAGATCCATCCGACGTGCATTCCGGTTTCGGGCGACTATCAATCCAAGCTCACGCTGATGAGCGAATCGCTGCGCAACGACGGCCGCATTTGGGTTCCCGTGACCGCCGGCGATAAGCGCCCGCCTGGCCAAATTCCCGAATCCGAGCGCGACTATTATCTCGAGCGCTGCTATCCCAGCTTCGGCAATCTGGTTCCGCGCGATGTGGCTTCGCGCAAGGCCAAAGCGGTTTGCGACGAGGGCCGCGGCGTGGGCGAGCACGGTCTCGGCGTGTATCTCGATTTCGCCGACGCGATCAAACGCATGGGCGCAACGCAAATCCGCGAACGCTACGGCAATCTGTTCGACATGTATCAGCGCATCACCGATGAAGATCCCTACCAAGTGCCGATGCGCATTTATCCGGCGATTCACTACACCATGGGCGGCCTGTGGGTGGACTACCAACTCATGTCCACCATCCCCGGCCTGTTCGTCATCGGCGAAGCGAATTTTTCGGATCACGGCGCGAATCGCCTGGGCGCGAGCGCGCTTATGCAGGGACTCTCCGACGGCTATTTCATCGTGCCCTACACGCTGGGCAATTATCTGGCGAGTCATAAGCTCGATCCCGTGGATGCGTCGCACGCGGAATTTCACGCGGTCAGGCACGGCGTCGAGGATCGTACCCGTCGATTGCTCCACACCCAGGGAACACGAACGGTGGATTCCTTTCATCGCGAACTCGGCAAGCTGGTGTGGGATCACTGTGGCATGTCGCGCAACGCAGCCGGTCTCTCCGAAGCAATCGTGAAAATTCGCGAGTTGCGGGAACAATACTGGCGCGACGTGAAGGTCGCTGGCGCGGCGGAGGAGATCAATCAGTCGCTAGAGAAAGCCGGGCGAGTCGCTGATTTCTTTGAGCTCGCCGAGCTGATGTGCATCGACGCATTACAACGCGAAGAATCCTGCGGCGGACATTTTCGCGAAGAGCATCAAACACCCGATGGCGAAGCGCTCCGCGACGATGAAAAGTTCAGCTACGTCGCAGCGTGGGAATACGGCGGCGAAAATGAAGCGCCGCGGATGAATCAGGAGCCGCTGGTGTTCGATTATGTTCGCCCCAGCCAGCGGAGCTACAAGTGAAGCTCATCTTTCACATCTGGCGCCAATCCTCGCGCAGTGCCGTAGGCAAGATGGTGCGCTACGAAGCTCCGGGCCTCAAGCCCGATATGTCCATGCTCGAAGCACTGGACGTGCTCAATGAATCGCTAATCCTGCGCGGCGAAGATCCGATCGCGTTCGAACACGATTGCCGCGAGGGCATCTGCGGCTCCTGCGGGTTCATGGTGAACGGCGTGGCGCACGGCCCGCTGCCCGAAACCACGGTGTGCCAGCTTTCACTGCGCAGTTTCGAGGACGGCGAGAATGTGTATCTCGAACCGTGGCGCGCGCGCGCTTTCCCTGTACTCCGCGATCTGATGGTCGACCGGGGCGCGTTCGACCGCATCATTGCTGCAGGTGGTTACGTCTCCGTCTCGGCCGGCAGCGCGCCCGATGGCAATGCCATCCTGGTCCCCAAGCAGGATGCCGACAGCGCTATGGACGCCGCAGCGTGCATCGGATGCGGAGCTTG
>DASYPO010000119.1:0-4369 GCA_036006545.1 Bryobacteraceae bacterium
GCGAGCGCTCCACTGCCGCGCGTCCCGATAGATCCTCCATCCCCCACACCACTGGCCACAGCAGATTGTCGCGAAATGACACCGGGCGCAAGTCGATCGCGCTCACCAACTGGGTTCGCAGAATCTGCGGAAGCCCCCGCAGGATTCGTCCCAACGTCCGACCGATCGCCGGGCGAAATCCGCCGCCTGCGATGGCCTCGCGAAGCAAGAGCGCGCTGGCGGCCTTCACGCACTGGAAGCAGAACAAAAGCAGCAGAAGATAGATGAAATACAATCCGACGATCAGGATCGTGTCCGGCGCGGCCTTGGCCCGGTACGCAACTCGCGCCGCATACGTCATCGCGCTCATTAGCGGCAGCAGTAGTGGAAGGAAGCACAACAGAAAGACCGGAAGGAAATACGTCGGATGAGAGTGAAACACGTCCTTGGATTTCCGCAGGACGTCATATTCCCCTTGTGCCCCTGCACGGAGCAGCGCCGCGAACGTTCCCGCGGTCGGTGGACGCCGTGCGGGATCTTTTTCCAGCCCCTGCAGCACGGCTGCCGCGACCTGTTTCGGAATCGCCGCATTGTTCACGCTGGGCGGAGGCGGTAACTTTTCTACTTGCATGGTGAGCAACTCGGCCACCGTGTCGGCATGAAAGGGCCGAATCCCCGCTACCAATTCGTAAGTGATAATCGCGAGACTGTAAATGTCCGCGCGAAAATCCACCGTTTCCCCGAGGCATTGTTCGGGCGACATGTACGCGGGCGTCCCCAATACCGAGCCGGCGATGGTCTGCAGCGTTCCGCTCACGACTTGCGTCGGGGCAATCGCCAGCGTCTCCGTGTTTTCTGGATCCAGCGCCGGCATAGACGATGTCGTGGACCCTTGGGGTTGTCCCGCCACTGAGCCCGACGTCGCGCTCACCTGCGATCCCAGCGGATCCGACAACTTCGCGATCCCAAAATCCAGGACTTTCACGTTGTATCCGCCGCGACGATTCGATTCCAGCCAGATGTTGTCAGGCTTCAAATCGCGATGCACGATGCCGGCCTGATGTGCGGCGTCGAGCGCGAGCGCAACCTGATCAACAATGTCCAGCACCAGGTCGATCTGCGGCCGCCCGTGCGCGGCTTGGTGCTCGCCCAGCGATTGGCCGTCCAGGTATTCCATGACCAGGTAGGCCAGGCTCGTCCCGCTCAGAGTCGTGAGTCCAAAATCGGTGACATTGACCACATTCGGGTGGCGCAGCCGGCCTGCGGCTTCCGCCTCACGCTGGAACCGAAGAATGAACTCGTCGCGCTGAGCTAATTCAGGAACGATGACCTTGATGGCGATCGTCCGAGTGGTCCCCAGATGCGTGGCCAGGTACACCGCGCCCATCCCGCCCTTTCCCAATGGGCGCCCAACGCGATACTTTCCGTCGAGAATCGCGCCTTCAAGCTGAATCGCCGCTAACGCTGGCACGTGACCTTTCTGCAGAGTCCATCTTACCGGGTGACACTCGGGCGTCGCATGAGATGGACGCCGGACGAACACCTGCGTCATTCGCAATTTGTTGTTCTTAGGAAAGACGTAACGGCAGCGAACGTGCATCGGGAATAGCAGAAACCGAGGCCGGAGCCGTAATAAGATCGGCTTAAGGCGGATGGAACGTCACCCGCCTGTGGTCATCTGCCGCACTGGCACGGAGGAGACATCATGGCAGCATCGGTCTGGAAGGGACACATTAGTTTTGGATTGATTACCATTCCGGTCCGCCTTCTGCGCGCCGCGCGCAGCGAGCGTGTTCCGCTGCGCGAACTCTTCCACGTCCCCGGTACGAGCGCGCCAAAGGATGAACCAACGGAGGACGAAGTTGATGCTGCCCGCGCCGCGCCGACTATCGCTCCTGTCCACGGACAAATGCGCGTCGACCCTAAATCCGCCGGGGACGAAACTGCGCCGTCCGTTGAACCGGTGCGACGAATCGCCGTCGGACGATCCTCGGAAGAGCCGGTGCCCGCCGCGTCCATCACAAAAGGTTACGAGTACGAACAGGGGCGTTTTGTGACCATCGCGCCGGAAGAACTCCGTTCCATCGTCCCGTCGACCTCCGCCGACATGGAGATTGTGGAATTTGTGCGTCTCGCGGAAATCGATCCGGTGTATTTCGAGGCTTCCTATTACGTAAAGCCGGGAGAGCCCGGACGCAAGCCCTATGCGCTGCTCTACGAGGCGATGCGCGAGGCGGGGTTTGCGGCCGTGGGGCAGTTCGCCATGCACCGCCGCGACCGCGTCGCGATCCTGCGCCCCGGCCCTACCGGCCTGATGGCGCACACGATGTACTTCGCATCCGAGGTGCGTTCCGACCAGGAGGTGCGCGCCGATAAATCGCTTGTGACGCCAAAGGAAGTCGCGCTGGCGAAGTCGCTGGTGAGCGCGCTTGCGGGGCCGTTCGAGCCGGCAAAATACCACGACAAGTATCGCGAACGGCTGGAGGCTTTGATAGCCGCGAAGGTCGAGGGAAAGGAGACGGTGAGTGTGGCGGCAAGCGCGCCTCACTCTCGACCCGCCGTCGACATTATCGAGGCCTTGCGCAAGAGTCTCGAAGCCGTTAAGAAGCCGGCGGCGAAAGCCAATGAGGTGCCAAGACGGCGGCCACTGAAGAAGACCGGATCACGATAAAACGCTGCCTGCCACTAACTGCGCGAAACCGCCTACCTATATGCGATTCAGATCGCCGGAGGCAGCACGGTCCTCTGCATGCGTCGGTTTTGCGCAAGTCCCTATGCTATCGGCAGGCCCGGCTCCGGCTTATACGACCGCCGCGAGCATGCGTCGCGACGGCACAACTGGTCAGCGAACCGGCAAAGAAGCGGAGGACTCGCTTGACGAGTAACGCTAAGCGTGACGGGTACGAACCCGGGGTGAGTCCAGCGGGCGCCACGACGTTGACCTGGTAGAGCCCGACGAAGCTGGGTGTGAGTCCAGCAAACTGGACGGTTGTGTTCGCTGAAATCCGTCCTTTTCAATCGCATCCGATTCAATTGGATGTGGCGAGTTTATTGCGGCGCGTAGAGCCGTAGCCTATGCGATGACCGTCGAAAGAAGTTCGCGAAATTGTTCGCCATCCATATCCGTCACGTTGATGCGCCCCCATTCGAAGCGGCTCGCGCGATTGGTGGAAGGATGCGGTTCGGTTGTGCAGGCGCGCAAGAACCCGCTGCGCCGCACCGCTTCAACCGTATCCTCTGAATAATGCTGGCGGCCCCCGTATGGATAGGAAAAGCTGGTGATGGGGCGATCGAGATTATCTTCGAGCCACTGCTTGCTTTGTTGCAGCTCGTCGAATTGCGATTTGAGTGGCTGCGCGGCGAGGAGCGGATGCGTCACCGTGTGAGCGCCGATCTCGACTAAATCGTCCACCGCGAGCCTGCGCAATTCATCGGTGTTGAGTACGCGATGAGTGGCGCGTGCCTCGCTGGTCTGGCCGGCGTCCTGCAGCATGCGATCGAGCTGCTGGCGACGCGCCTCGTGAGGCAGCGGCTGGAGGAGTGTGTACCACCGCAGGTGAGCCTGCTCGCGGGACTCATCGGGTCCCTCGAAGAACGCGGGAGGCGCGGATGGGTGATAGATCAGACGCTCGAGCTCGTCCCACCAGAATTCGCGATCTCCACCGATCGCTCCGGTCGTGATGAAGAACGTCGCGGGTGTATCGAATCGTGCGAGCAGCCGTTTGGCCTCGTACAGGTTGTCGGCATATCCGTCGTCGAAGGTGATCGCCACCGAGACGCGCTTGCCCGGAAAGGAGCCCGGCGACATTCGATCCAACCGCACGCGGTGAACTCGGCGCAACACTTCCAGATGCTCGGCGAAGTGCTCCGGGGTTACGCATAAAGACCACGGATCGAAGCCGATTCGTGCGACGCGATGGTACATCAGAATGATCGAGCGCGATCGGAATCGACGGAGGAGTGCCGCGCAGCGGCGCGCAACTGAGCAGGCTGTCATCGCCTTTCCGTTGCCTTTCGCGCCGATACGGTGATGACAACCTGGTAATCGGGATCGTTGTGATCCAATTCATCACTGCTCAATTCGTGTGCGGCGAGTCCTTGCAGGAACGCGGTGGCCGTGAGCACGTTGCCGAACGTCGCTACTTGAACGTTGGCGCTTCCAAACAGGTTCGCAAACGCCCGGCGGGCGGACGTCGTTGTAAAACGCCAGCAATCGCTTTCGCGATCGGCCTGGTCGCGACAGATCTTGCTGATCCCCGGGAGCGTTACAAGCCCTACACCGCCAGGCTTGAGGATCCGATGAATGGTCTCGATAGCGGCGGAGGTGTCGAAGATGTAATGCAAAGTCTGGGTAAGGATAATGCAGTCGAAGCTAGACGACGGAATTTGC
>DASYPO010000120.1:0-5518 GCA_036006545.1 Bryobacteraceae bacterium
CTTTCACTCGGCCGCGCGTGGTCTCGCCCGGCATCGCCAGCGCGTAGGCAAACAACGCGTCGTCACGCAGATCGGAATTGTCGAAACAGGCAGCGATCTTATCGAGATGCGCCGTCAAGCGAAAATACCCCGCCCCGATCAGCGCGTGACGGCGGATCTCCACGTCCGGATCTTCAAGGTGCGGAGCGAAATATTTCGCGTATGGTTTCCATAGCGACCGCCACATCGCTTCCAGTGCGTTCGCACGCCGCGCGCCACCGAGCGCGTACAATTCCTCGATTGCCTCACGCACATCGTCGCGATCGGCGACGCCGTACAGCCCAACGGCCGCCCCGCCACGTTCCTCGATCGGTACCGTCTTGTCGGTCAGCCGCGCCAGCATGCGATCGCGCAGTGCCGGATCTTCTTCCGTCTCATCACCCAGCGCACTCCACGCGCCGCCGCGAATCTCCGGGTCCGGATCGGTCGTCATGGCGATTCGGTCCGCTCGGCTCAGCGCACGAAATTCGGGAAGCGCGCGCTCCGGGTACGCGGCATAAACATCGAAAGGCTCGGGCGTGTAGACCGGCTCCGGCGCGTCCAATAATTCCAGGGCGTGCGCAATCTCGCGTCGCAGTTCGACGTCTTCTTCCTCGACGTCATCTCCGACCTCGGCCAGCATTTTCTCGAGCGCCGGCCGGGATTGTGGATCGCCGTACAGGCCCAGACAGAAGGCTCCGTCGGCTGCGTCATACTCCAGGCGCTCCAGCAACACCTTCAAAACGCGGGGGTCGTGCACGCGCAGTCCGGCCAGTAGAAACGCGATGTCCGCGCCCTGTTCCTCGCCCAGCTCGTCATACAAAAACAGCAGGGGGCCGATCGCCTTCGCGCCGAAAGGCAGGAAGGCCTGGACCAGTTCGTCGTCGATTTCTTCGGGATTTTCGCGAATCAGATCGACGTAGAAATCCAGCGACTCGGGCGCCTGGAGATGCCGGAACAAGTCCAGCAGAAGCGCTTCCAAATCAACGGGAAGATGCTCGCGCTTCGAGCGTGCGAAGCGCAGCGCTTCGGAAGCCGCAGTATCGCTTTCAAGTATGGAACGGATCAAGCGCCGGTCGACACCAATGCGGCCGCTCGCCGCGGACTCGAGCCGTTCCACTACAGATTGGTCGGAGTTAGGCGTCTTCCCTCACCACGTGGACTGGTATCTCGATGGCAACTTCGCGATGCAACCGAACATTGACTTTGTAATCGCCCAATTGCTTGATCGGCTCGTCCATCTGGATCTTCTTACGATCGATCGAATACCCCGCTCTTTCGAGCGCTGCCGCAATGTCGCTGGTAGTGACCGACCCAAAGAGCTGATCGTTCTCGCCGGCTTTTTGCGTGATGGTGAGTTCCACGGCGGACATGAGCTTGCCTAGCTCGCTCGCTTCAGACGCCGCCTTGGCATCGCGACGCAGATGCGCTTGGCGCTCCTGCTCGACGATCTTCTTGTTGGATTCCGTGGCCGCCACGGCCATCCGCCGAGGCAGCAGGAAATTGCGCGCGTAGCCCGCGGTTACCTTCACCATCTGTCCGCGCTGGCCCAGTTTATCGATGTCTTCTCGCAGTATGACTTCCATGTTTCACCTTTTAGATTGACGTCGAGAAAGGCACCAACGCAATGTTGCGCGCCTGCTTGATCGATTCGGCCAGGCGCCGCTGATGCGGAGCACATACCCCCGAGATGCGCCGCGGCGTGATCTTGCCGCGCTCGGAAATGAAGGACATGAGCAAACGCACGTCCTTGTAGTTGATGTCGTCGATCTTATCGACGCAGAACCGGCATAACTTCTTGCGCCGGAAATACTGTTTCTTGCCGGCGATGGCTTTGTCTCCGCCGGTGGGGCGCTGCGAAGCGCTCATGGGTCGTCCGCCTCTGGTTTCCGCCATGTGATTGATCCTCGATTACTCTTCCTTCGCCGCAGGGGCGACTTCGGCTGCGGGCGAAACATCGGACGGCGCTGCAGGCATCGGGGCAGCGGGAGCCGGATGCGCAACCGCCGGTTGACCCGGCAAGCCCGGTGCTGCTGCAGCCGGTTCAGACGGAGCGCTGGGCGCCGGGGCCGGTGGTGGCGCCGGACGACGAGCCGCACGTTTATCGCGCGACTTCTTGCGCTTCTCGATCTTCTTCATCTTCTCGTCGATCCGCACGGTGATGAACTTGATCACCATGTCGGTTACGCGCATGCGGCGCTCGACTTCTTTCACCAGCTCAGGCGTCGAGCTGAATTGAATCAGGACGTAGCCGCCCTCGTTGTATTTCTGCACGCGATAGGCGAGCTTACGCACGCCCCACTTCTCCGCCTTGTCGATGGTTCCTTTGCCGGTCGTAATCAACGTCTTTACCCCTTCGATAAAGGCGTCGGCCTCCTCTTCCGGAGCGTCCGGCTTCAAAATAAACAGCTCTTCGTAAACTCTCATTCTTCCTCTTCAGTTAAGCCTTGGGCGCGACGGTTGTAAGCCGCCATGGTCTTCTCGACGCCCTCCGCGATTACGGATTCGACGGCGGCCGCCGCTCGGCCCACCATTTCTTCCGATTCTTCCCACTGTGCCCGCTTGAACGGCGCGAGCACATACTTCACTCCATCCACCGGATGCCCGGGATGAATTCCCATGCGAATCCGTGCAAACTCCTGCGTACCCAAGCTCGAAATCAGGCTCTTCACCCCGTTGTGGCCCGCGTCCGAACCTTTCGGCCGGACCCGCAGCTCGCCCCAAGGCAACGCCAACTCGTCGTACACCACCAGCAAACGGTCCGGCTTCAGTTCGTACCGTTCGAGCAGCCCTCGTACCGACGGGCCATTCACATTCATGTAGGTCTGCGGCTTGGCTAGCGCGACCTCAACATCTCGAATCCGGCCCAGCCCCACCAGCGACACATTCTCTTTACGCGTAACGCGGATGGAATTGGTTTCAGCCAGCCGGTCGATCACGCGGAAGCCCAGGTTATGCGGCGTCCGCTCGTATTCCTCGCCGGGATTCCCCAGACCAACGATGAGAAACTCGACCATCGCGCTGGCCCCTGGCGTCTGGCCTCTGGCCCCTTATTTCTTCTTCTTCTCTTTCTCGTCGGCCGGAGCAGCGCCCTCTTCTTCCTTCTTACCCTTCTTGATGACTTCCGGCTCGGACGGTGCCGCCGTGGTCGAACCCTCGACCGCCGCCGCGGGCTCCGCGACCTCTTCGGCCTTCATCGCCACTACGTGCGAAATTACCGCTTCGGGCGGGCTCAACAGCTTCACGTTGGGACCCAGCGCCAGGTCGCTCGCGCGCACGCTCATGCCGATCATCAGCTCGCCGACCTCGATCGTGAAATGCTCCGGAATATCATCCGGCAGACACTCGATTTCAACTTCGCGCGTGATCAGTTCGTGCAGACCACCCTGCAGCTTCACGCCCTTGGGATCGCCAATGGTGTGCACCGGCACCTTCACGCGCAGGTGCTTGGTGAGATCGATGCGCTTGAAATCCGCGTGCAGCAGATTCTCCCGCACCGGATCGTTCTGCCAGTCGACGATCATCACCGGCACCGCCGCGCCGCCTTCAAAACTCAGGTTGAAAATCGTGTTGTGCCCGGTCTTGCTGTGCAGGATGCGATTGATCTCTTTGGGGCTCACCGCCACCGCGATCGAATCGCCACCTGCTCCGTAAACTACGCCCGGGGCCGAACCCGACGCCCGCAGCCGACGCGCTTCATTCTTGCCACGCAGCGTGCGCGGCTCCGCTTGAATCGTAATATCTTTTCTCATCCCAGTTCCTTAGACAAAAAGTGCGCTGACCGAGCCGTCCTCGTGGATCGATTGAATCGCCTTGGCCAGCAGCGGCGCTACGGAAAGCTGCTTGATCCGCGTGCAGTTATCCGCGTCCTCGCTCAAGGGAATCGAATTGGTCACGATCACTTCCTCGATCTCCGAATTCTCAATTCTTTCTACCGCCGGTCCCGACAACACCGCGTGCGTCGCGCATGCGCGAACGCTTCGGGCACCCTGTCCCAGCAGCGCTTCCGACGCCTTGACCAGCGTGCCGCCCGTGTCGATCAAATCGTCCACGATCAAGCAATCCTGCCCCGCCACGTCGCCGATGATATGCATCACTTCGGCTACGTTTACATCCGTCCGCCGCTTATCGATAATCGCCAGCGGCGAATCCAACCGTTTGGCGAACGCCCGTGCGCGCTCCACACCCCCGGCGTCCGGCGACACCACCGTAGTAGCATCCCCTCGCATCTCGTCGAAGTAATCGATCATCACCGGCGTAGCAAACAAATGATCCACCGGGACATCGAAGAAGCCCTGAATCTGCGCGGCGTGCAGATCGAGCGCCAGGATACGATTGGCCCCGGCTCGTTCCAGTAGACTTGCCACCAGGCGCGCCGAGATCGGCATCCGCGGGCGGTCCTTGCGGTCCTGCCTCGCGTACCCATAATAGGGTAACACTGCCGTAATGCGTTCCGCTGAAGCGCGCTTCAACGCGTCCATCATCAGCAGCAATTCCATGATGTGTTTATCGGAGGGCGTGCAGGTGGGTTGCACCACGAAAACGTCGGCGCCCCGAACGTTTTCTTGGATTTGCAGGTGCACTTCGCCGTCCGAGAATTGCTTGACGTTCACGGCCGCCAGCTGACAACCAAGCTCGTAACAGATTTCGGCTGCCAACGCAGGATTTGCGTTGCCCGTGAAAACCTTGAAGTGGTTAAACCTCATCGCGCGTATCGGCTTCGGGGCGGCCATAAGCTTTCACCCGTTGAACGACTCTCAGAACCAAGATGCTCGCCAAGCGCTTTTCGCCACATCGCCTGATACTTTTTTCGACTGATTAGCGATGCTGGTGCCACGCCTGGCATCCCATCCCCTACCAATTTCGCTCGCGCGCGGTCGCGATCCGCTGACGATCCGAACAGCGCCACGATCGCCGAGCCACTTCCGGTCATCCTGACTCCAGCGGCACCCGTCCCCCGCAACTTTCGCTCGACCTTTTTAAGCTGGGGGAACTGACCGAAGACGACCGGCTCGAAATCGTTGGCGCTGAGCCCGCACGCGGCCGACGCCGAGCGCATCCCGTCTAACGCTCGCACATAGGCCTGGAAACCATTAATTTTACTTGACGATCCGGTGAAAGTCAATTGACGGCCGAGCGCCGTATAAGCCGGTCCGGTGGCGACGTGAACGCCGGTTGCGGCGACCAGAATCGGCTCGGCGACGAGGTCGGGCAAGGGATAGAATTCGGTGCCCCGGCCGAAGGCGATCGCAGTCCCGCCGGTTAGAAAAAAGGGCACGTCGCTGCCCAGTTCCGCCCCGATCTCGACCAGCGTTTCGAGAGGTAAATCCCCCCCCGCGAGCACTGGGAGTGCGAGCAGCACTGCCGCCGCATTCGACGATCCTCCGCCCAGCCCGCCGCCCATCGGAATGCTCTTCCTGAGCCGAAACGAGACGCGTCCGCGAAAGCGGATTGCGTCGCAAATCAAATGAGCCGCGCGGAGAATCAGGTTGTCGGGAAT
>DASYPO010000121.1:0-11029 GCA_036006545.1 Bryobacteraceae bacterium
ACCTTGAAGCGGAACAAGCGCAGCATGCGCGCCGGATCGTCGTAAAAGGAATAATTGTGAATAGCGCGCAATTCCTTGCGCTCGATGTCGCCGACGCCATTGGTGGGATCGATCGGCAAGCCCAGCGACGCTTTATTCAAAGACAGCGCCACCGCGTTGACCGTGAAGTCGCGCATACGCAGATCTTCGTGAATGGTGGCGGGACTGATCTGCGGTTTCCCGCCAGCTTTCGGATAGCGCTCTTGCCGGGCCATGGCGATCTCCACTTCAACGCCTCCCGGAAAACGCAGCTCGACGGCTTTACGCAGATCGTCGGTCGCGACCAGCACGGCGCCGTGCTTCTGCGTCGCCGACTTGCCGAGCTTGCTGGCGTTGCCCTCTACCGTGAAATCGAGGTCGCGCACGGGAAACCCGCCCAGCATGTCGCGCAACGCACCGCCGGTGAGGAACAGATTCACGCCCGCGTTCGCAGCCAGGGCTTGCATCTGTCCCACCACGCGGAACTGCTCCGCGCTCAGGTGGCTCTCCAGCATGAACATGTAATCGCTCATTCGTTCCTTGTCCTCGATCCGCCGCCCGGCTGGCCCGATCCTCTCATGCGCGCGGATGATGCCGGTCGACGATTTCGCGAAGCCGTCGACGGGCCACGTGAGTATACACTTGCGTAGTCGAAATGTCGGCGTGCCCCAGCATGATCTGCACGCTGCGCAGGTCGGCGCCCCCCTCGACCAGGTGCGTCGCAAAGCTGTGCCGCACGGTGTGGGGGGTGAGCTTCTCGAAAATTCCGGCGCTGCGTCCGTGGACCCGCAACAGTCGCCAAAAACCTTGCCGCGTCATGGCTCCGCCGCGTGCCGTCACAAACATGAATTTGGAAGCCCGGCCCTTCAAGAGCGCCGGCCGTCCGGAGCTCAGGTAGCTTTCGAGCGCTTTCCGCGCAGAATCACCAAAGGGCACCAGTCGCTGTTTGCCACCTTTGCCGCGAACCCGAAGCACCCCCAGGTCCGAATCGACCGCCGACAGCTCCAGCCGGCAGAGTTCGGTGACCCGCAGCCCGGAGGCGTACAGCACCTCGAGCATGGCCAGGTCGCGCAGCCCGGCAGGTTTCTCGACGGCTGGCGCGGCCAGCAACCGGTCCACTTCCGTCCGGTTGAGGTAGCGCGGCAAACGGCTGGCCTGACGCGGCAGCGCCATTAATTCGGTGGGGTCGCGTTCGATCTTGCCCTCGCGGGTCAAAAAGCGATAAAAGTTGCGCAAAGTAGTGATATGACGGGCGATCGACCGCGCCGACAAGCCCGCACTGTACAAAGACTCGACGTAACTCGAAAGGTCGGCGGCCGACCGGTCGGTTTCCGTATTCGGCATGAAGCAACTAAATCGTTTAAGATCAATTTGATAAGAGTCGATAGAATTGATCGCCAAGCCCTTTTCGACCCGGCAAAAGTCGAGAAAAGACCGTACGCACCCGGACAATGGCTCCCGCAGAGGCGCCGCCGCCTGCATTGAGCCTAATGATACAATACTTGCGAAATTGTTTGGAAGAAAAAGAGGCAATGTAGTGTGGAACTTGGGGGCCGAGCGGGGCTGAAATGGCAGGATCGGCGAACAAAAAGGTCCTGGTTGCCCGTTTCGACCGCGAAACGCTGTCCGGCTTCGTCCGTAGCCCGGATGGATTCGAAGCGGATGGTTTCGACTTATTGACTCCCGAGGGTGCGCATGTCCGAATTCCCTACCGAGAGACGAAAGTTGTTTGTTTTGTTCGAGATTTAGAGGCTGGTGAGACTTGGCAAAAGCAGCGGTCGTTTGCCACCCGCCCCAAATCGCCCGGAATTTGGCTTCGTTTTGCATTTCGCGATGGCGACACGCTGGAAGGGATCGCCCCCAATAACCTCATGTTACTGGAGGGGTTCGGATTCTCTGTGATCCCACCCGATCCTACCTTCCAGAATCAAAGGGTTTTCGTCCCGCGAGCAGCCGTGACCGAGGTGCTCGTGCTGGGGGTCATCGGCAGCCCGTTGAAACGCCGCAAGCCGGTCGCCGAAGCAGCCCGGCAGGGGCAATTAGGTTTGTTTGGGGAAGACGCGGGTTGACACTGGCAGTCGAATAGCGCATACTTCTTCCATCGATAGACGATGGGAGCAGCTCAATGAAATTCCTTCGACGCCTGAGCTTCTGGCTCCGCCGCGACCAGTTGCGCGATGAACTGGAGGCGCACCGCACGCTGGCCGAGCACGAGCTCCAGCGCGACGGTCTGAATGCGGAAGAAGCCCACTTTGCCGCTCGTCGGCAGATGGGGAACTCGACCCTGGCTCTCGAAGCATCGCGGGGGGTGTGGCTCGCGCCGTGGATCGAAAGCGTTTTTCAGGATCTGCGCTACGCCGCCCGCAGCCTGTGGCGACAGCCGTCGTTTACTCTCCCGGCGTTGTTCACCCTTGCTCTGGGGATCGGCCTGAATACCAGCCTGTTCACCGTCTTCAACACCATCGCGCTTCGTCCGATTCCTGTGCACAAGCCCTCTGAGGTGGTGAACCTGAACAAGGCGATCCCCGGACGCCGCACCGGATTCGGTGGCTTCGGTGTGTCCGAATATCGTTTCCTTCGGGACCATTCGAAAACCATGTCGGGACTCGTCATGGAGCGCGACGAAGCCGTTTGGCTGGACGGCCAGCAAGGCGGGCGTAGACTCTCGGCCTTCTTCGTCAGCGGCAATTTCTTCCGCGTGCTGGGTGTCGATATGGCCGCCGGCCGCGGTTTCCTGGACTCCGAAGACGATCCCGGATCACCCACCGCCGTCGCGATTCTGAGCTACTTCACCTGGCAGAACCGCTACGCTGGCGATCCGCACATCATTGGCCGTCAAATCCGCGTTGACGATACCCAGTTCACCGTGGTTGGCGTAACTGCGGAACATTTCACCAGTTCGCGGCCCGCGCCGCAGGATCTGTTCACGCCCCTTAGTTCGCTCTTGTTGGTCCGTCCCACGGCCGATTCCAAGAAGCTCCTCAGCGACCCGACCTACTGCTGTTCGTCCATGCTCGGCCGCCTGGCGCCGGGTGTCTCGCGCAAGCAGGCGGAAGCCGAGCTCGGCTCGCTCGCGACCCAATTTATCGAGCCCTATGAGCGCGGTGCCGCTGGCAGCGCCGGCTCGAAGGAAAAACGTGTGGTCGCGTCTGGAACTGCCTTCCTGGATAGTCCGGGTCGCAAGCGGCAAGGGACGCAGGCATTCGTCCTGATGTTTATCGCCGTCGGCTTGGTCCTGCTGTTGGCCTGCGCGAATGTCAGCAATCTGCTGCTGGCACGTTCGCTGGCTCGACATCGTGAGATTGCCGCAAGGTTGGCGATCGGTGCGTCGCGCGCGCGGCTGATCCGGCAACTGCTGACCGAGAGCGCCGTTTTGGCGCTGGTCGCGTGTGGACTCGGTCTGCTGCTCGCCGAGGTCTTGCCCGGCGTTGTGATCAACATCATGGCCGGCGATGTTCCTTGGTTGCGCATCGTGCCCGACGCGACCGTGCTCGGATATTCGATCGCGCTGGCGTTAGTAGCGTCGCTGGTTTTCGGGCTCGCGCCGGCTCTCGGATGCACGCGCCTCAGCGTTTCTGAAGCGTTGAAGCAACACATCGGTGGCAATGGATCGCGATTCGCCATGCGGGAAATCCTGGTGGGCGCGCAGGTGGCCATCAGCGTCATTCTGTTGGCTGCTTCGGGACTAATGCTGCGGGGCGTGCGCCAGGCCAGCAGCACCGATGTCGGCTACCGCACTCAGGGAGTCGAAATCGTCACCGTGGAGCTTCCCGCCGGCACCTACGACAGCGCGCGCGGCAAGGTCGCCATGGCGCGCATCGTCGAACGTCTGCGGCCGCTGGCCGACGGGGAGAAGCTGGCCCTGACCGAGTTCGTTCCGCTGGGCAACTCGCGCGCGGTCACCACCACGCGTCGTCCCGATCAGAATCCGGATGCCGCGCAGCCCGTGCTGGTGCAGTTTGTTTCTCCCGGATACTTCGGTGTGTTCGATATCCCACTGGTCGCCGGTCGCGACTTCGTGCTGGAAGATGTCACGCGCAAGCCGGTGATCGTCAATGAGGCGTTGGCCGCGAAGTATTGGCCAGGCGAAAGCGCGATCGGCAAGAGCATTATCAATGAGCCGGACGTGCGTGAAGTGGTGGGCGTGGTGCGCGACGCGCAACTTCTCGGCCTGGGACCCGTCGAACCGATGTGGTTCAGCCCGTACCTGGGCGGACAGCGCAGCAACATTGTGATGCGCAGCAGACCTGGCGCCCGCGATGTGATCGCCGCGGCTACGCAAGTGGAACCGCGCGCGATCGTCACGACTTCAAACATGGCGGATCAGCTCGGCAAGTGGCTGTTGCCGGCGAAAACTGCGTCCGCCATCGCCGGCGCATTGGGCATACTGGCGTTGGTGCTGGCGACACTCGGCGTGTTCGGCGTGCTGGCGTACTCGGTGGAGCAGCGCCGGCGCGAGATCGGCGTGCGCATGGCTTTAGGCGCCCGGCCCGAACAAGTGGTGGGGCTGGTGGTGCGCGTGAACTCGCGGGCAATCGTGCTGGGTTTGGTAGCCGGATTACTTGCGTCGCTGGCGGCGTCGGAACTGGTTTCGGGGTTCCTGTATGGCGTGAGCCGAGTGGATCCGCTGGCGTACGCCGGAGTGCTGGCGATTCTTCTGGTGGCCGCCTTCATCGCGAGCGCGGTGCCGGCGCGCCGCGCGACCAAGGTCGATCCGCTGGTCGCCTTGCGATACGATTGAGAGCGTGAACCGCCGCGATCTTCTCAAAACATCTGTCGCTGTTCTCGCCAACTATAGCGCTAATGCCGCGCCTTCCTCAAAGCTCGATCTGGCGGCGGTGAAGGCGTCGCCACCTTTCCTGGGATCGGGACAGCCCGGTATGATCCTCGACCGCGAATGGAACGGCAATGTATGCAAGTCGCGGATCATTTATCGTCGTGAGCGCAGCGGCGCTCAGAGGGTGGCCCGCCCAGATGTCATCCTGTTCCGCATCGAGCACTCGCTCCCACCCGAGACACGCATCTACGGCGAGAGTTTTCAAATGCTATCGCAGACCGCAGGGACCCTCGCCAAACCGGTCGACCTGGGCTACTCCGAGTTGCAGCACTACAAAATGCCCCAGCCGGACGGGGTCCGCGCGTTTTCCGGCATGCTCACCCTGACGCCTCCAGGCGGTGATACGGTGCTGTTGGCCTTCACCTCGTGCAAGCGCTTCAATGGCCGGTTCTATCTCCGCGACGGCGCGATCGACGTGGTGCTCGATACCGAAGGAATGGAGATCCAACCCGGCGAGACCCTGGAACTGGAAGAGTTCACCGTCGACTCCGGTCCAAATCGCGCGGTGCTGCTGGAGCGCCTCGCGCAGCGCATGAATCAGAATCATCCGCCGTTGAAGTTTCCCGCGCCGCCCACCGGCTGGTGCTCCTGGTATTGCTTCGGACCGCGCGTTACAGCGCAACAAGTGCTGGACAATCTCGACACCATCGCGAAGACGATTCCCGCGCTGAAATATGTGCAGATCGACGACGGCTATCAGCCGGCGATGGGCGATTGGCTCGAAACAGGCGCGGCCTTCGGCGGCAACGTGCGCGGCGTGCTGAAGCAAATTCGCGAGCGCGGATTCGAGCCGGCGATCTGGGTCGCGCCGTTCATCGCCGAAGCCGGATCGCACGTGTTTCAAGAGCATCCCGATTGGTTCATGAAGGACGAAGAGGGAAAGCCGTTGGCAGCCAATCGAGTGACTTTTCAAGGCTGGCGTCGCGGGCCGTGGTACGCGCTCGATGGTAGCCATCCGGATGTACAACGACACTTCGAGACGCTTTTTCGAACGATGCGGCAGGAGTGGGGCTGCACCTATTTCAAATTGGACGCGAACTTCTGGGGCGCGATGCACGGCGGACGCCTGCACGATCCCAAAGCCACGCGCATCCAGGCGTATCGCCGCGGCATGGAAGCGATTCGGCGCGGTGCGGGCGACGGGTTCATCCTGGGTTGTAATCATCCCATCTGGCCGTCGTTAGGTTTGATTCACGGGTCGCGAAGTTCGGGTGACATCAAGCGGACCTGGCCGACCATCGAGAAGATCGCGCGCCAGAATCTGAATCGCAACTGGCAGAACGGACGGCTGTGGTGGAACGATTCAGACGCGGTAGTGTTGGACGGCACGCTGCCGATCAATGAATTCCAGTTTCACGCGACTGCGGTTTATGCCAGCGGCGGAATGATCCTCTCGGGCGACGATCTTACCAAGATGCCGCCGGATCGCATGGCAATGTTGCGCAAATTGCTGCCGCCAACCGGAGTCGCTGCGGCGTTTGAAGATGAATCGCTGCGCGCGGGGGTCGTTACGTTGAAGGATCTGCGCATGCTGTGTCTGTTCAATTGGACCGATCAACCGCAGACGGTCTCGGTGCGTTTCGAAGGTCGGTCACGGCTTCGCGACTACTGGTCGGGCGAGGATCTGGGGGAGCACTCAGGCACCTTTGTCGCCAAGGACCTGCCGGGGCGTTCGGCACGGCTGATCGAAGCGACCTAACCGCAGCTCTACTCAGACGTCTGTATACTTAGAAGCCTGAGTATGCCCAAACCCGACTCTCTGCAAGGCTCGCTGGACCTGCTGGTCCTGAAGATTCTAATGCGCAAGCCCGGCCTGCACGGCTACGCGATCATGAGCGCGATCAAGGATCGTTCCGGAGAAGTACTGAACGCCGAGGAGGGATCGCTGTATCCGGCGTTGCACCGCATGGAGCTAGACGGCTGGATTCGCGCGAAATGGGTGACCAAAGACAACGGTCGACGTGCGCGGGCGTATGAACTGACCGCGGCGGGCCGCAAGCAGCTCGAGCTTGAAGAAGAACGCTGGAAAGCAGTGACCTCCGCGGTCAATCGTGTTCTGAGGACGGTGTGATATGTCCTTGTGGTTGCGTCTGAGGAACGTCTTTCGCGGCGACCGAGTGAGCCGTGAAATCGACGAGGAACTGGAAGCGCACATCGAGGAAGCCATCGAACAGGGTCGCGATTCAGACGAAGCGCGTCGCGCCTTTGGCTCGGCACTTCGACGTCGCGAAGAGTGTCGCGAAGTGCGCATGGCCGCGTGGCTCGATTCCCTCCGCGCGGATGCGATTTTCGGCTGGCGGCGGCTGCGGAGGAACCGAATCGCATCGGCCGCCGCGATTCTTTCTCTGGCACTGGCCATCGGCGCCTGTACCGCGGCGTTTCGTCTGATCGACGCGCTGCTTTTCCGCCCGCTGCCGATCGCCGGGGCGGACCGGCTGTACATGGCATCGCGCGTGGGCATCGCCAATGAGGGGCAAACGCAGATCGACGACAGCTACGAATACCCGCTCTTCCGGCGGATGCGCGAGGCCGTGCGCGGCGAGGCCGAGCTGATCGCGATCTCCTGGGCGGGCCGCAACGACGTTCAGCTTCCAGGCGCGTCCGAAATCGAGAAGGCTTATCTTCAGCACGTCTCCGGTTGGATGTTCCCATCCTTCGGACTTCGCCCGGCGGTAGGGCGGCTGTTTACCGAAGACGACGATCGCATCCCCGGCGGCCATCCTTACGCGGTGCTGTCGCATGACTACTGGACGCGGCGCTTCGGTCGCGACCCGGCGGTCGTCGGCAAGAGCATTCGGATCGGCGCGAAGGTGCACGAAATCGTAGGAGTGGTCGAACCGCGCTTCACCGGAACGGAAACTGGAACCTTCACCGAGGTCTTCGTGCCAATGATGACTAACGCGCGTGCGGTCATCAATCCCTCCTGGGGATGGTTCCGCACGCTGGTCCACGTCCGGCCGGGCGTGCCGCTCGAGACCGTTCGGACGAAGCTCCAAGTAGTGGAGCGAGCGGTGCAGACGGAACGCCTGAGCGGTTTTCCAGCAATGCCCGAGGCGTATCGCGAGAGTTTCGTCACTCATACCATCGAGCTGACGTCGGCGGCCGCGGGCGCATCCACCATGCGGAGGGATTTTCGCCGGCCACTGGCAGCGCTTAGCGTTCTGGTGGCACTGGTGCTGCTGATCGCCTGCGCGAACGTGGCAAATCTGATGACCGCGCAAGCCGCCGCGCGCGCCCGCGAGATGGCGCTGCGCGTCTCGATCGGCGCGGGCCGCGCTCGATTGGTTCAGTTGGTTCTGGTCGAAAGCGCGTGGATCGCACTGCTGGCCACCGCTCTCGGTGCGGTCTTCGCGCGCTGGTCGGCGCCGCTGGTCGTGGCGATGATCAATCCACCCGGAAATCCGGCACGCCTGGTTTTGACTACGGACTGGCGCGTCGGGACCTTCAGCGTGCTGCTGGCACTGGCCGTGACGTTTCTATTCGGACTCGCGCCCGCGCTGCGAGCATCGTCGGTCAAACCCGTGGGCGCGCTCAAGGGCGGGGAAGATCCGCATTCGCGCCGACGCCTCATGCATGCGCTGGTGGCCGCGCAGGTTGCCTTCTGTTTCCTCATCCACTTTGTGGCGGGATTGTTCATCACAACCTTCGAGAAGCTGTCCCATCGGCCCACGGGATTTTCGTCCGAGCGTGTCCTGGCGCTGGACACCGTCGCCGAACGGCCGCAGCCGCCCGTGGCCTGGGAGCAATTAGTCGCGCGTCTTCGTGAGACTCCGGGAGTGGAATCCGCAGCGCTCGCCGGTTTCGCGCCGATGAACGGCAATCGATGGAACGGACGAATCGCGCTCAATGGCGGGCCGCCTGCTGAAGGCATCGTGTATTTCCTGGATGTATCGCCGGGATGGCTGGAAGCCATGAAGATTCCACTGTTGGCCGGACGCGACCTTCGATCCAACGACGTGTATCCCGGCGCCCTCTTAGTCAACGCAACCTTCGCGAAGCGGTACTTCGACGGCAGAAATCCGGTGGGAGGTTGGTTTGAGCGCGTGAGCGACGATGGATCGCGGAGTAAATTCGAGATCGCCGGACTGGTCGCGGATTCGCGCTACCAGAACTTGCGCGGACCGGACCTGCCCGTTGCCTACGTCGCGATTCCGATCCGGAAGAGTGACGGAACACTGGCGCCGATCACCAACAAGACGCTGGTGATCCGCACCGCGAGTGCGGATCCACTGGCCCTTGCCGCAAGTCTCCGCCGTGAAGTGGCGGCCGCTATGCCGGGACTGCGGGTCAGCAATCTTCAAACCCAGCTCGAGATCGTGCAATCCCACACCGTGCGCGAACAGCTGCTGGCGCTGCTGGCATTGTTCTTTGCGATCGTCGCCTGGGTGCTGGGCGGGGTGGGACTTTACGGCGTGCTCAATTACTCGGTGGTGCAGCGCCGCCGTGAAATCGGGATACGTCTCGCGATCGGCGCTTCCGCTGGAGATATCGCGCGGCGTATAACCGCCACTGTGCTTGCGATGGTGGCGACGGGGGCGACGATCGGTGTCGCGCTGGGTCTGTTCTCGGTGCGATCCATCGAGTCGCTGCTCTACCAGGTGAGGGTCACCAATTTCTCGTCGCTCGCGATTCCAGCGGCGACGATCTTCACCGCCGCGCTGCTGGCGGCGCTGCCCGCGATCGTCCACGCGGTGCGGATCGATCCAGTCTCAATCCTCCGGAGCGAATAGGGAGCTGCATCCCTCTTCGAGAATTTGCGACAATCGACAATACTTCGAGGTTCCGAATGCGATTGGCGAAATGGACATTCATCGCGGTCACAACCGCCGCAGTTGTGATCACAGGCCTGTACGCGCAGGCGCAGAAGAAAGAGCCGCTGGCGTTCGAGGTCGCATCCATCAAACCGACGCGAGCGACGGATCAGCGCGCCATTATCCGGCCGATGCCGGGGAACCAGGCATACACCGGGAGCAATGTGACGCTACGCCTGATGATGACCATCGCGTACAGCGTGACGGATCGCCAGATTTCCGGCGCACCCGGTTGGGTCGACACGGACCGCTTCGACATCGAAGCCAGGGCGGCGCGGCCAGGCACGGTCGACGAGCTGCACGACATGCTGGCCAACCTCCTCGAAGAGCGTTTCAAGTTGAAGGTCCGGCGCGAGACCAAAGAGCAAGCGGTATGGAACCTGGTACTCGATAAGGGCGGTGCGAAGCTGGTGACACATAGCCCGGACGACATTAATTACCCGCCGATCCGCTTGGCCGCTCGCGGTGAACTACAGGGTCAGAACGTCAAGACGGATTACCTCGCGTTCTTCCTGTCGCGTTTTCTCGATCGCAAAGTCATCGACAAGACCGGGCTGCCGGCGCGTTACGATTTTCGGCTTAGCTTCCGGCCCGACACGCCCGCGGACGCGCCCGGTGCGGAGCAGCTCCGCGATGTTCCCGACATTTTCACAGCAGTTCGCGAGCAACTCGGCTTGAGGCTCGAATCGGGACGCGGACCGGTGGAGTATCTGGTGGTGGAGAAGGTCGAGAAGCTGACCGAGAATTAGCACCGCTTCCTTTGGTCGCGGCTCTGATGGGGGCGATGTTCTTAACGGCGCGCCGGCGGGGGGGTGGGTTCTTCGACGGCGTTGGCTGAGATTTTATCCGCTTCTTCGAGCAGCCGCTTGAGAAAAGCTTCGTAGACTTCCTGGTTGGACAGACCTTCAACTTCCTTGGTGCCCGCCGCGGCAGCCGATCGCTTTTGGAGAGTAAAAGCTTCCAGGCCCTTTCCTACAGTGACGGCCTTTATGACGCCCATACGTTGCTTCCTCTACCTTGAGGGTATCACGGCAAGGATCTTATTCAGCACCTTGAAACTGAGTTCATCCAACTCGTCGAGCTGCTCTTTGAGCACCCGCACGACGTCGGCGCTTCTTGGATCGAACGTGCCTATATTGAGAACTCCAATGGCCTGATGCCCGCAATCCGGATCAGTCAATGGTATGGAAATAAGCCAGGCGTGCCGTTTACCTTTTTCCAGTTCGCGATAGATGCCCGCCGTGACGGTGCCCTTTGCCTCCTGATCGTCGTAGATCTGAACCTGCAGATGTTTCGCGGCGCGGCCACCGATGCCTTCCCCCATCAGAAACTTATGATTCCAAAAATCAGCTTGCGAAATACC
>DASYPO010000122.1:0-11503 GCA_036006545.1 Bryobacteraceae bacterium
CGAACGTTGGCTGCGACGGATCGATGGTCAGCTCGACAGTATGCTTTCGCGGGACCGCGTCGTCGGGCAGCAGGAACGGGGGCGGAGCCGGAAGTGCGAAGACAACTGCGGTGCAGACCAGCCACAGAACGAGACGGCGCATGCCTTCTATCTTTCCAGGTAGGTGTACCCGTTCAGACCGTCTTCGTAAAACCGCAGCAGCGCGCCGGATTCCTCGTACCCGATCAGTTTGTCCCGCACCGCAGCCTCCACGTCGCGGCGGAACTGTTCGAGCAACGTCTTTGAGTGGAACTGCACGTAATCCAGCACCTCGCGAACAGTGTCGCCCTGAATGACGGCTTCGAGCACCACCGCTCCGTTGGCATCCAGGCGAACGTGTACGGCGTTGGTGTCGCCAAAGAGATTGTGCAGGTCGCCGAGGATCTCCTGATACGCGCCCACCAGAAAAGCGCCCAGAATGTAGGGCGCGCCGTTGAACGGATGCAGCGGCAGCGTCTTCTTCACGTCGCGGCGGTCGATGAACTGATCCACCTTGCCGTCCGAATCGCAGGAAATGTCGCCCAGGATGCCGTGGCGGAACGGCTCTTCGTCGAGCCGGTGAATCGGCATGATGGGGAAGAGCTGCTTCACTGCCCAGCTATCGGGCATGCTTTGAAACAGCGAAAAATTGCAGAAATACGTGTCCGATAGCAGACCGTCCAACCCTTCCAGCTCTTCCGGGAAATAATCCAGTTCCTTCCCCAGCTTCTGAATGCGACGGCAGATTTGCCAATAGATGCTCTCCGCCCAACTGCGCTGCTGTAACGGCAGGTATCCTAGACTGAACAGATTCAGCGCCGAATCCAGCGACTGCTGCGCGTCGTGAAAACTTTCCAGCAGATTCTTGTTAGTCAGCCCGCGCATGGTTTCTTTCAGATCGATAAGGGGCTGTTCGACGTCGTCCGGAATCTCCGGCAGCGAATCATTGTCTCCGAATCCCGTCACTCCCAGAACATTGAAGACCAGTGCGCTGTGATACGCGGCGACCGCGCGACCGCTTTCCGACACGATGACCGGATGCGGCACTTCGGCTTCGTCGCACACGCTCTGAATGTGATACACCACGTCGTTGGCGTATTCCTGCAGCGTGTAATTCACGCTCGACTCGAAATCGGTCTGCGATCCGTCGTAGTCGATGCCCAGCCCGCCGCCCACGTCCATGTAATTCAAGCCGGCGCCCGCGCGCTTCAGCTCGACATACACGCGCGACGCTTCGATCACCGCGCCCTTGATCTGCCTGATGTTTGTAATCTGGCTGCCCAAGTGGAAGTGCAGCAGTTGCAGGCAATCGTCCATCTGGATGGTCTTGAGCTGATCCAGCACGCGGAGCGCCTCGGTCACCGTCAGCCCGAATTTCGAACGATAGCCGCCCGACGATTTCCAACGTCCCGATCCGCGGCTCGCCAGTTTGATGCGCAGCCCGATCACCGGGCGCACGCCTACCTGCTGCGAATGCTTAAGGATCAGATCCAGCTCGGTGTACTTCTCGACCACTGGAATGATCTGCCGGCCGATCTTTTTCGCCAGCATCACCATCTGAATGTATTCGTCGTCTTTGAATCCGTTGCAGATGATGGGGGTCTGATTGTCGGCGATCGCGAGCACCGCGAGGAGCTCGGGCTTCGATCCGGCTTCCAGTCCGAATTTGTACGGCCGACCGAACTCAAAGACTTCTTCCACTACCTGGCGCTGCTGATTCACCTTGATTGGATACACGCAGCAGTAGTTGTTTTTGTAGCCATGCTCGGCGATGGCATTTTGAAACGCGCCGTGCATTTCGCCCAAGCGATGCTGCAGGATTTCACCAAAGCGAATCAGGATCGGCAGCGAGATGCCGCGCAGGTCCATATTGTCGACGAGTTCTTTGAGATCGATTTGGCGATTCGGATCTTTGTCGGGGTGCACGCACAGATGGCCGTTCTTGGCGACGGAAAAATAGCCCTTGCCCCAACTGGCGACGTCGTAGAGTTCCGCCGCTTCAGCAGTGGTCCAACGATCGGCCGGCTCGCGCACGGGTGCAGTCTCGGGGAGTCTCGGGGTGCTCATTAAATTTCAGTGTCGTAGGAAATGCCGCTGAGGGCAAGCAAAAAAATCTTAACCGTCTACTGCCCGCGCCGGCCCCGCGGCTGACGACTCGGCTGCGCGCTCGCCAACTCTGTGTACACGCGTGCCAGCTCCTCCTGGCGCGACGATTCGACACGTAAGGTGCGCAGCTTGCCGGCCGCCTCCGACAACGTGAACAACCCGGCATCCGGACGAACGGCATGCACCGCGCCTGCGGCTCCGGAGGTCGACAAGGCGCTGCCGCGCGATGCGCGATAAGCGTCGACCAGCGGATGGTTCGGCGCCCAACTGAAATCTTTTTCGAAGCTCGAGGCCGGATAGGGAACCGCGGCACCGACTTCCGCTCCGACCATTACGATCGGTGTCGGCCAAGCCGACAACAGTTTCTTGCCTGCGGCGGGATCGCCGCGTAGTCCCTCTTCCACCACGTGCAGCGATCGGACCTTTGCGGCGATTAGCTTCTCGACCCCGGGCATCTCGAGCATTTTAACCAGGCAGGTCGCTGGTCCAGTGAGGATGATTACCGCGTTGCCGTCGAACTGAGCGGTCAGAACATTTCGCGCCGTTGCCGGGACCAATCCAGTGTCGGTGAATTTCTGAACCGTTCGGGGATAGACTGGTGCACCCGACGAATCCTTTCGATCCACAACTTCCGCCAGCACACCTTGTTCCTCGATCGCGGTGCCGCCCGCCAATCCGACGGGGAAGCCTCGAAAGTTTCCGAAAAACCGGGCCAGCACGTCGCAGAACATCGCTGCCTTAAGACTCGGTCGGCTGACGTTCACCGAAAGCACCCGCGCCTCGTTGCGTGCTTCCAGCCCGTAAAGAATGGTGAGCGCCAACGCGTCGCTCACGCTCGACATGGCGCTGTCGAACACCACGCCGGGCGGCGGTTTGGAGGCTCCTGGAGCTTGCATTCTATTGCATCCTATACTATTGACAGATGTGGCGGTTCTGGCAAATTGGGTTCGTTTTGTCTTTTTCGGTTTTAGCGGCCGACACGCCGCCAACCTTCGACCAGAATGTCCGTCCGTTCGTCACCAAAACCTGCGTTCCCTGCCACAACGCCCGAATGGCGTCGGGCAGCCTTAACCTAGCACAGCTTTCTTCGAATTCGAACGTTCTCGCGTCGCGCGATACGTGGGAAAGAGTCGCTCTGAAAATACGCGGAGGTGAAATGCCGCCGCCCGCTTCGCCGCGTCCCGATCCCACCCAGGTAGACGCTGTCGTCGCTTTCCTCAAGAACGAATTCCTTCGAGCCGACCTTTCGCAGAAACCCGATCCCGGACGTGTAACCGCTCGCCGCCTGAATCGTTACGAATACTCCAACACCATTCGCGATCTGTTGGGCGTCGAGTTTCGCGCGGAACAGGATTTTCCGGCGGACGATTCGGGATACGGCTTCGACAACATCGGTGACGTGCTGAGCGTCTCGCCGGTGCTGATGGAAAAATACTTCAATGCCGCCGAGAAGATCGCCTCGAAAGCCATCGGCGGCGATCCGCTGCCCAAAGCCGTCGCCGCGCGTGGATTGAAGCGCCTCGACCTAAGCACGGTCGAGTTCACGACGCGCGCCGAGTTCGATGCCGATTATCTGGTTCGCGTTGGCGTTAAGGGATCTCGGGGCGACGACGGCAAGCCAGTCACCATGAACATCTGGATCGACGGCGAGCTGGTCAGGACCACTCCGATCGAGACCAAGATCAGCACGGTGGTGAAGACATCCGGAATGGAGCAGCGCGAGTTCGAGGAGATGCACGTCTACTTCCGCGAAGGCACCCACACCGTCCGCGCCACATTTCTCAACGACGACTTTCCGAAGACCCTCCCTGAGAAGGATCGTTACAGCGATAAGAAGAACAAGTTTTTCGATGTGGTCGAGGTGCTGGGTCCGTATCCGTCGAAAACCGAGCGTCCCAGCCGCAAACGAGTGCTGATCTGCGATCCGGCGTCCGGGCCCGCCTGTGTGGAACGAATCGTCACGGAATTCGCGCACCGGGCGTATCGCCGTCCGGTCACCAAAGCTGAGACTGCGGCGCTCTCGCGCATCGTCGCGCAGGCCCGCACCCAGGGCTACACTCCCGATCAATCCATTCAATTCGCAGTCGAGGCGGTGCTGGTCTCGCCGCACTTTCTGTTTCGCATCGAGCGCAATCCGCGCGCTACCGATCCCAACACGATTACCAAAGTCACAGACCTCGAACTGGCCTCGCGCCTGAGCTATTTCCTATGGTCCTCGATGCCGGATGCGGAGTTATTGCGCGCCGCAGAAGCCGGTCAGCTTCGCACGCCCGCTGTGCTGGAAGCTCAGGTAAAGCGCATGCTTGCCGATTCGAGATCTGGCGCGCTCGCCGAGAATTTCGCCGGACAGTGGCTGGAGATTCGCAACCTCGAAACCGTCAAGCCCGATCCCAAGCGATTCCCCGAATGGAGTCCGGAGTTGCGCGACGACATGCGCACGGAGACGCGACTTTTTTTCCAAAATGTTCTGCGTGAGAATCGCCCGGTCTCCGATTTCATCGACGCCAAATACTCGTTCCTCAACGAGCGGCTCGCCAAACACTACGGCATCCGTGGTGTAACCGGTCCCGAGTTCCGGCGGGTCGATCTCGCGAGCGATCAGCGCAGCGGCATTCTGACCCACGCAAGCGTGCTTACCGTGTCCAGCTATCCGACGCGCACCTCGCCGGTGCTGCGCGGCAAGTACCTGCTCGATAACATTCTGGGCGCGCCGCCTCCGCCGCCGCCCGCCGACGTTCCGGCGCTCGACGAAGAAGCGGTGGGAATCACAGGGTCGATGCGGCAGCAACTGGAGAAGCATCGCGAGAATACGATGTGCGCCTCGTGCCACGCGCGCATGGACGTGCTCGGTTTCGGTCTTGAGAATTACGACGCGGTCGGTAAGTGGCGCACGCAGGACGGCAAGTTCCCGGTCGACGTCGCCGGGAAATTCCCTGGCGGGAAGGCGTTTTCGACACCGGCTGAGATGAAATCCCTGCTGGCGGCCGATCTCCCCGATTTCGCCCGCTGTCTTACAATGAAGCTGTTGACCTACGCCCTGGGGCGGGGTTTGGAGAGGTACGATAACAGGACTATCGAAGAGATAGTAAAGAAGGCGGAAGGGTCCGGCTATCGGTTCCAGGCGCTCATCTCCGAAATCGTGCGCAGCTTGCCTTTTCAGTCGCGCCGCGGGGAAGAGGCCCGGTCCGAAGCGATTTTGCAAAACGAACCCAAAAAGGAGGCCAGGAAGCCGTGATCGTCACACGCAAGTCCCTCAATCGCAGAACTTTCCTGCGTGGTGCCGGCGCCGCCGTCGCGCTTCCCTTGCTGGACTCCATGATCCCCGCTTTTGCGGGACCGAAAGTTTCGAAGACTCCGGTGCGTATCGGCTGGGTGTATGTTCCCAACGGCATCGACATGCGCTTCTGGTCGATCAAAGAAGAAGGTCCACTCACCAGCCTGCCGCGCATTCTGAAGCCGCTCGAGCCTTTCAAGAAAGAGATCTTAGTTATCTCCAACCTCGCTCAGAATTATGGACGCGCGCTGTTCGATGGCCCGGGCGATCATGGGCGCGCCGCAGCGAACTACCTCACTGGCGTACACGTGTACAAGACTGCCGGCGCCGATATCAAGCTGGGTATTTCCGCCGACCAGGTCGCCGCGAAAGAGTTGGGGCATCTGACACAGCTTCCGTCGCTTGAGTTGGGTCTCGAAGACGGGCGTCGCGCGGGCGATTGCGATTCCGGATACTCCTGCGCGTACACCAACAATCTCGCGTGGCGCAGTGACACGCAGCCGCTGCCGCCGCTGGTCGATCCGCGCGGCGTGTTCGAGCGCCTCTTCGGCCCTGGTATTTCCGAAAGTCCCGAAGCACATTCGCGCCGCATGAGCATGCGCCGCAGCATTCTGGATCTGGTCACGGCCGACACCAAGCGGCTTGAAACCGGCCTGGGTCCGACGGATCGGCGCAAGCTGGACGAGTATCTCTCGTCAATTCGTGAAATCGAACGTCAGATCGCGAAGGCCGAGAAGGACAACGCGCAGATCGATCCAAAGATGGACAAGCCCTACGGGGCACCCGCCGACTTCGGCGAGCATTTCGACCTGATGGCGCACATGTTGACCATCGCGTTTCAGGCGGACATGACGCGCGTGTTCACCTGGATGATGGCTCGCGAAGGCTCCTCGCGCGCGTATCGTGAGATCGGTATTTCGGATAGCCACCACCCGCTCACGCATCACAAAGGCGACCAGACCATGCTCGGCAAGGTCACCGAGATCAACTGCTATCACGCGATGTTGTTCGCGCGGCTGGTCGAGAAGTTGAAAGCAACCAAAGAAGGCGATGGAACGCTGCTCGACAACTCGATGATCGTTTATGGTGCGGGCCTCTCGGACGGCAACGCGCACACGCACGACGGTCTTCCGGTAGTAGTCGCGGGCGGCGGCGGGAAGTTCCTGGGCACCGGTCGTCACGTAATCTATCAGCGCGAGACTCCGCTGACCAACCTTTACATTTCGATGCTCGATCGGTTGGGGGCGCGCCCCGGCTCGTTGGGCGATTCGACGGGTCCGCTCGAGGGGCTGTCTGATTTAGGATAGGGGCGGGTCCTCCGACCCGCGCGCAACCCCCTGGTCGCGCAATTCTTGAAGGCCGACGAAGGTGTCGGACGCGGACCTTGGGGGTCCGCCCCCCAGAGGGTTCTTCCTATTAAGTCCTGTTTATAAATGGAACGTGGGTAAGTGTGAGCGGGTCTTAAATATAGGCGTCGTCGCCACCGCGTAACAGGCTGACGGCTGGGAACGTTTTGATAACGGGAGGGTGAAACATGCGACTTCGAAATTTGCTGCTTGTGATTCTGGCTGCGTCACTGGCCGGTTCTTTGCTACTGCTGGCACAGCCACAGCAGCCGCCGCCGGGCTCCGATCAAGATTACGGTCAGGGCACTCCCGCCGAGGATCCGCCCAGCCGCGCGGCGCGACTCAGTCTGATTAATGGCAATGTCTCCTACCAGCCGGGCAGCGTGGAAGAGTGGGCACAGGCGGCCATCAATCATCCCCTCACCATTGGCGATCGCCTCTACACAGAAGACGGCGGCCGCGCGGAGCTGGCGCTGGGAAGCGCCTCGATCCGTCTGAACAGCCGCACCGCGTTCTCGTTCCTCAACCTGGACGATCAGACCACGCAGATTCAGATTTCGCAGGGCACCGTCAGCGTCCGAATCCGCCGGCTGGAGCAGGACGAAATCTTTGAAATCGACACGCCGCAGTCGGCCTTTACGATCACGCGGCCGGGCGAATATCGCGTGGACGTCAGCGAGAATGGCGACGCCACGGTCATTACGGTTCGTGGAGGCGAAGGTGAATTGACCGCGGGCGGCGAGTCCTTCATCGTGCCTGCGCGCCAGCAGATCCGCATCACGGGAACCGACCAGGTAGCGTACGATCGCCGTGACATGCCGCCCGCCGATGTCTTCGATAACTGGTGCGCGGATCGCGACCGCCGCGAAGACCGTTCGATTTCTGCCCGCTACGTTTCGCAGGACATTCCCGGCTACGCCGATCTGGACGACAACGGAACCTGGAGCAATGTGCCCGAGTACGGCGACGTGTGGGCGCCCCGCGTGGATGCGGATTGGTCGCCTTACAGCCGCGGCCATTGGGCCTGGGTATCGCCGTGGGGCTGGACCTGGGTAGATGATGAGCCCTGGGGATACGCGCCCTTCCATTACGGCCGCTGGGCGTTCTATTCGAGCCGCTGGGTTTGGGTACCGGGCCCGCGACTCGGTCGTCCGGTGTACTCACCGGCGCTAGTGGCTTGGGTCGGCGGCGGCGGGTTTAGCGTCGGAATCGGCGGCGGTCCTGCCGTCGGCTGGTTCGCCCTGGGTCCGCGTGAAGTATATTATCCGAGCTATCGTTACAGCCCGCGCTACATCGAGCGCGTAAATGTCACTAACACGGTGATCGTGGATCGCCGCGCTTTTGCAAGCCGCGGATACGCTGTCAA
Source organism: Bryobacteraceae bacterium (assembly GCA_036006545.1). Taxonomy (GTDB): domain Bacteria; phylum Acidobacteriota; class Terriglobia; order Bryobacterales; family Bryobacteraceae; genus Palsa-187. Next base: position 8,111 of record DASYPO010000122.1, read on the forward strand.
TACGAGATTCGTGAATCGCGACGCTCGCAATGGTGTCGTCGTGGTCCGGCAGGAGACGCTGGTCGGCGGCCGTCCGGTGCGCGAAGGGTACATGCGTGTATCGCCGGACGTAATTCGCAGCAGCCAAGTGGTTCGAACGGCAGCCGTGGTGCCTACTCGGGCCGCGGTGTTCAGCGGACGCGCCATGGTCGGCAGGGCGCCCTCCGTGACCGTGGTGAATCGCACGGTAGTTGCGCGCCGTCCGCCGCCGTCGCGCCCGGTGACTTTCGACCGGCAGCAGACGGAACTGAGAAGCAATCCCGGTCGTCCACTGGATCGCGGCAGCTATAACCGTCTGCAGGGCAGCCAGCCGGCTGCGCAGCCCCCGGTTCGCCTTATGGATCGGCCGCGCCAGGGTGGCCGGACCGATCAGCCTGGCTTCCAGCAGCGACAACAGCAGCAGCCGCAGGTTACACCGCAACAGCAACAACAACAGCAGCCGCAGCGCACGGATCGTCCGTCGCGCTTCCCGCAGCAGCAACAACAACAGCAGCCTCAGGTGACGCCGCAACAGCAGCAGCAGCAACCGCAGCGCACGGATCGTCCGTCGCGGTTCCCGCAACAGCAGCAGCAACAACCGCAGCCGCAGGCGACGCCGCCACCGCAAGTCACGCCGCAACAGCAGCAGCAATCGCAGCCGCAGCGCACGGATCGTCCGTCGCGGTTTCCGCAGCAACAGCAACAACCGCAGGTGACGCCGACGCCGACGCCGCAACAACAGCAACAACAGCAGCAGCAGGAGCGACAGCGGCAGCAGCGCCAGGATCGTCCTGAACGTGTTCCGCAACAGCAACAACCGCAGCCGCAGGCCGTACCGCCGCCGCAACCGCGCGTGGTGACGCCGACACCGCAACAGCAGCAACAACAACAGCAACAGGAGCGACAACGGCAGCAGCGCCAGGAGCGTCCGCCGCAACCACAACCGCAGCCCCAGGCTGTGCCGCCGCCTCAACCGCGCGTGGTGACGCCGCCGCCTCAACAGCAGCAGCAGCAACAGCGCCGCGAAGAAAGACAGCAGCAACGCGAGCAGAAGCAGCAGCAGCGCGAAGAGAAGCGCGACGACAAGAAGGATAAGAAGCAGTAGTTCGAAGCTTCTGCAGGCAGGGGCCGGCCTTCGGGTCGGCCCTTTTCTATTTCAGCTGTACCCCTTCGAACGCTTCCCGTTTGAGGTATCCGTAACGGTCACGCGATCTCCCAGCGATAGACCGTTCACGATCTTGGTCAGCGATTCAGACAGCCGGCCTTGAAGAGCCGCATGCGCCGCTGGTCCTGCAGAAGCGCAAGGCCGACGAGGGCGTCGGCCGCGGACCTGGGGGTCCGCCCCGCCACTAGAATGCTACTGCTTGACGCTGGTGGTCGTGAACTTCCCGTTGATGGGCGCCTGCCTCGGCCAGTCGTGATAGACGTGACACTCAGAGCAGCGTGAATCGGCGGATTGGGTTGCGCTACCGCTGTGGCAAGCGCGACACGTTTTGATCTCCGGCATCAGAACCTTGAAAGTGTCCTGGCCCTCGGTGGCTGAGGTGGCACCGGCATGGCACTCCTGACACTTCACCATCTGGTGCGGAGTGTGCGCGAAGACGGCGTTGTCCATCCAGCGCTCCTTCATGATGGAGGTGGGGATCACGGGAGGCTTGGCGATGTCGGGCCGCTCGAGCGTGTGGCACTCCTTACAGGTCTTGCGATACAACAGCGTCTCGGCGTCGTCCATCTTCTGCGAGACCCATTCGCCCGCGTTGCGCGGGGGCGGCGGAGGCTTGCGATTCGGAAGTCGCGGATCGGGGCCAATGCCCTGGCGCATCGCGAGGGCCAGTTCATCCGGGTGGGCCGCAATGTACGCGACGAACTTCTCGCGAATCATTCCCTGCAGGATCGCCGGCTGGACGCGGTGTGGCGCGGGCTCGGTGGTCTGATCGGAATACACCAGCGGATGGCACACGCCGTTCGAGCAATGCTCTTCGAACTTGATCGGCGACATGAAATCGCGCTGTGGGCGATGATCGGTGCGCGTTGTCGGGGCCGGCTTCAACAGCGACTTGTCGGCCCACTTCCACTCCGCTAGGCTGCCCTTAGTGGTTCGATGACAATCGGTACACTCTAGCTTTTCCAGCTTCTTCTGAATGCGCAGATCCTCGAGATGCCGGAAGTGGTTGAACTTTATGGTGCCCGGATCCTTCACCTTGTCCTTGTTGCGGATCAACGCGAACTCAGGATGACCTTCGCCCTCGGCGAACCCGGTGATGGCCTTCTCGTACTTCGGCTGTCCGCCCTTGGTGTGATCCTGCAGACTGGCATGGCACTGCGTGCAGGAGTCGTCCTTGGTCGCCGCCAGGTGCATCTGACCCTGGTGATCCACGTGACAGGTCTTGCACTCCGGCGTAGCTTTATCCGCCGTCAGCATTTCGCGATCGTGGTGTTTGGGACCGTCGTGACAGGCTTTGCATTCGGTGTCGGTGACCTTGGTGCCCCACATCGCGGGCGCCGCGTGGCAAGCCGCGCATTTGATCATGGCGTGCGAATGCGAGACCGGTCCGGCGGTGAAGGCGCGCGCGCCGCCGCCGAAACCGCTCCAAGCAAGCCATCCGAGTCCGACCACGGTGAGTGCGATCGAGAGAATCCGCCGCCAGCGCGGAATCGGAAAGGTCTTCTTGAAGTAGTTGAGGTCGAGCCGCTGCGCCAGCTTCTTTTGAGTACGGTTTCGTCTCTCCATAAGTTAGTACCGCAACGCCACGACGGCGTGCACGCCTCCCAGAACCAGCAAAGCCACGGACAGCGGTACGTGCACCAGTAGCCAGGCGTGCAGCCAACGGTACAGTTTCGCCTGGCGATTCAACTGGCGCTCTTCTTCGCAAATGCTTTCCAGATCGTCGATCACGGGGTGCAGCGGAACGGGAATTACGGTGCGCATGGATTGGAATAAGGCCGTGGCTCGATCCGGCACGGCCAGCTCGGCTGCGGGATCGTCCGGTTTTTCAAGAAAGGGGCGAACCTTACGCTGATACAACTCCTGGATACGATCCTTGTCTTCGCGCTCGGCTTCCACCTGCGCCATCACCAGGTCATCGGCTTCTTCGATCAGGAGGGTGCGCACGTGCGGAATCTCTTCGTAAATGGTCTCTTTGGGAACCTGGGTGAGAATCACGCGCGGCAGATAGTGTTGCAGCGCCGCGCCTAGAATCCCACTGGCGATCACGAAAAAGAATAGATACATCATCACTGCAGTCAGCGGGCCGCGCCACGCGAAGCCGCCGTGATACAGAATGATCAGCAAGCTCACCAAGCCCAGCCACAGATGCCCGCGCATCCAGGTGGAGCCTTTGCCGAGCCGCCACGTGGGGACCTTTTTGCGGAGTC
>DASYPO010000123.1:0-6543 GCA_036006545.1 Bryobacteraceae bacterium
GACGGTTCGCTGACGGTCACTGCTCCTCCTGCCACGGGCGGCTATCGCGCCACGGTCGAGGCTTTGTCCAGCGATGGACAGACTTCCGCGCAGATTCTCGGCAAGGCGCTGCCGCCCGTGTTCAGTTACGCTTCAGCCGCGGCGCCCTCGTTCTATACGACCCCCGGGTCGCTTCCGGCCGGTACCGACGCAATGATTGAAGTGACCGGCATCAACAGCAATTTTATCGACGGCCAGACCTCAGTTGGCTTTGGATCGAGCGATGTAACCGTGCGACGGCTGTGGGTGATCAACCCCAATCGCATACTGGTTAACGTTTCCGTGAATGCGACTGCTGCACCCATCTTGACCACCATTACGGTTACCAGCGGCCTGCAACTAGTGACGCTGACTTCCGGGTTTCAGATTCTGCCGAACTCCGGCCAGACCAGCATTCACGTCCCGATCGTCAATGCGGTGAACGGAGCCAATAGTGTGCCGCTGGGTGGAAGCGCATTGATCTCGCTTACCGGCCCGTTCAATCTCAGCTCGGCTACTTTGACCATCGATGGCCAAAAGGCGACCTTCACCGGTAACTACAACAACCAGCTCCTGGCGCAGATTCCAGCGGGTGTCGCGACGGGTCCGGTGATCGTTCGCCTGGTGGGTCCGAACGGCGAAGTAGTTCCGCCAGTCGTGATGCAGATCGACCCCGCTCCGGCCGCGCCGGGCGATTCCAAGGCGCGTAAGTAAAGTAACACCGGGGACGCGTCTGAAGCCGGTGCTGCGGGCTCAAGCCCGCACCATGAGACCACACGCCACACTCCGCCCCCAACGATTTGATATAGTCTGCATTTACGGCAACTCTCAAGACTACGTGTCCAATCAGGGAGGTCTGAAGTGAATCCCAAAGACGAAGGCAAGAAAAAGCGCCGGAGTGCATTCTCCCGACGCGGGTTTCTGCAAGGATTCGGAGCCGGCACGGGCGTGCTGGCGACCGGTGTCCTGGCACCGGAGCAGGCCGAAGCCGCGCCGGCAACCCCGGTTCAGGGACCCGGCGAGGTCGCGATCACGCTGACCATCAACGGCAAACCGCAGAACGTGAAAGTAGAGCCGCGCGCCACGCTGTGCGATACGCTGCGCACCGCGCTCGACGTGACCGGCGCCAAGCGGGTCTGCGACCGTGGCACCTGCGGCGCCTGCACCGTGATCGTCGACAAGAAGGTGGTGTATGGCTGCACCGTCCTCGCGATCGACGCTGCCGGCAAGAGGATCGAGACCATCGAAGGTTTGGCCGTCGCGCCGAAACTGCACCCCGTCTCGAAAGCTTTCTGGGATAACGACGCGCAACAGTGCGGCTACTGCACGCCGGGCTTCGTGATGGCCGCCAAAGGATTCCTGGATCGCAATCCGAATCCGACCCTTGAGCAGGTAAAGAAGGGACTCGGCGGGAATCTGTGCCGCTGTGGAACCTACGTGGGTATCCGCAAGGCCGTGCTCCAAGCCGCTAAAGAAATGCAAGGAGGCCGCAATGCCTAATTACAGTTGGCCGCCGATGGACAAGCGGCGCATCATGGGGCAGCGCATCAGCCGCCTCGATGGTCCCGTAAAAGCCAGCGGCCGCGCGAAATACAATTCGGACTTGAATCCGCAGGGTCTGCTGCACGCGACGCTGCTGACTTGCCCGCACGCGCACGCCAAGATCAAAAGCATCGACACCAAGCCCGCCGAGCAGATGAAAGGCGTCGCCGCGGTGCGCGTCATCTCGAAAGAGGGGACAGAAATTCAATGGGCCGGCACCGAGGTAGTCGCGATCGCGGCAGAAACGGAAGCCATCGCGATCGACGCCGCGCGCGCCATCAAAGTGGAGTACGAAATTCTCCCCCACCTGGTGCATGAGCACGATCTGGCCGCTGCTGGAACCCGCGCGAGAGCTAGCGGTGAGACGATCGAAGGCGATCCCGACAAGGCATTCGCGGATGCCGAAGTGACTTCCGAAGGCGAGTACGGAATCCCGGTAATCACGCACTGCTGCCTCGAGCCGCACGGATCCATCGTGCAGTGGAGTGGTGACAAGGTGGAAGCATGGCCCTCCACGCAGAACGTTTCGGGATTTCCCGGCTCGCTCGCCCAGCCGTTGTCGATTCCCGCTACGCAGATCCACGTGCACATGGATTACATGGGCGGCGGATTCGGCAGTAAGTTCACGGCGGATCGTTGGGATGTGGAAGCCGCCCAGCTTTCGAAGGCAGCCGGCGGGCGACCCGTCAAGATGTTTCTGGATCGCGCGACCGAGCTGACCATCGCCGGTGTTCGCCCTTCGGCATACGCGAAGATCAAAACGGCAGCAAAGAAGGACGGCACGTTCACGGGGTGGCAATCGCAGACCTGGGCCAGCGGTGGATTTGCGGGAGGCGGCGGCTTGAACGCCACCTTGTTCCCGTATGTCTACACCAAGGTCCCCAACAAGCGCATCAATCACACGGCCGTTTCGATCAATGCGGGCACGCAGCGAGCGTGGCGCGCGCCGGCGCATCCACAGATTTCGTTCCTGTGCTGTTCGGCGCTCGAGGATCTGGCAGCCAAGCTCGAGATGAGCTCGCTGGATTTCTTCCTGAAGAACGCGGACCTGACCATTCGCCCCGACGTCTACCGTGCGCAGCTCACCAAGGCCGCGGAGATGATCGAGTGGCAGAAAAACTGGCACCAGCGCGGCGATAAGACCGCGGGTCCCATCAAACGCGGCTTGGGAATCGGAGTGAACACTTGGGGCGGGCTGGGCCATGCGAGCGCTTGCCGCACTACGATCAATGCGGATGGCAGCGTCGCAGTCGACCTGGGCACTCAGGATTTGGGGACCGCCACTCGCACGATGGTGGCAATGGTCGCGGCCGAAACTTTTGGCCTCGGGATCGGCCAGATCAAGATCGGACTCGGCGATTCGCGATTCCCGGTCTCTGGTGCTTCCGGCGGCTCCACCACGATCGGAGGCGTTACCGTTTCGACGCGGAAAGCCGCTGTCAATGCGCTGGGGAAAATCTTCGATCTGCTAGCGCCCATCATGAATGTGCCAGCCGACCAACTGGAAGCCGTCGACGGCCGCATTCAGCAGAAAGGTAATCCGTCGAAGAGCATGACCTGGCTGCAGGCCTGCGCCAAGCTAGGCACGCAGACCATTTCTGAAACCGGCGAAAACGTTCCTCGCGACGCGCCCAAAGAAGGGCTGATCAACCAGGGTGCTTCCGGCGTGCAGATGGCCGACGTGAGTGTGGACATCGAAACCGGCGTCGTAAAGATCAATCGCATTGTGGCGGTGCAGGATTGCGGATTGGTGGTCAATCCGAAAACCGCCGAGAGCCAGGTATTCGGCGCGTGCATCATGAGCTGCTGCGCGGCGCTGACCGAAGAACGCGTCATGGATCAGACGCTCGGCAGGGTAATGAACGCCGACATGGAGTTCTACAAACTGGCGGGCATCGCCGACATCGGCGAAATTCTGGTGCACATGGATATCACGCCCGAGCACGACAAAAAGGGGATCATCGGACTGGGAGAACCGCCGGCCATCGGTGGCGTGGCGGCCATCGCCAACGCGGTCGCGAATGCGATCGGCGTGCGGGTACCCATGGTTCCATTGACTCCCAAACGCGTGCTGGGTGCTCTGTCGAACAGGAGGATGGCGTAAATGGAACGCTTCGAATACGCGAATCCGACCACCGTTAAGGACGCTACCGAGCTGCTGGGCGCGACGTGGGCCGACGCGCAAGTATTGGCGGGCGGAACCGACCTGATCAGCCTGATGAAAGACTACGTGGTGTCGCCCAAGCGAGTGGTGAACATCAAGGGCATCGCCGAGTTGGGCAAGATCACGCCCGGAACTGCGGGCACGCAGATCGGCGCGACGGTTTCACTCGACGATCTAACCTCGAACCGCGCGGTGCGTGCTGCGTATCCGTCGCTGGTCACGGCGGCGCTCGGCATCACCAGCCCGCAGATCCGCAACATGGGAACGGTCGGCGGCGATCTGTGCCAGCGCCCGCGCTGCTGGTATTTCCGCCAGGGCTACGGTCTGCTCGCGATGAAAGATGGCAAGAGCCTGGTTCCGAACGGGGAGAATCTCTACCACGCGATTTTCGGTGGTGGACCGGCGTACTTTGTCAGTCCGTCGAGCCTTGGTCCTGCGCTGATCGCGCTAGGCGCGCAGATCAAGATTTCGTCGCCCACAGCGACCCGTACAGTCGGGGCCGATAAGTTCTTCGTAAATCCGCAAAGCGCCGACATGCGCGAAGTGGATCTGAAGCCGAACGAGATCGTCACGGCGATCGTGATTCCCCCGGGCGTGACCAAGAACGCGACCTACGAAGTTCGTCAGAAGGAAGCGCTGGATTGGCCGCTGGCGACCGCTTCGGTCGCGCTGAAGATGACTGGGACCAAGATCGCGAGCGCGCGAGTCGTGCTGGGTCACGTGGCGCCCACGCCATGGGTCGCCGCCGGAGCCGAGAAGTGGCTGGCCGGCAAATCGATCGACGAAGCTACCGCGGAAGCAGCCGGCGCGGCGGCGGTCGAGGGTGCGAAGCCGCTCAGCCAGAATGAATACAAGGTTCAGCTCGCCAAGGTCGCGGTGAAGCGCGCGCTGCTCGCTGCCGCCGGCAAAGCTGTCTAAGGAGTAACCCCGTGTCGTTGTACGACGAGGATCGCTGCGCGAATCTGCGCTGGAAGGGGCTATACATGTACAGCCCCGGCGCTCCACCGCCGGAACTCGAAAGCGATCATGTGTATTGGTGCCACAAGACGCTGATCTGCCTGGGCCCAGACGGCAAGGCGGTCGACGACTACGAGTGCTGCGAGTCGCGCGCCTGCTATAAACCGCTCTGAACTACCCGTTGATGATCTGATCCAGCGACGCAGGATTCTGCACCGTGGAGGTGTCGCCCAGCGGCTCGCCTAGATACTTGCAGCGAATCAGCCTGCGAACAATTTTCCCGCTTTGTGTTTTAGGCAACTCGCGCACGGCGTACAACGCTCGCGGACGGAACGTCGCCCCCAACGAATGCTCCAGCGCCTTGGCGACGTCGGCCAGCCATTCCGGCGTCGGTTCCACATCCGCCTTTGGGACCACGTAACCGACGATTGATTCGCCCTTCACCTCGTCCGGCACGCCGATCACGGCGGCCTCCGAAACACCGGCGTGCTCCATCAGTGCATCTTCGACCTCTGCCGGTCCAACCTTGCGGCCCGCGACGTTCATCGATTCGTCGGCGCGGCCGTGCAGGAACCAGCAACCGTCTTCGTCGACGCTGGCCCAATCTCCGTGATGCCAGATGTGCGGCCACTTCGACCAGTACGTTTCGATATACCGTTCGGGACTGCCCCACACGCCGCGCGTCATCGAAGGCGCGGGTTTGGTACACGCCAGATATCCCGTCGTGCCTTGCAGAACCCTATTCCCCGCGTCGTCCAGAATCTCCGTCGCCATGCCGGGCGCAGGCGCACCCAGCGTGCACGGCTTCAGTGGTTGGATCGGGAGCGGGAACAAGAAACACCCGACGATTTCCGTGCCGCCCGAAATATTGATAATCGGCGCGCGGCGCCGTCCGATGTTTTCGAAGAACCACAAGTATGAGCTTTCGTCCCACGGCTCCCCCGTTGATCCAAGCAGTCGCAGCGAATCGAGATCGTACGCGGAGGGATCACTAGAGCGCATCAGCACGCGGATCGCGGTTGGCGAAACACCGAAGGTCGTGATGCGGTGGCGTTCGATGATCTGCCACATCCGATCGGCGGTCGGAAAATCGGGCGCGCCGTCGTATAAGAAAATCGTGCCGCCGAAATTGTGATTCCCGATGATGGTCCACGGCCCCATCATCCACCCGATATCGGATAGCCAGAAGAATCGATCGCTGTCCTGGTGATCGAAGGCCAGGTAAATCTCTTTCGACATTTGCGCCAGCGCGCCGGCGTGTGTGTGGACGCAGCCCTTCGGTTTGCCGGTGGTGCCTGAGGTGTATAGCAGCAGCGCGGGTGCTTCGGAATCGAGCGGCTCGGTGGCGATCGGCTCCTCCGAACCAATCCATTCCGTAATTACGTGTTCGATCGACGGTGCGCGCTCGCGCGCTTCGCGAACTTTCTCGAGTAACGGAAGCCGCTTGCCGCGACGTTCCAAGTGATCCGCGGTGAATACCGCGCGCGCGCCCGAATCGGCAAGTCGCGTCGCGATCGCGCCCGCGCCGAATCCGGCGAAGATCGGGACCACGATCAATCCGAGCTTCAGACAAGCGTAGAGAATCGTGACGACCTCAGGGACCATGGGCATGCACATCGCGACGCGGTCGCCTTGGACCAAGCCCAGAGAGCGCAGATGATTTGCCAGGCGCGTTACGTCGCGGTGCAATTCGGCAAACGTGATCGATCGCTGTTGCCCGCCCTCGCCTTCCCACAGGATCGCCGGACTCGTGCGATGGACATGCCGATCCAGGCAGTTGTGGACGATGTTCAGCTTTCCGCCTACGAACCAGGTTGCCCACTCGACGCCGTGGGATGTGTCGAGCACTGGGTCGTAGGGCC
>DASYPO010000124.1:0-24846 GCA_036006545.1 Bryobacteraceae bacterium
CCTGAGAATCGATCCCTTGGAGCCGTCACTCACACGCTGAGTGACGACTCTGGCCCGCACCAATTTCCCGAGTTTGTGCGTCTGGAGATCGCTACTGACGGGTCAGGCTTCTATCTATTCTACGTTTGCGCAGACGGAAGCGGAACCGACACTTGGCATCAAACATTACAGGATGCGTTGCATCAGGCTGAACATGAGTTCAACGTCGGTTTGAACGAATGGCACGACTGCTAGGCACATGCGTGATTGAATTATGTCACTGACCTGTAATCACCTAAACGGCCTAGCTACGTCTTCTTTCGCGACAGGAATAGAAAGATCAGCACCCCGTAGAATGCGATGTTCATAAGCAGCGGCAATGCGACGCTTTGGGTCCGGAAGTCGCCGGCCCCCAGCGCCGACTGCAGGGCGACGCCGGGTCCCCAAAGAAAGGCCGTCGGCCACAGAACCTCGAATTGCACGAAGCTTAGAATCCAAGGGAGCGCGGTGATCGCGAAACCGAATAGCAGGGAGAGGATAATCCGCCGGACGATAGGTTTTCCGACGCTGACCTCGTCACTCTGCGCTTGATTCGCCACCTTACGGATACTCTACCCGATTCGGGGCAATCAGCCGGATTTCTTGCGGATCTCGATGTTCAGCCGCTTGATTTTCTGGTTCAGCGTCGAAAGCGGAATGCGTAGCGCCTCGGCCGCGGCGGTTTGGCTCCAGTCCGATAATTCCAGTTGCTCGATGATCTTGCGGCGCTCGAAATCCGCGACGATCTCGAACAGGGACGAATCCGGCGCCAGCCGACCGCTCTCGTCGCGGCGGATGCGCATCCCGCGCGATTCGAGCAAATGCTCGGGCAACACGTCCGCCCCAACCGATGGCTGCGGCGCCAGCACCACCGCGCGCTCGACCACATTTTCCAACTCACGCACGTTGCCAGGCCACGCGTGATCCATCAACACCTGCATCGCTTCGGGTTCGAAGCGCAGACGGGACCGGTTCGAATCGTCCAGGAACTTTTCATTCTCGCGGCAATACTTGGTGAAGAAATGCTCCACCAGCGCCGGAATATCTTCCTTGCGGTCGCGCAGCGGAGGCAGCGCCAGCTTGATCACATCCAGGCGATAGTACAGATCCTCGCGAAAGCGCCCATCCTCGACCAGCTTCTTCAAGTCCGCATTCGTCGCGGCCACAATGCGCACGTCGACCTTGATGCTGTCGGTCGACCCCAACGGCATGAATTCGCGCTCCTGGATCACGCGCAATAGTTTGGTTTGCGTCTCAAGCGAAATCGTGCCGATCTCATCGAAGAAAATCGTCCCGCGATTGGCGGTTTCGAAATAACCCTTCTTCGACGCGACCGCTCCGGTAAACGCGCCTTTGGTGTGGCCGAATAGCGCCGATTCGAGCAGATCAGGCGGAACCGACCCTGAATGCACCGGGACAAATGGCTGATCGGCGCGCGCCGACTGCGCGTGAATCGCATTGGCGATCAGTTCCTTGCCGGTCCCGGTTTCGCCCGTGATCAGAATGGTCGCGCGGCTGGCGGCAACTTGGCCCACCAGGTCCAGAATGCGCTGCATGCGCTCGCTTTTTCCGACGATGTTGGGGAAACTGTAGCGCTGCTTCAGCGCGCGCTTGAGTTCGGTATTCTCGCGCTCCAGCCGCCGCGCCGAGATCATGCGGTCGATCTCGATCAGCAGCTTTTCGTTGTCCCACGGCTTGGGAAAATAGTCCTGCGCGCCGTGTTTCAGCGCCGTGACAGCGACCTCGATCGACCCGTACGCGGTGATCATGAAAATCGGCGTCTCGGTATCGCGCACACGGATTTCCTGGAGCACCTGCATGCCGCTCTTGTCGGGCATCATCAGGTCCAGCAGGATCAGGTCGAACGTCGCGGTTTCGAGGCGCTTCAGCCCTTCGGCCGCATTGGAGGCGAGCGTGACCTGGTAATTTTCCATGGTCAGCAGGGCTTCGAGACCTTCGCGAATGTCGGGCTCGTCGTCGACCACCAGGATGCGCCCGCGCAGCGTATCGGTCGAGAGGATATCGGGAGGAAGACTTGCGATCGCGTCCGCCATCAGGAAATCATGCCGTCCGTACGAGCTTGCGCGACCGCGCTAGCCGGTGCGCTGACGTTCCCCGAGAGCGATGCAGAGGACAACGCGACCGCGTTGACAGAACCCGAGCCAACCGCTGCTTCGCGGACCGCCGGGGCGCCTTCAAACGCGGGCAGCGATTCGGTCCGGCGCACCACTGCCGCCTCCGGGAACGAAAGGTGGAAGCGAGTGCCCGCGCCCATCGTACTTTCGACTTCGATATCGCCGTTATGCTCGCGCACAATTCCGTAGCTAACGGACAGGCCGAGCCCGGTGCCTTTGCGCGCGGCCTTGGTGGTGAAGAACGGATCGAAAATTCGAGATAGATTCTCGGCGGCGATGCCCGCGCCCGTATCCGCAACCGTGGCGCGCACCAGCCCGTCGCTGGCCGAGGTGCGGATGGCGAGCTGCCCGCCCGATTCCATCGCATCGCGCGCGTTAAGCACCAGATTGAGAAACACCTGTTGCAGCTTGCCGGCGTTGCCTTTGATGCGCGGCAGCCGCTCGTCCAGATTCAGCTTCACTTCTACGCTGGCCTGCACCAACTGGTGTTCCATCAGGGAGAGCGTCTCGCGAATCACCTTGTTCAGATCGACCGTGACGAGCTCCGTGGGTGAGGTACGTGAGAAATTAAGCAGCGAATTCACGATCTCACTGGCGCGGAAGGTCTGCCGCGCGATCTTTTCGAGCAGCGGCGCCTTCTCCACGTCACCCGAGATCTGTTTCGCCAACATCTGCGCGTAAGTTGAAATCACTGCCAGCGGCGTGTTGACTTCGTGCGCCACTCCCGCGGCCAGCAACCCGATAGAACTGAGTTTGTCGGCTTGCACCAATCGACGTTCCAATTCGTTGCGATCGGTGATGTCATCGAAGATGATCAGCCGGCCGATCTGCTGGCCGTCGCGCGCGATGAGGGGAGCGACCGCGATGTTGAGCGTCGCTTCCTTATCCTTCAGCAGATATTTGTAGACGTTGTGGACCCCGGTCGCCGTTCGCGACGCGAGCTGTTCGCACAGATCCGCCGGCCACAGCTCCGCGAGCTTGCGTCCGACCGCGTGTTCTCTTGTATTCCCGGTGAGTTTCTCGAGCTGCGAATTCCAGCTCTCGACGCGATCCTCCAGATCGACAGCGAGAATTCCAACGTTGATCGATTCGACGATATTCTCGCTGAACTCTTTCAGCCGCTCGTACTCTTCCACCTTGCGCGCCAGCGTCCGGTACAGCGCCGAATTATCGATCGCGATTCCCAGGTAACCGGAAAGCGTCACTACCAATTCCAGGTCTTCGCTCGAAAGGAAATCGCCCGTCTCGGTGCGGCTGACGCCCAGGTACGCGATGGTACGGCCGCGCGCCGAACACGGCAGGTAATAGGTCAACTCCAGTTCCGCGATCGAGCGCCGAACTGAAACGGGCCATTCGTGCGACACCACGTCCAGCATGGTGCGCGTGCGTTCGAAGAACAGGTAGGGTTTAGTGGGATTGGGACTCAGGAAACTGAGATCCAGGCCGTACGGAACATTCTCCGTCTGCCGCCCTTTGCGATTGCTGGCGAGCTCGAGTTGGAACTTGGCCTCCGCCTCGTTCCACACGAAAAACCCGACGTGGCGAATACCCAACGTGCGGATCAGGCGGTCGGCGACGCTCTCGAGCGTCTCCGTCATATCTGTCGGCGATCCCAGCTCGCGCGCGAATTCGATCAGCGTGCGGCGATAATCGTAGCGGTCTTTATAGAAGTAGTAGCGATCCAGCCGTTCCTGAATCCAATGGCGGATCGGCTGGAACACAAACGCCGCGATCAGAATCAGCGCGACCAGTGCTGTGCCGTTCACGTCGTTAGTGCTGCTCACGGCGAAAATCATGCCGTAGAAAATCGCGAGCACGGCGAGGGTCGCCAGCGTGTAGACGTAGCCTTCCTGGAAAATCACGTCCACATCCATCAGCCGGTACCGCAGGATCGCGTACGCCCAGGTCACGGGGATCAACGGCAGCGACAGCACCGCCAGGCTCATGACGTGATTCGGCACCACGCCCATCACGAATGGCAACGCGTAGACCAGCGCGAAGGGCATGATCCCGAAAGCGGCGCCATTGCGCAGCCAGGTAAGTTGGCGGCGCACAATCGGATCATCCGCATGGCGCAACTGGAAGGAGAGCACCAACGCACCCGTCACGTACATCAGACAGAAGAACACCAACCAGGTCCGGTCCAGCAGCCAGCGGACTTCGATCAGTGGGGCCGCCGAACGCAGCCAGCCAAATATGAAACCGAGATGGGCGGTTAGAAGTACGATGCCGGGCAGGTAGACCACCATCGCCGCACCCTTGCGGCGAATCCACTTCTGGGGCTCCGGAAATACACAGCAGAAATGCAGGAACAAGGTTGGCGCCAGATACCCCGCCACCACGTTCCCCAGATAGATGACCTTGTCGAAATTATTCAGCTTCCCGGTGTAATGGAAGGTGTAGAGGATAAAACTCGCCACGCTCATCAGGAAGAAGTGCAGCGCGCGCGGAGCGTTGCCGCGGCGGAAATACACAAACAGCCCGATGGCCAGATAGATCGCGCCGACCGCGTACTGATAGAAGAGCGTTGAATCGTGGACGGCCTCGCCGATGATGACCTTCGGCTCGTAGGGCGTGTTGTCGCGCACGCAGGTGTAGATCGCTTCGGTCCACTCCCGCAGCGTGGCGAGCGCCTGGGTTGCCGTTGCAGCGCTGTCGATTTTCTTTTCGCGGATCGCAACCAGCACATCCCCCGCGCGAATCCCGGCTTTCGCCCCAGGACTCCCAGTCGCGACATGCGCCGCGACGACTTGCGAGGACCCGTCGGCTTGGGGCCGATCCACCCAAGTAATACCGTCGTCGGGGAGGTGGAAGCGCGACTGCTGCTGCAGATTGATCGCCGCTGCGACCACTGCCGCCACGGTGATAATCACCAGCAAACCGCTCAGAAGCTGTTGCTTCAGTTCCCTCATACTGCGGGTCGAGACACTGCCCCCTGCCGCGGTCGGTGCAATTGAGTGACCACGATTTTACTACCTGGATATAATGATAACAGGATAGTTAGCCACTGGCAGGAGGTGGCTCCTATGGTTTTTGGGAAAAACGTCTACACAATTCTGTAGCACATTGACCCCACAGAGGTTTTGAAGCTCTTCTCGGTAATCCAACGATCGGCCCAATTTCGCGTCACTGTTTTATGCTTGCGCTTACATTCCTGACCATCTTGGCCTGGGCCGGACAATTAACCTTCCCCACCGCGGCGCCGGAACTCTCCAAAGGCGGCGGCTACGCCTTTCCGATGAACGATACCGACTATCGCGCCTTCGCCGAACGTCTGCGCAGTATGGGTAATCGCGGGATCAGCGTCCGAACCAAGCCTCCCGGTCTGAGTCCCAACGCTACCTTCGGTTACAACTTTGTGGTCGGCGGCAAAAACTGCGGCTGGGTCCTCGATGGTGACGACGTCGCCGGCTGGGTTCTGTACCTTGACCGGAAGGGCGATGGCGACCTCAGCGCCGCCAAACCGGAGAAGTTCGAACGCGTGGATGGCGCCTGGCAACTCTTGGTTCAGGTCGACGAGGACGGCCGCCAATGGCCCTGCCGCTTTGAGGTCTCGCGCATTAAAGTCGAAGGCGAAGAGAAGCTCGGCGTCAAGATCAGCACGACGACTCTTCGCCGTGGCGTAATCGAGATCGACGGCAAGCGCACCTCATTTACGCTACGCGGCACCAGCGGAAAGTACACCGGCCCCAACGATTCCATCGTGATTGAAGGCGACGAGTCGCCGTATAAGGTGTCGGATGGCCGCTTCAATCTCTTTGGCAAGTCCTACGAATTCGTGGTTGATCCGGATGGCAACTCGTTGACCCTCACTGCGCTTGCAGAATCGATTCCAGATCGTCCTTCGCTTAAGAACGGCGCAACCGCTCCGGCGTTTTCCGCGGCGGATCTGGACGGCCACCGCGTGGATCTGGCGAATTACAAGGGACGGATGCTACTGGTGGAATTCTGGGCGACCTCGTGCGCGCCGTGCCGCGCGGAAGCGCCGCGAATGGTCGAGTTCTATCGCACCCTGGCGCACGACAAGATCGAATTCCTGGGCGTGAGCAGCGACGAATCGGAATCCACGCTGCGGAAGTTCCTTGGCGAATTTGCGATAAATTGGCCACAGATTCAGGAGCCATTCGAGGGGCCGATTCACAAACTCTATCGCGTGGCCGGGGAACCGACGTACATTTTGGTCGGTGCGGGCGGTGAGATTCTCGATACGTGGGTGGGTTCGGGGCAAACCAACACGCGGGTCGCGAAATTTCTGGACGCGCGGTAATGTAATGCACCTCACCGACTGGACAGCATGTGGGGCGGACGCCCTCGTCCGCGCTGGACCCCCTGGTTCAGCCGTTTGGCTGCAAATGGAGGCCGACGAGGGCGTCGGCCGCGGACCTGGGGGTCCGCCCCACCCAGCACTCGAACAGTTCAGGATGGCTGTCCTAAACCCGCGATTACTTCGCCGGCTCGAGAAGAATCCGCTCCTCCATCGCCGCCTCGACTGCCTTGCGACTGAAGGGCAGCGGGTGATATCGCCCCGCCGACCAATCGTCCAGCAGATCGCGATAGTGCTTGCTCTCTGGATCGCCCGATTCGCCGGGAACGTTGGTCATCACCGACCGGTCCCAATCCGCCACATCCAGAATCTGCCGCCACGATGCACCGGTCGCGCCCTGGACGCCCGACGCATTCACCGTGTTGTTGTCTCCCGGGCGTGGAAGCGGCGGCATATCGAGACGCGACTGATTCAGCGGATGCTTCATTACCAGCGTGTGCGCCGCACTCCAGCGCCACGACTCGCGATGCGGCAGCCGAGTTTCCAGCTCCCGCATGGTGCGGTCCAGCGACTCGGCAAGCGCGCGCGGGTTGGGTCGCTCCTCCAGAAGCTTGAACAACGTATCGTGCGTGTAGTGGCCTTTCCATTCCGCTGGAAAAACGAGCGATGGAAGGAATGAAAGCCACAGCTCGTAGATCAGTCCCGGGCGCGAATCGGCCGTGAGCCGCGCGTCCCATTGCAGAAACTCATTGACGATCGCCGCGTGCCGTTCGGGGCGCGATTTCCTGACGATCGCCTGAAAACGACGCGCCGCCAGATTCACCACGTCGTGCTGCATCCGTTCGAAATCCGCTACCGTGAACTTTTTCGATTCGGCCAGCATTTGTTTTATTCGCTCAAATCGAAACGGCGACGCCCAATCGTAGGCGAGTTGCTTGGTGTATCCATCCGGCAGAATCTTGTGATTCGCGGTGGCGATGAAATGACGCGGCGGATTGTACGACTGCGGCATTTCCGCGATCGGTAGGTATCCTTCCCATTCATACGCCCCTGCATCGCCCGGTACCGGCAGCAGCCCGTTCCAGTTCTTGCGAACCGGCGCGTAGCCCGCCGCGACCCAGCCGATGTTTCCCGTCGTATCCGCGTACACCATATTCTCCGACGGAACTTTGTAGCGCGCCATTGCCGCCAGGAATTCTTTCCAGTTTTTCGTGCGCGCCACGGAGAGCGCGGCCAAATAACCCGCTCCACCCGCTTCGGCTCCCACCCATTTCAACGCGAACGCCAAATTCCGTGAGCGATCTTCGTACAGAATCGGACCGTGCTGTGTGAAACGCAGCTCGGCGTCGAGCGTCGTCATGCCTTTCACCAGAATCTTGTGGCGCTCGATCTCGACCGCCTTCCACGCGCCCTTGAACAGGTACTGATTCGGATTCGCGGGGTTCAGTTTTTCGACATACAGATCCTGCTGGTCGATCCCCACGATGGTGAATCCGAACCCGACCTGTTCGTTGTGACCCAGCGCGACCCCCGGCAGCGCCGGCTCGCCCGCTCCAATTACGTTCCAGCCCGGAGCCACCAGGTGCACGGTCTTGCGCAGGCTCGGCAGCGCGATGGGGCGATGCGGATCGTTCGCCAGCAGCGGCTTGCCGGTCGCACTCATGCTGCCGTCGATCACCCAGTTGTTGGATCCCTGCTCGCCGGGATTGTCGGCCTTGCCGACGGCGACGCGAAAATCGCGCAAAATATCCGCGGTGATTGTTTTGAGATCGAGGCCAGTCGGAATCGTCAACTTCACGAACGGATCGGGTGGAGCAAAGCGCTGGGTGTTCTCGATTCCGAACTGGGCGATTTCCTGCGCACGCTCAACTTCGAGGATCGCGTTATTGGTCATCACCAGTCCAGCCATGCGCGAGGCGACGTCTTCCGGGGTCCATAGGCCTGGATCGTAACCGGCGAGTCGACATTCGAGCGGTCGCTTCCCGCCTAGCGACTTAATGTACGCGTTGATTCCGTTCACGAACGCTGTGACGATCTCGCGCGCGTCCGGCGCATAGCTCTCCCACTCTTTGTTCCAATCGCCGCGATAGCGCAGCAGGCGCGCGATTTTGTCGCGCCCAATCGCCGAGGGGCCAAGCACTTCGGCCAGCTTGCCGGTGCCGGTGCGCCGCCACAAATCGATTTGATAGAGGCGGTCGCGCGCGGTGATCCAGCCCTGTGCGAAGAAAAGGTCGGCCGTGTTCTTCGCATAGATATGCGGGACGCCCCAGCGGTCGCGGAGAATTTCGACCGGTTCGCGCAGCCCCGTGACTTTTTCTCCGCTTGCCGTGGCCAGTGCGGCCAGGAACAGCAAGCAGGCGCGACTAATCACCGATGTACTTTGCCACCCAATCGATGTGCCGCTGCATGATGTCCAACACAACCTTCGGCTCCTGCGGCCCATGCGGCATGCGCGGATACGTCACCATTTCGGCCGGCACGCCCTTGCGCTTCACCGCCATGTACATCTCCGCGCCCTGGGTCGTCGGCACACGAATATCCGCCTCGCCGTGCAGGATCAGCAGCGGCGTCACCGCATTCTTGATGTGCGCCAGTGGCGACATGCGAATGTAGCGTTCCGGTTGCTCCACCCACGTGCCCTCGAAATAGTCGTCGAGCGTCGTCGGGATATCGTTGGTGCCCCACATCGAAATGAGATTCGACAAACCCGCGCCGGCCGCAGCGCATTTAAACCGATTGGTCTGCGTCACCACCCAGTTGGTCATGTAGCCGCCGTAGCTCCAGCCCATGACCGCGAGTTTGTTGGGATCAGCCACGCCCATCGCGATGACTGCGTCGACGCCGCTCATCAGATCCTGATAATCGCCGCCGCCCCAATCGTTGACGTTGGCGGAACGGAAGCCGAGTCCATATCCAGTCGACCCGCGCGGATTCGGACGGAGCGTCGCCCACCCGCGCGCCGCAAACGACGCGATGGGATAAATTCCGCTCGCGCCGATAAAAGTCTCACCGAAACTTCCAGCCGGCCCGCCGTGAATATTGAGGATCAGCGGGTACTTCTTCGATTTGTCGTAATTCGCGGGCAGCGTGAGCAGACCCTCGACTTCCTTTCCGTCTTTCGCTTTCCACTTGATCACGCGCGTTTCGCCAAGCGGCTGCTTGGGCAGATCGACATTCGCAGCGCTCACGCGCACCGGTTTTGCCGACGCGAGCGTCATCACGTAGGCTTCCGCGGGTTCATCCGACGATTGCATCGAGAGCCCGACATGCGTTCCAGTACGATTCACAGCCAAACCCGGCGAGAAAGTGCCACGCGATGGCTCGAGCACTGGCCGCGCCGGACCGTCAACGGGCATGCGATATAGCACCGCGCGGGTGCCGCGTCCTTCACTGAATAGGAGACCGCCGTTTACCCAGCCCGCGACGTTGGGACTTTCATCCGCGGTCGGCGGAAGCTCGCGCGCTTTCAAATCGGCCAGCGTCAGTAGCACGATCCGATTCCCGTCGATCCGCTTCGCGGTCAGATTACTGCGGACGATCGCCAGGTAGCGCCCGTCGGGCGAGTACTTCGGCTGGCTTTCGGTCGCGGGGGACGCCGCAATCGCGCGGGCTACGTTGGTTTCGAGATCGATCTCATACACGTCGGACTTGCGGCCGTCGTCGGCGTCCGGCGTGGGACGAACTTCATAGGCGATACGCCGCGAATCGGGCGACCAGTCGAATGCGCCGACGTTCGCCGGACCGGTCGCGAGCTTCTTCGGCGTGCGGTGTCCGCGTGTGTCGGCCTCGATCGGAAGTATCCATAAAGAGAGATTCTTCGGATTCTCATCGATCACCTTGAAGTCGCGCTTTTCTTTCTTGGCGCGATCTTCGTCGAGGTCGGCATCGCGACCCGTATAGGCGATCCACTTACCGTTCGGCGCAACTGCGAAAGTCCCGAGTGTCCCAGTGATGCTCGACAGCATTTCGGCCTCGCCGCCGTCAACCGCGATGCGATAAACGTTGCGCTTGCCGCTCCGGTCGCTAGCAAAGAACACCCACTTCCCATCGGGCGAAAATGCGGGCGCGTTCGACGATTTCTCGCCGCGCGTGAGCTGCATGCGCTCGGAGCCGTCGGTACGCGCGAGATACACATGTGTGAGCGATTCGCTTTTCTCGCCGTCGTAGACCGGATGCGTTTCGGTCCACACCGCCAGCTTCCCATCCGCCGACGGCACCGCCGCAGACACGGTCTTCACTTTCATGGAAAGCTCGGGGGTCCATTGGGCGCACAGCGTCGCCGGAATGAGCACGAAAAAGAATCTAGCGAACATATTTCTCCACCCAATCAATGTGTCTCTGCATGATGTCGAGGACGAACTTCGGTTCGCGCGGCCCATGCGGCGTGCGCGGATAAACCACCATCTTCGTTTCCACTCCGCGCTTCTTCAGCGCGTGATACATCTCGTAACCCTGCGAAATCGGCACACGCTCATCGGATTCGCCGTGCAGGATCAGCGTTGGCGTGGTTACCTTCGCCACATGTGAGAGCGGCGACCGCTCGATGTAAAACTGCAGCTGATCCCACGGCGCACCGAACGCGTCGATCTTGTTGGCGCGAATATCGCTGGTGCCGGTCTGGCTCCACAGATTCTCGGGACCTGCGCCGATCGCCGCCGCCTTGAAGCGCGTCGAATGCGTGATGGTCCAAGCAGTCATATAGCCGCCGTAACTCCAGCCCATGATTGCGAGCCGCTCCGGATCAGCATCCTTATCCTTGATGATCTGATCCACACCCGTGATCACGTCGTTGTAATCGCCGCCGCCCCAATCCTTCAGATTCATGTAGCGGAAATCGCGACCGTAGCCGGTCGACGCACGCGGGTTGGGCCGCAACACGCCATAGCCGCGCGATGAAAACGTCGCGATCGGGTATAAACCGGATCGTCCAATGAATGTTTCGGTCGACGCGCCGTAAGGACCACCATGCGCAACCACGATCAACGGGTATTTCTGCCCCGGTTTGTAACCGACCGGATAGGTCAGCAGCCCCTCAATCTCGGTGTTGTCGCGCGATCGCCACCAGACCACGTCGGTCCTGCCTAGCGGCGGCATCGCGAGCTCAGTGTTGGCCGCGCTGACGCGGGTCTGTTCGCCGGTCGCGACCGAGCGCACAAACGCCTCGGCTGCCTGTGCTGAATTTTCGAAAACATAGCCCAGGTGCGTGCCGGCCTCGTTCAGGCGCACGGCTTCGGCGACGCCCGGCGGCGTGAAGATGGTTTGCGGCGGGCCGTCAATCGGCATTCGATACAACGCTGTCCGCGTGCCGCGGCCTTCGGAAAAAAGAATCCCGCGAGAATCGTTGGACCAACCAAGTAGCCGAGGCAAACGATCCGGACTCGCCGACAACGTCCGAGCCTCGCCCGACGCGCGAGTGAACAGCACGATTTGTTCATCTCCAGGCGCCAGCGGCGGATCGTCGCTTTTCAAGAACGCGAGATAACGGCCGTCGCGCGAGTAATACGGTTGCGATTCCGTCGCACGCGTGGCGGCGATCGAACGCACTGCGGCGCTCCCCGAAACTTCGGCTTCCGCGATGTCTGACAATCGCGAATCGTCGGCATCGGGCGTGGGGCGTAACTCATATGCGATGCGTGTCGAATCCGGCGCCCAGGAAAACCCGCCGACATGTTTCGTGCCGTCAGTGATCCTACGCGGCTTCCCTGCCCCATCCGCTGCCGTCACCCACAGCGCGTGATTCGGAGTATTCTCGCCGACCACGCGAAAATCGCGCTTCTCCTTGCGAGCCTGGTCACGTGCGGCGTCGGTATCTCGCCCGGCGAACGCGAGCGTTTTTCCATCCGGCGACAAGCGAAACGCGCCCAGTGTGCCTCTCCAATCGACCACGGGCTGCGATTCGCCGCCGTCCACCGACATCCTCTGAATCGAGCGCCCCCGCTCGAAGTACAGCGATTTTCCGTCGGGGGAAAACGTGGGCGACCGCCCAAGCCCGATACGCCTACGCGAGGTTCCATCGCTGTGCGCCAAATACAGCGATGTCTCCATTTCACTTTTTTCGGTTTCGATGATCGCGCGCGTTTGCGTCCATGCGACCAGCTTTCCATCGGGCGACACGGTCACGTCGCCGACCGATTGCACCTTGAG
Organism: Bryobacteraceae bacterium; assembly: GCA_036006545.1. Classification (GTDB taxonomy): domain Bacteria; phylum Acidobacteriota; class Terriglobia; order Bryobacterales; family Bryobacteraceae; genus Palsa-187. The sequence continues at coordinate 12,562 of DASYPO010000124.1, forward strand.
TTGCAATTCAGGACTCCAGGTTTGCGCTAGCGCCGAGACCCCGACCAGCAGGATCAGGATGAGGATCCTGTCCGCTGTCCCCCGTCCCCTGTCCGCTGCATTACCGGACATATTTTTCGACCCAATCCAAATGCCGCTGCATTATGTCCAACACGAATTTCGGTTCCTGTGGACCATGCGGAGCGCGCGGATACACCACCATCTTTGCCGTCGTGCCCTGACGTTTTAGCGCGTGATAGTATTCGTACCCCTGTCCCGGCGGCACGCGAACATCCGCTTCGCCGTGCAGCACCAGCGTCGGCGTCGTCACATTCTTCACGTGCGTGATCGGCGAGTGCTTCTGGAAATTCTCGAATTGCTGCCACGGTTCGCCGCCGAAATAATCCGGCAGGAAGCCGGGAATATCCGCGGTGCCCGTGAAGCTCCACAGATTGGTGACGCCCGCGCCCACCACCGCCGCTTTGAATCGCTGCGTCTGCGTGATGGTCCAAGACGTCATGAACCCGCCGTAGCTCCAGCCCATCACGGCGAGACGATCCGGATCCGCCACGCCCATCGCGATCACATGATCGACGCCGGTCTGATCGTCCTCAAAATCGCGACCGCCCCAATCGTTGTAATTCGCATGGCGAAACTTTTTTCCATACCCGCTGGACCCGCGCGGATTGGGCCGCAACACCGCGTAGCCTCTCGCCGCAAAGGTCGCAATCGGATACAAGCCGCTCTTGCCGATGAACGACTCGCCAAACACGCCTGTCGGCCCCCCGTGAATATTAAGAATCAACGGATATTTCTTCCCCGCCTCGTAATTCACCGGATAAGTCAGCAGGCCCTCGATCTCGAGACCATCTTTCGATTTCCAGCGAATCGCCTCAGTTTTCCCCAGCGCCGGCTTCGCCAGATCGACATTCGCCCGGCTCACGCGCTGCGGGGCCCACGACGCCGTCGAAGTCACGTAGGCTTCCGGCGCCTCATCCGCGCTCTCCATCGGCAGGCCCACATGCGTGCCCCGTGCGTTCATCCGCGGGCTCCCGTTGATCACGCCCTTGGCCGGCTCAAACAAAACTCGCGGCGGTCCATCCACAGGCATCACGAAAATCGCAGTCCGCGTGCGCTTGTTTTCGATGAAGGCGATTCCGCTCGAATCGGGCAGCCATCCCAACAGGTGCGGCTGCTCGTCGTAGGTCAGCGGTAGCGTGCGTGATTCACCGTTCGCGCGATTGACCAGCACCAGGTGCTCCTCACCCGCCCATTTCACGGGCGCCGCCGTCTGGGAAAACGTCAGAAAGCGGCCATCCGGGGAATACAGAGGATGCTCTTCGGCGCCTTCGGTAGCCGCGACGCTCTTCACCGCCCCGCTCGCGACATCGACCTCGGCCACGTCCGCCTTGATGAAATAATCCGCGCCCGACGAGGGCCAGTGGCTGAACGCGATTTTGGCGGAATCAGGCGACCAGCTAAATGCGTTGACGTGACGCTTGCCGTCGGTCAACTTTCGCTGCGCGCGCTTTCCGTTCGCCCCGGAATCGGCAGGAATGAGATACAACGATTGATTCGCCGGATTCGAGTCAACAACTTTCCAGTCGCGCTTTTCCTTCCGATTCTTCTCCTCGTCGGCAGGCGGCTCATAGCCCGCGAATGCGATGGTCTTCCCGTCGGGAGAAATTTGGAACGATCCTAGCGTGCCCTTGAAATCGGTCAGCGCCTCGGCTTCCCCGCCAGCGACCGGAATTCGAAAAACGTTGTTTTTTCCAGTTCGCTCCGACGTGAAATAAATCCATCGGCCATCCGGCGAAAACGAAGGATTCGTCGAACTCTTCTCGCCGCGCGTAAGCTGGATGCGGTGCGATCCGTCGGCGCCCGCCAGCCACACGTGCGTGAGCATCTCGCTGTGCTCGCCGTCCATCACAGCGCGCGTCTGCGTCCAGGCGACCTTGCTCCCGTCCGGCGACGGAACGACCGTGCCCACGGTTTGGAATTGAAGTGCGAATTCGGGCGTCCAGATCGCCGCCGGCGCCTGTGCCAGTGCAGTGCCAAAAAAGATGGTCAGAAGGAGGAGCGCTAGTGGACCAGGCAGAATGGCTCTCATATTGGGAACCACTATGCCACAGCCGGCGCTCCTCGTGGAATGCGCGCGGGCGATTATTTCAACTTGAAATTCACTTCGATGTTGGCCAGTACCGGTACCGGTTCGCCGTTCTTCGTACCCGGCTCGAAACGCCACTGCGCGATCGCCTGCTTGGCCATTTCGTCCAGGCCGTCATCCAGCGAGCGCACGATGACCATATCCTCGGCGATCCCGTTTTCATTCACTACAATTTGCAATACGACCGTACCTTGGATCTTGGCGTCGCGAGCTTCTTCCGTGTAGCTCGGCTCAACCTTATAGGTGAGTCTGGGCGGCGTGAGTCCCTCTTCACCGACCTTGTGCGATTTCTTTTTTGGCGACTCCTGCTGCTCCGATCGCTGCGGCATCGCGGCCAGCGGAACAATGACCGCCACGCAGCCGAGTGCAATCGCCACCCGTGCCCATACGCGCGCGGGCGATCGCCGCCTTGTCGAATCCAGAATCTCGCGGACGCGCCGCTCTACTTCCGATCCTCTTGTCATCGCAATACCTCCTATTAATGTTGGACCACTCATTCGCCGTGCGACCTCGAGCAGTCGCTCCGCGTAATCCGTCGGCGTCGCACCGGACGCCAGCACACGATCGTCCGCCGCGCGTTCGGCTTCGCTGCGCAGCGCCGCCACGGCCAGCCACACCAGCGGATGGAACCAGAAAACGGCTGCAACTAGCCGAGTGACGATTTGCCACAGCCAATCGTGCCGCGCGATGTGGGCGTGTTCGTGGCGCAGCACCGTTTCACGCTGCTCCTCCGACCATTCGACTGAATACGCGGGCAGCAGTACTACCGGCCGGAGCACACCCCAAGTTAGCGGCGTGTTGACTTGATCGCTTATGCAAATGTTGTCGTGTTCGACTCGCGCCACGCGACTCAATTTGGCGATGCGCGCCAGTCCGATCATGAGCCGCAGCAGCACCAATGTTGCGCCCGTCATCCAGATCGCCGCAAGCCATGGAACCTTTGCGCCCGATCGGGCCGCAGCGGCAGGCGCGCCTGCGAAAGCAGCCAATGCCGGCACGTTCGCCAATATCCTTCCCGAGGAAAGGAACGAAGGTGCAATCCACTCGACCAACGGCAGCAGCGCTACGCCAGCCAACGCGGCGAGCCAGATGCGATGCCGCAGATCGGCGGACGATCGGCGCAGCACCAGAGTAACGATCCACGCAATCGCCAGAATCACGGTCGAGCGGAGTGCGGAATCGATCAGCAGGTTCATCATCGGTTGTCCTTCTTGGCGCGAACGATAAGGGATTCGATGCGGTCGAGTTCCTCGCGGCTGAGCGTCGACGCGGACGGGTCCAGCAAGGCAGCCGCTGCATCTGCTTCCGATCCGCTAAAAAACGTTTCGACCAGGTGTTTCAATGCGGAGCGCCGGGCTTTGTCACGCGAAACCCGCGGCATATAGACGTAACGCGGCCCGTCCGCCTGGTGCCGAACGTGGCCCTTATCTTCAAGCACGCGCAGCAGCGCCCGCACGGCCGAATAACTGGGCGGGTCGGGCAACGCGGCCTGAATTTCGGCTGCGGTCGCACGGCCCTGGGCATAGAGGATATCGAGGATTTGTCGTTCGCGGCGGCTCAGCACGTCCATGCTACTTTTTTAGCACCTGCTAGATATTTAGCATGATCGTGGAACGGCGTCAAGCGGAAAATTGGTACTCAGCACCACATGTGTTGCACATGCGAGTATGCTGGAAGCATGTCCCGAATGATTCAAGTCCGCAACGTGCCGGACAGTGTTCATGGCGTGCTGAAGGCCCGCGCTGCCAGGGAAGGCATGAGCCTTTCCGACTTTCTTCGCATTGAGCTGGAACGCGTCGCCGAACGGCCCACCATGAAAGAGTGGCTGGAACAAACGCGGCAACGCAGCCCGATCGCGTCCAGTCAATCCGCGGCACGGATCATCCGCGAGCTGCGCAACGCGCGATGATCGTATTGGACGCCTCGATCGTGGTTGAGCTGTTGACCAACGGTCCGTTGGCGGAAGGGCTGCGGGAGGAGCTCGCGGATCGTACCGATTCTTTCATCGCCCCTCACCTCTTGGACATTGAGGTTATGAGCGCACTACGCCGGCTTGGGGTCGGCAGGAAAATCGACTCCCATCGCAGCCGGGACCTTCTTGCGGATCTGGCAGCGCTTTCGGTCGATCGATATTCGCATGTGCCGTTACTGCCTCGTATTTGGGAGCTGCGGAATAATTTCACAGCCTATGATGCTGCCTACATCGCGTTGGCTGAAGCGACGAATGCATTGCTATACACCGCTGATGAGAAGTTGACCAAGGGTCACCGCGCCCAAGTCGTGCTGTTCAAGTCGCGCAATTGAACCGTCTGCAAAACTTTCACTGCGATGTCCGCCCGGAATATAACCTCACCTTGTCCAACCGTTCTTTGGGATTCCGCTTCCCGTCATGATGGCGCGAAGCGTACCTATTGGCAGCGCCATGCCCTTATGGTGAGCGACGATCACCTGCTTGCCAGTCAAAGGATTTCTCCACTTTTGGTGGCTGCCCGACTGCGCTACCAACGCGAATCCATGTCGCTTCAGAACGATCACGACTTCATCGGCAGTTAGGCGAAGTGTCCGGCGGTCACCCAACGGTGACCTCATCCAGCTTTGCGTTGCGCGGCAACTGGATTTCAGACGGTGCTAAGTAAAGCGCAATCGCCTCTCGAATGTTCTTCCGCGCCTCGTCCTCGGTCTCACCCGCCGACGCACACCCCGGAAGCTCTGGACAAACGGCAGAATAGGCTTCGGCGTCTGCATCGTACTCAAGCACAACGCGGAATTTCATGCCCTCATTATGACGGATGGCCGCGGGACGCGTCGCTTACAACAGCTCCGGCGCCAGATGCGTCCGTGGACCATACGATGCAGCTTCGAACGCAAAGTCTAATACGCGTCGCGTCTCCAGCGGATCGATCAGCGCATCCACGTGCCCGCGCGCTGCGGCGAATCGAGCGTCGAGCCACCGATCGTAGTCGCCGCGCGTCTGCGCGATGCGAGCCTCTAACTCCGCTGGAATCGCTTCGCCCGACGCCTTCAGCCTCGCGAGCTCTGGTCCGTGCACCGCCTGCACCGCCGAATCGCCTTCCATCACACCGATCCGCGCCGTCGGCCATGCGAACGTGAAGTGTGGATCGAATCCTTGCCCCGCCATCGCGTAATAGCCCGCGCCGCTCGCGTGATTCAGGGTCAAGATAATTTTCGGAACGGTTGCGCACGCCATCGATTCGACCATCTCTGCACCCGCGCGAATGATTCCCTCGCTCTCTGCCTCGGCGCCCACCATGAATCCCGAAACATCCTGCAAGTACAGCAGTGGCAGCCCGTGCCGCTCCGCCGTTTCGACGAAATACGCGACCTTGCGTGCCGATTCCGTATAAATGATCCCGCCAATTCGCGGTCCGCTTGCTGTTTTCAGAAATCCGCGACGATTCGCGATCACACCGATCGCCCGACCGTTTAGCCGCGCGTTCGCGCATAACATCTCCGGTGCATGCCCCGGTTGGAATTCCAGATAGTCGTCCGCGTCGACAATACGCGCGATCACTTCTTCGGCGTTGTAGGGCAGGCGATGATCCGCCGGCAGCAGATCGTACAATCCTTCCGCTGGTTTCGCCGGCGCGTGACCCTTCGGTCGCTCCGCCGGCGCCGGCAGCTCACGCACTTTACGACGAATCATTTCCAGGCACTCAGCGTCGTTCTTCGCCGCGTAATGCGCGACACCGCTGGTGCGCGTGTGTAGCGCAGCTCCGCCTAACGATTCCGCGTCGATCACCTGACCCACCGCACCCTTCACCAGGTTCGGTCCCCCCAATCCCATGAAGCTCACGCCCTCGACCATGATGATCACGTCGGACAGCGCGGGCAGATACGCGCCGCCCGCGATGCACATGCCCATCACAGCCGCGATCTGCGGTACGTGCAGCTTTCGCCGCATGAGCGAGTTGTAATAAAAAATCCGCGACGCGCCGTACTGACCGGGAAAAATTCCGTCCTGATACGGCAGGTTCACGCCCGCCGAATCCACCAGGTACACGATTGGGATCCGATTCCGCATTGCGATTTCCTGCGCGCGCAGAATCTTTTGAATCGTTTCCGGCCACCACGCGCCCGCCTTCACCGTCGCATCGTTGGCGACAATCACCGCCGGCCGACCTTCGATCCGCCCGACTCCCGTCACCACGCCCGCCGCCGGAGCCTGCCCGTCGTATTTATCGTGCGCGATTAGCAACCCGATTTCGAGAAACAGCGAGCCGTGATCGATTAGCGCAGCGATCCGCTCGCGCGCCGTCAGCTTGCCGTCCTGATGTTGTTTCTCGATCTTCTTCGCGCCGCCGCCCGCCTTCAACTTCTCTTCCAGATCCTGCAAGCTGCTGACGAGCCCGCGCATGTGATCGGCTGGATTTTCAGTCACTAGTGATATAGTAATCGGCTTGCCACGCAAGGCTACTTTATTACTGGCCGCGGCGTGTCTCCTCGCCGCGATCGCCCTACGCGTGCCGGCCGCGCCCCGCTATCTCTACTACGAAGACTCCATCAATTTCGCGCAGGCGGTGGAGCGTTACGACCCGCGCCACCTGGTTCCGCAACCGCCCGGTTATCCGATCTTTGTGCTCCAGGCGAAACTGCTGCGCGCGATCGCAGGCAGCGTCGAAAACGCATTTCTTCTAGGCGTGATTCTCGCGACCGCCATTGCGCTCTTCTCGCTAGTGATGCTCGCTCGTACCGCAACCGGCGAATGGACCCCGGCGATCGCCGCCGCCGCGCTGCTCGCCATCAATCCCGTTTTTCTCTACACCGGATTTACGTCGCCGATTCGAATTTATCTCGCCGCCGTTTCGCTTTCCGTCGCGTGGACGTGCTGGCTGGCCTGGAACGGCGATCGCAGGGCCGCATATATCGGCGCGATCGTACTGGGCCTCGGCTCCGGCTATCGTCCCGAACTGCTCGCGTTGTTGTTCCCGCTGTGGGCTGTCAGTTCCTGGCGGGCACTTCGTTCGACGCGTGCGTGGACCACAGCCGCAGCAGTGCTGACGTTTTCCGCGGCGCTGTGGATCGGATTCCTGCTTTCGTATTTCCCCGATCTGCACGCGTTCGTCGAAACTTTCCGAAAATATCTCACCGACCAATCGCGCGATCTCTCTGCCGTATTCGGCGCCGAAGGCGCGGGATCGTGGGTGATGATCCTGCGGACCGCGATCTGGAATGGAATCGCAATCGCCGCGTGGGCCGTGCTCGCACCGCTCGCGCGCCCTAGCTTTCGTCCCGGCCTGTGGACCTTCGCTGCCCTCTGGATAGTTCCCGCGCTGGTTTTTCAAGCGCTGGTGCATCTGGCCGATCCCGACCAGGCGCTCGCCACTATTCCCGCGTTTTGCCTGATCGGCGGGATCGTGCTGGTTTCGTTTTTCCGCCGCAATCGCGACGTGGCGCTGCTCGCCGCCGCTTTCGTCGTGATCTTCAACCTGGCGATCCTGTACGCGCCCTTCCCGCTAAAACCGGAGCGCGCCTGGTACACACCGCTGGTCGAGTCGCTGTGGTACACATCGCACGCGCGACACGTCGGCGTTCAGGAACGAACCGACGCGCTGCTTCCTGCGCTCGCCCGCGATTTGCCTCTGGGCCGTTCCCTGGTACTGTGGAATCGGTCGCTGGTCACGTGGCGGACGTTGTCTTATTACTTCCCCAATCAAACTTTCTGCCTGCTGCTCGATGACACCAGCACCGGCAACCGCCGGCACGCCGCGTTGTGGCGTGGTCTCGAACTCCAGGAGCGAATTTTCGATCAAGCCGGTGCACCTTCGCCGGTGATTCCGCTCGCCGACTCCGAATATCTGCTGTGGGTGCTCGGCCCCACCTCCCCGGTCCGCTCGGCCGCCGCGTATCGCCTCGATCCGCGCGCCGACGGTCTGTATCGTTCGCGCGCGCTGCCCCTCGACATCCCCGGCTATCGCATCGTGCGCTGATCCGCGCGGGTCGCGCCACCGGCTATCCTAAAGAACCATGTTCGGGCTCGACCGCCGCACGCTATACGTCGCATGGACCCTCTTCGCGTTCGTGCTGGTTCTCGCGGCGATCTATTCCATGCGCCGCACGCTTGTCATTTTTACGCTGGCGTTATTCCTCGCACACCTGCTGAATCCCATGGTCCGATTCGCGCAGCGTTTCGTGCCCAGGCGCGCCTCACCGACCATCGCATTGGCAATCGTATATGTCCTGCTACTGGGAATCATGACCGTGATCGTCGCCCAGATCGGTTCACGCGTTGCCGAACAAGCGTCTGTGCTCGCCAGCAAACTCCCCCAGGCGATGCAGGAAAATAATCCGCTCAAAGACGTGCCCCTACCCGCTTGGCTTGAGCCCGCGCGCGAAAAATTGACGGTAGTCCTCAAAGAGCGGCTCCAGGATCTCAATCAACAGGTGCTCCCCATTCTCAGTACGGCTGGCGCGCATATTCTAAACGGACTGGGGAGTCTGCTGAGTGTGATCCTGATTCCCATCCTCAGCTTTCTGTTCGTCAAAGACGGAGCACTTATGCGCGATGGGTTCGCCCATATGTTCCAAGAGCCCGTTCGAGGACTCGTCCAAGGCATCCTTCACGATTTGGACTTATTGCTGGACAACTATATCCGCGCTCTGGTTCTGTTGGCGATTGCGACGCTAGTGTTTTACCTGGGTTTTCTCAGCATTGCCGGAGCGCCCTTTCCACTCCTCCTCGCCGCGATCGCCAGTATTCTCGAATTCATTCCGGTCGTTGGCCCGCTGGTTGGATCGGTCGTGATCATTCTGGTCGCCGCCTTCACCGGTTACGATCACATGTGGTGGATCGTGTTTTTCCTGGTGTTCTACCGCATTTTTCAAGACTACGTTCTGAATCCGTACCTGATGAGTTCCGGCGTCGAGATTCACCCTTTGTTGGTTTTGTTCGGCGTGTTCGCGGGTGAAGAGATCGCGGGGGTTCCCGGCATGTTCTTTTCGATTCCGCTGATCGCAGCCCTGCGACTTATCGTCCACCGACTCAGCTTTCACCCATACCATGCGTCGCCGCCCCAGCAAGTGCAGAGCGATTGAGCTTGCGGCGGCCGCGCTGCTACTGGTTAACACGCCCGCATTCGCACACGTGGTCAGCATGAGCACCGGCGAGTTGCGCGTCGACGGGACCGCCGCAACTTACGAACTTCGCATTCCGATGTATGAGATTGCCCACGTAGCGAATCCCCAAACTGCATTGCTTGATCACGTGAGCTTCGCGCGTGCCTCGCGCAAATCGTCGAATTGCGCGCAGGACGGCGACACTTACGTGTGCCGCGCGGAATACGAGTTCTCCTCGCCAGTCGATCGCGTAGATGCCACCTGCACGCTGTTCGAAATTACCGTGCCCAATCACGTACATCTTTTGCGCACTACGCAAGGAGCGAACGCCGATCAAGCGGTTTTCGATCGGTCTTTCACGAGCGCCGAAATCCGCTTCCGACCGCCCTCGCATGCCGAGCGGATCGCCGGTCAGATCGGCACGGGATTCCTACGCGCGGCCACCAGCGTCGCGGGGGCGTTGTTTCTGATCGCGCTCGCGATTGCTGCGCGCAGTTGGAAAGAAGCGACCCTGCTCGCGGCGATGCTGTTGCTCGGCGAGTGGCTCGCGCGTTTCCTCGCGCCGCGGATTCCGTGGCCGCTCTCGATCCGTTTCATCGAAGCTGCGATGGCGCTGACCGTCGCGTACCTCGCGGTCGAGATGTTAATGCTTCCGAAAGCCGGGCAGCGCTGGGCCATCGTCCTCGCGCTGGGTCTGTTCCACGGCTTGTACTACGCGGGGTTCCCTCAGGCCTACTTCATCGGCGTTGGGCTTCTTCAAGTCCTCGCGATCGCTGTGCTGGCGGCTTTGTCACTTCGGGCACCTCGGTCAATGCAGCGCTACGCCGCCTGGGGTTTGTTGATCGCCGGTCTCGGCTGGTTCACTACACGACTACTGAACTAGGTTGGGGGGGCGGACCCCCTGGTCCGCGCGGGACGCCCCCGTCCCGCCCTATTCTAGATCCGTGCTCCGCTCTTCCGATCAAACCGATGCACTTTCCCCTCGCGAAAACGAAACCACACGGGAGTATCGAAATCCAGCTTCGATTCCGCCGAGGCACGCGCCGTGATGTGATTTTCTCCAGCCGCCACTACCACGATCGTTTCGTTGCCCATCTCCTCCGTCACCCACACCCGTGCCGACGACCATTCCGATTGTTCCGTCGTCGACAACTCGACATCCTCCGGCCGCACACCCAACGTAACATCGCCCTCGTCGATGAAATTCATCGACGGGCTCCCTACAAAACCCGCGACGAAAGTATTCGCCGGCCGATGATACACGTTCGCGGGCGTGTCGAACTGTTGCAGCTTTCCATCGCGCATCACCGCGATCCGATGCGCCAGCGTCATCGCCTCCGCTTGATCGTGGGTCACATACAGCGTTACGATTCCGAGCACGTGTTGCAGGTGCTTCAGCTCGGCACGCATTTCAACCCGCAACCGGGCGTCGAGATTCGACAACGGCTCATCCATCAAAAACGCACGCGGGCGGCGCACAATCGCCCGAGCTAGCGCCACGCGTTGCCGCTCGCCCCCCGACAATTGCCGAGGAAGATTCGGAAGCAGCGATTTAATTCCCAGTCGTCCGGCGACATCTTCCACTTCGCGTGCGATCTCATCCGCGGGCCGCTTGCGCACCTTCAGCGGATAGCCGATATTCGCCGCGATCGTCATGTGCGGGTACAGCGCGTAGCTCTGGAACACCATGGCGATGTCGCGATCGCGCGCCTCGCGCTGGGTGATCTCAGTGCCGGCCAGCCGAATCGCGCCCGCGTCGGGAAATTCAAGCCCGGCGACCATTCGCAGCAGCGTCGTCTTGCCGCACCCCGAAGGACCCAGGAGCACGACGAATTCGCCGACTTCGGCGGTGAACGTCACACTACTTACAGCCTCGCGCCCTCCGAACCGCTTCGTTACGCCACTGATCTCGAGCGCCATTTATCCCTTCACCGCTCCTAACGACAATCCGCGCACTAAATGTTTTTGAACCGCCGTCGCGAAAATCAGTACCGGCAGCATCGCCACCACCCCCGCCGCACTCATCGCGCCCCACTTGATTTCGTACTGCGTGACTCGCGCCGCGATTCCCACCGGCAGTGTCATCGCTGATTCGGTCTGCGTCAAAATCAGCGCGAACAAAAATTCGTTCCACGCGACGATCAGACAGAATACCGCGGTCGCGGCAAGTCCCGGCCGCACCAGCGGCAGCACGATGCGCACCAGCGCGCCCATGCGCGTCTCGCCGTCCAGCAGTGCCGCTTCTTCGATCTCTTTCGGGATTTCGTTGAAGAACCCGCGCATCATCCACACCACGAACGGCAGGTTGAAACCGGTGTAGACCAGCGCCAGGCCCGGCAGCGAATTGATCAGATGCACTTCCCGCAGCATCAGGAACAACGGAACGATCGTCACGATCGGCGGCAGCATGCGCGTCGATAGAATCCAGTCCGACACCCGATCCCGCCAGGGCCATTCAAAGCGCGCCAGCGCATAGGCCGCAGGCACGCCGATGAGCAGCGCTGCCAGCGTCGAGCCCGCCGCCAGAATCACCGAATTTCCGAAATACACCGCGAACGATCCGCCGCCGAACGCCGCTTTGAAGTGCTCGAAAGTCACGCGGAAACTGAACCACGCTGGTGGATACGCGAACTGATCGATCTCGTGTTTCAGAGCGATCGTAATTAGCCAGTACACTGGTCCGATCGCGATTAGTAGCGCAACGCAGGCCGCCGCATACTTGAGGATCGTCTTCATTTCGGCGACCTCAACAATCGCATCAGTCCTCGCGAAAACAGCATCGTCGCCGCCAATAGTACGAACGACATCGCCGCCGCATATCCGAAATTCGAGAATCGAAACGCGGTGCGATAGATGTACAGGCTCGCGGTTTCGGTCGCCGTTCCCGGTCCGCCCTGCGTCAGGATGAAAATCTGGTCGAAGATGCGCACCAGGTCCATCGCTCGCAGCAGCAGCGCCAGCAGGATGGTCGGCTTGAGCAGCGGCAGCGTCACGTCGCGCAGGATCTGCCACCCGCTCGCGCCGTCGATCCGCGCGGCTTCGATGGGTTCGTGCGGAATCGCCTG
>DASYPO010000125.1:0-12468 GCA_036006545.1 Bryobacteraceae bacterium
AAGAACCCTGCAGTATTGCACGCCACCGAAGCCACCGCGCACTCGCCCAGCCCCAACTGGCTGGAAGTGGATCGCGAAAATCTTAAAGGGCGCGTGCTGGGACAAGCCAAGCGCGAGGACCTGGTACAGATCCAGTTGAACGAGCAGCTCATCGTCGAGTTGTACTCGAAGTAAGAGGAGAGCCACACCTACATGTTCAAAGGATTCCAGAAACCGAAGCGGCTGGTTGCCAATACAGAAACGCTCACCGAACGCTACGGCATGTTCACGGCGCAGCCGTTCGAGCGCGGATTCGGCTCCACCATCGGAACCGGATTGCGGCGCGTACTGCTGAGCTCGATCGAAGGCGCGGCCATCACCGCGGTGCGCATCGAAGGCGTCGATCATGAGTTCAGCCCGATTCCCGGCGTAGTCGAAGACGCCACCGATATCATTCTCAACCTGAAGCAAGTGCCGTTCAAGATGATGGGCGAAGGCGTGCGCACGGTGCGCCTGAAGGCCGACGGCGCGGGCGAAATCATGAGCGGTCAGATCGAGACCGACTCCGAAATCGAAGTGCTGGATCGCAACATGCACATCGCCACGGTGGGCGAGGGCGGGAAGCTTGCGATCGAAATGCGGTTGAAGTCGGGGCGCGGTTACGTCTCGGCCGATCGCAACAAGGACGAGGACCTGCCGCTGGGCTATATCGCCATCGACTCGGTTCACTCGCCGGTACGCAAAGTGAATTTCGCGGTGGAAGCGGCGCGGCTCGGCCAGATGACCGACTACGACAAGCTGACCATCGAAGTCTGGACCAACGGCGCCATTTCGCCGGCGGACTCAATCGGACAGGCGGCGAAATTGTTGAAGGATCACATGGCGATCTTCATCAATTTCGAAGAGCTGCCGGAATCGACCGAAGAGCCGGCCGAGCGCGCTCTCAGCCAGATGAACGAAGTGCTGAACCGGTCGGTGGAAGAGCTGGAGCTCAGCGTCCGTTCGTACAACTGCCTGAAGAACGCCAACATTCAGACCATCCTCGACTTGGTTCAAAAGACCGAGGCGGAGATGCTGCGTACCAAGAATTTCGGACGCAAGTCTCTCAACGAGATCAAGGAAATCCTCTCGGGCCTGGGTCTGACGTTCGGTATGAAGTTCGACGCGCAGGGCCGCTTGGTATCGCCGAGTGGCACGCCTGCGCCGCTGGCCGGTCTGCCGGACGGCGATGAAGAAGAGGACGATCTCGACGACGATGGCGATGAAGACGAAAACGGGGATAGCGACGAAGCCAAACCGGCGGTCGAGTAGAGGAAGCGATGAGGCATAACGTATCGGGTTACAAACTCAAACGCGATAGCAGCGCGCGCAAGGCGCTGTTGCGCGGTCTGGTCACAAGCGTCATTCTGCATGAACGCGTAGTGACCACGGTTCCCAAAGCTAAGGCGATCAAGCCGCTGGTGGAGAAGATGATCACGCTGGCGAAGCGCGACACTCTGCATGCGCGTCGTCAGGCGGCGGCGGTGCTGATGACGCCGGAATCGGTGAAGAAGTTGTTCGACAAATTGGGCACGCGGTTCGGCCAGCGCCCGGGCGGTTATACTCGTGTAGTTCGGCTGGGATGGCGCAAAGGCGATGGCGCCGAGCAAGCCATCATCGAGCTGGTGGGTAGCGAGCTGGTGAAGCGCGCGGCGGACCGCGCTAAGCGTCGCGAGGAACGGCTCAAGGCCATCCAGCAGGGTAAAGAAGAGGGCGAGGGCGGCGAGACAGAGAAGTAAGATTGGCAGGTCGAAAAAAAAATGGCCTGCAAGCAGCCGATTGCCGCACAACAAACCGGGGCCGCCGGGGCTGAAGCCGACGCAGCGGGCTGAAGCCCGCGCCACGAGTGCAGGAGATCGCCTGCGTTACACTTTCACCCAGCGGCGCGCTTTCATTTCAAAACGTGGAAGCGTGCCGGGTGGGACCGCGTGGATCGAAACGCGCAGCGCGAAAGTATTGCGCAGCGCCGCTTCGACCGCGTGAACCAATCCCGCTGCATCTTTTCCCGGCGGCGGCTCTACTTCGATTTTCAATTCCGACATGGCGAGGTGCGATCCGACCTCGACGCGATACTCCGCGACCCCGCAGGATCGCAACACGTCCTCGACCGCACTGGGGTAGACGTTGACGCCGCGGACGACCAGCATGTCGTCGGTGCGGCCGATGATGCCGCCTTCGAGTGCGAGCTCGTCACTTCCGCAAGTGCAGCGAGCATTGGTCGACGGACGGACCAGATCGCCGGTGCGATAGCGCAACAATGGCGATCCAATACGGCCGAGCGTAGTGAGCACCAGCTCGCCAGTCTCACCCGGCCCGATCGGTGCACCCGATTCGGGATGAATCACCTCGCAGATGTAGCCGGCTTCGATCGCATGCAGCACGCCGCGGTGCTCGGGGCACTCGTATGTTACTGGGCCGGTCTCGGTCATGCCGTGATGATCCACGACGCGCGCGCCGTTCCACGCGGATTCGATGTGGGTGCGGGTCGCGGGAATGCTCGCGCCGGGTTCGCCGGCGGCGACGATGATGCGAATCTTCGATGATGCGAGACTGATTTTCTCCTCGGCCGCGACTTCCGCCAGGCGAATGGCGTAGGTCGGTGTGCAGCAGAGAACGGTGGCTTCGGAATCGAGAATCGCGTCGAGGCGTGCTGCGGTGCGGAGGCCGCCGCCGGGAATGCACAACATGCGCATTCGCTCCGCGGCGTTGAAGGCGACCCAAAACCCGATAAATGGTCCGAAAGAAAATGCGAAGAACACGCGATCGCGGGGCGTGGTGTTCGCGGCTTCGAACACGCGCATCCAATTGACCACCATCCAGTGCCAGGATTCGTGCGTATCCAGCCAGCGGAGTGGTCGTCCGGTGGTGGCGCTGGTTTGCGAATACCGCGTGTAGCGTTCAAGTGGATAAGTGAGGTTGGTTCCGTAAGGCGGGCGGTTTCGCTGGTCCTCAGCGAGCTCGTGCTTGAAGGTGAAAGGCAGTCGCGCGCGAAAGTCGTCGAGAGAAACGACGTTGGAATCGAGACCGGCCGCAGCGAGACGCGGGGCGTAAAAAGGATTATTTGGAAGCTCCGCGAGTAACGCGCGAAGCGCGGTGAGCTGGTACGCTTCGATTGCCTTGCGCTCCCGGATGTCGGGAGGCCTGAGGTTCATTTGGCGATACTGCCAACTGGAGTGGCGACGAGCGGCTTTCCGTATTCGAGATAGGGCGGCAGCTCGACGAAGGTCGCCATAGCGGTCTGGAGCGGCTCGTAATCGCGCAGCAGATTCCCCATGAGGCAATCGGTCATGTCCGCGCTCAGGTCCGGATACTTATCGATGAACTTCCGGAAGCTCCATTCATGGTTGTAGAAGGTGTAGACCAGCGCGCGCATGGACTCGATGCTTGCGCACAGGAGGCGTCCGTACTCTTCAAAGTGCTCGGCTGAGAAATCCTGCTTGGTGAGCGCCGCGTCCACCGCGTGAGCGGCGGCTTCGCCACTGTAGAGCGCGAGGCACACGCCGGAAGAAAAAACCGGATCGAGAAACGCGAAAGCGTCGCCGGCGAGAACCAGGCCGTCGCTGGAGCAATGCCGCGATCGATAGGAAAACTCGGCTGTGACGCGATACGGCCCGATCTGCTTGCCGACGGCAAGGTGATCTTCGATCCACTTGTTGCGGCCGACTTCGCGATGGAAAATCTTCTCGAGATCCTTGCTGTCGCTGTAGAGATAATCCTTTTCCGCGACGACGCCGCAGCTGACAATGTTCCTGGCCAGCGGAATGTACCAGAACCAGCCCTTTTCGGGCACGTAGGCGACCATGGTCGCGCCCTCGTCGACTCCGGGATCGCGCATCGCGCCTTCGTAGTAGGTCCAGACGGCGATCTTGTTGAGATACGGATCGCGAATCTTCCAGCCGTTGCGCGAGCTAGCGAAGGCGTCGCGGCCGGTGCAATCGATGGTCATCGGCGCGTGAAACTCGCGGTGCTCGCCCGTCTTAGTGACCGCGCGGACACCGGTGACGGCTCCGTTCGATTGAATCAGTTCGCGCGCGGTGATCTCTTCGATTACCTCCGCGCCACGATCGCGCGCGTTGTTGAGCAGCATCAGATCGAACTCGCTGCGCTGCACTTGCCAAGTGCGGGCTGCATCGTGCTCCCAGTGCTTGAAAAAGTAAAAAGGCTGCGAAGCGCGGCCGTTCTGGCCCACGAACGCTACGCTGTATTTCTTGGTGAAATGCGAGGCCTTCATGCGCTCGATCATGCCGATCCGCTCGAGGGTGAAATACGTGAACGGGATCAGCGATTCGCCGATGTGGTAGCGCGGGAAGCGCTCGCGTTCGAGCACCACCACCTTGCGACCCTTGCCGGCGAGAACCGATGCCGCAGTGGACCCGCCGGGTCCGCCTCCAATGATGATGGCGTCGTAGGATTTCTGGTTAGACATAACGTGCGTTGCGATGTTCGGGGAGGAAAAAATCGTGGAGCAAGCGGTCGACCTGGAGGAGTCCGTCGCGTGACAGGCTGTATCCGTCGTCCTCGAAGGCCAACATGCCGCGATTATGCAGCGCGGCCAAAGGCTCGGCGAATCGATCGCGAATCTCGACGCCATATTTCGATTGGAAATGCGAGCTCCGCACGCGGCCCAGCTTGGTTTGAAGGATCAGTTCGCGAATCAGCCGCTCTTCAATCGTCGGTGTCAGAGCGCGGAAGATCGGGAGCGAGCCCGACTCAACCTTCTCAATGTACGGGCCAAATTCGTGCTCGTTCTGAAAGTGCGTGCCGCCCACGTGCGAGAAGGACGCGACACCCGCACCGATCATGTCGGCGCCGGCCCACAACAGGTCGCGGTACAGGAACTTCGTGCGCGAAGGATCCTTCACAGCGGTGTAGGCGCTGCCTATGTGGTAACCAGCTTCCTCCAACTGCGCGAACGCGGTGGCGACCCACTCGCGCTTAGTGTGCCAGCTCTCCACCGGCGCAATGGTCTGGCCGGTGGCTTTCATTTCCTTGAAGATGGTGGTGTTGTAGGGCACCTCCATCTGGTAGATGGTGACGCTGTCCGGCGCGAGCGCGATGGTCTTGCGAATATTTTCGCGCCAGTTTTCTTGGGTCTCGCCCATCATGCCGGCGATCAGATCGATATTCACCTGCGGGAATCCGATAGAGCGCGCGAAATCGTAGATGCGGCCGATTTCCTTGGAGCTGTGCGCACGGCCGTTCAGCTTGAGAATCGCATCGTCGAAATTCTCGATTCCGATCGAGAGGCGCGTGACGCCCAGCTCGCGGATGGTGCGGAGTTTCTGTTCGGTGACCGTTCCCGGCTCGCACTCGAACGCGATCTCTTCGGCATCGTCCCAAGAAAGCGACTTTCTCAGCTTCTCGACGGTTCTGGAAAGCTGGCTGGACGATAGGAACGAAGGTGTGCCGCCGCCGAAATAAACAAATCGAGGTTTTCTCCCGCCAATAAACGGACGCTGAGAATAAAGCTCGACCTCTTTAGTCAAAGCGGAAATATAATTTTCAATTTCCGATGACGATTTATCTGTGTATACCTTGAAATAACAAAAGTGACACCGCTTCCGGCAAAAGGGGATGTGCAGGTACAGGCCGAGGGGCGTTCCGGGAGCCGGCGCGCGGTCGAGAGCGGCCAAGGCTTCGGACACGTTTTCGGGTTTCCAGAAAGAGTAGGGCGGGTAGTTCGAGACGAAGTAACTACCCACGGTGGTGCTGTCCGCGGCGGGCGGTGTCTTCGGCGCCTGGAGTATGTCGAATCCCGTAGGTCCTTTGTTTTCCATGAGTCCCAGGAGTTGCGGGCCTGCAGAATTAGACGGCGCAGCTATCAAAAAGTATACAACATTGCTGCTGTATACATAGGATGCGTTAGGATCGACAAATGATTCGCTGGACCTGCATGTTGGGCGTCCTGACTGCGGTTTGTATGGCGCAGCCGCCGATCGCGCCCCACTCGGCTTTTGAGCCGCCCGCCGCAAAGGCGGCCGCATCGCTTGCGGCGAGTACCAAGGATTCGCCGCGCGACCTAATCACGACTGGCGAGAAGTCGGACTGGAACGAGACAGCGCCGTACGCGGAAGCGGTCGAGATCGGACGAAAGTTGGAAAAGGCGTCGAAGTTCGTCAAGGTGGTCGAGATCGGAACTACTCCCGAAGGCCGCTCCATGATCGCGCTGATAGTTTCCAAGGACCAGGCGTTCACTCCGGCGGCGGCGGCACGCACCAACAAAGCCGTGATCCTGATCCAGAGCGGGATTCACGCGGGCGAGATCGAAGGCAAAGACACCGTGCTGATGCTGATCCGCGATATGACGGTGTCGAAGAAATTCGCCGCGTGGCTGGACCACGCGATCTTCGTTGTGATTCCGGTCTTCAACGTCGACGGGCATGAGAACGTCAGTCCGTATCATCGGCCCAGTCAGAACGGGCCACGGTCGACCGGCCTACGCGCGAATGCTCAGCGGCTGAATCTGAATCGCGACTACATCAAGGCCGACACGCCGGAAATGCGTGCGTGGCTGCGCGTGTTCAATACCTGGTCGCCCGATTTTTTGATCGACAATCACGTTACCGACGGCGCCGATTTTCAGTACGACGTGACTTGGGACATGGCGCGTAATCAGGACATCGCGGAACCGGCGGGCGCGTGGGTGCGCGAGAAGTTCGTACCGGAGCTCAACAAGCGGATGGAGGCTGACGGACACGTGGTCGCACCGTACGGAGCGCTGCGTCGCGGGTCGGGCGGTAGTCGGGAGTTCTTCATGGAAGTGTTCTCGCCGCGATATTCGCACTTGTACTCGGCGGCGCAGAATCGACCCGCGCTGTTGGTCGAGACGCATAGTCTGAAAGCCGCGAAGACGCGCGCGTGGGCGCACTACGACATCATGCGGCACTCGATCGAGACGATTCTGTTGGATCCCGAAGGGCTGCGGCACGCTGTCCGCGAGGCCGATCGCGAGCTGATGTCGCGGGCGGGGAATCGCAATGCCGCGCCGGTGTATCTCGCCGGAAAGGTGAGCGACAAGAGCCGTCCACTGGTGTATCGCTCGCTCAAGCAGGCTCAGTTAAAGAGCGAGGTGACGGGCGCGAATGTGACGCGTTACACGGCGGAGCGCGACGATATCGACACCAAGATTCACGACGAGATCGATACGACATTGGAAGTGCAGATGCCTCTGGGCTATCTGATTCCAGCGGCGTGGAAGCATGTAGCCGATCTGTTGGTACTTCACGGCGTGGAGATGGAACGCACGGGAAAACCGATCGAGGGTGCGTTCGAGACATATCAATTCTCGAATGCAAAGTTTGATACGCGCAGTTCTGAAGGTCGCATTATGGTGAACTTTGATGCGAAGGTCGTGGCGGCGAAGGCGAAGGTCCCGGCGGGATCGTACTGGGTTCCGCTTAAGCAGCGGCGTGCGCGATTGATCCACGCGATGCTGGAGCCGCAGGCACCCGATTCCCTGGCGCGGTGGGGATTTCTCAATTCCGTTTTCGAGGGAAATATTGGCGCGGGAGAGTACCTGACGGAGCCGATCGCACGGCGCATGATGTCGGATTCGGCGGAGTTGCGAAAGGAATTCGAAGAGCGGGTGAAGTCGGACGCTGCATTTTCCGGCGACGCGCGGGCGCGGCTCAACTGGTGGATGGAGCGATCGAAATACGAGCCGGAGGGAGCGGGGCGGTATCCAGTGCTGAGGGTGTGGGAGAAAACGTGGTGACGCGGGTGGTTTTGCTGGTCGCGGCGACGGCCGGGTTATTGGGGGCGCAGGAGAAACCGAAGTACGAGATTTATGCGATTCGCTACGCGACCATCAAGGGATTTGCCGTCAGCGGACTGGTGGTCGGCGCAGACCCCGCGCGCAAGATGGATATCGCGATGATGGTGTGGCTGGTAAAAGGCGGCGGTCACAACATCCTGGTCGACGCCGGTTTCTATCGCGAGCAGTTCTTCAAACAGTGGCCGGGAATTGCGGATTACGTGAAGCCGTCGGAAGCGATAGCGCGCGTGGGTCTGAAGCCGGAGGACATTACCGACGTCGTGATTTCGCACATGCATTGGGATCACGCCGACGGTCTCGATCTATTTCCGAAGGCGAAAATCTGGCTCCAGAAAGACGAACTCGAGTATTACGCGGGATCCGCCTGGCAATCGCGCCGCACGCACGGCGGGATCGATCCGGACGACGTGATCTCGGCGGTGAAGTTGAATCTTGCCGGTCGCGTGGGGTTGGTAAATGGCGACTCGCAGGAAATTCTTCCCGGGATCACTTGCTACACGGGCGGCAAGCACACCTACGCGTCGCAATATGTCGGAGTGAACACGGCGGCGGGCACCGTTGTGCTCGCGAGCGACAACATGTACCTGTACGAAAACATGGAGAAACACGCGGCCAGCGCGTCGCTCGATAACGAGTCAAATCTGCGAGCCCAGGATCGTATGAAGCAGCTTGCGGCGAATCCGAAGTTAGTCATCCCCGGGCACGATCCTGCGGTTATGACGAGTTTTCCCAATGTCGGTGCGGGCGTGGTGAGGATTCAGTAGAATCGCAGGCCAACCGGTTCGGGGGTGGAGAAAAGATCGCGTAACGTTATGTGAAAACGGCAGGTGACAAGATCACCTGCCCCACAGGCGAACGGACAGGCGCCGGCACTTGCGCAAGATGGGCCCGACGATGTACAAGGGACCATGCTCCGTCGCAAGATCATCGTCCTCAGTCTGCTCTGCTCGCTGCTCACTCCCGCGTGGGCCGCATCGCTTCCACAAGTCAAACCCGAAGACGTTGGCCTATCCGGCGAACGACTCAATCGGATTCAAAGCATGATCCAAGGCTACATCGATCGGAAAGAAATCGCCGGTGCGGTGAGCATGGTAGCGCGCCGCGGCCGTGTGGCGTGGCTGCGCTCGCAGGGCCTTGCCGATCTGCAAAGCGGCCAGCCGATGCGCGACGACAACATCTTTGCGATCGCGTCGATGACCAAGCCGATCGCGAGCGTCGCGCTGATGATGCTGTACGAGGAAGGCCGCTTCCAGTTGAACGATCCGGTGTGGAAGTTTTTGCCGGAGTTCAAGGATATGAAGGTCGCGCTGCCGAGCGCGCCCGCCGGGTTCAAGCTGGTTCCCGCCGACCGGCCGATGACGATTCGCCACTTACTGACGCACACCGCCGGGCTACCGAACACATACGTCGGCGTCACCAAACCCGACTACGAAAAACTGGTGGCGGCGCGCAAGCCCGACGATACCGTCGGCGATTTCACGAAGCAGCTCGCGAAGCTGCCGCTGAATTTCCAGCCGGGAACGAGCTGGGAGTACGGCCCGGCGACGGACGTAGTCGGCCGTCTGGTCGAGATAATGTCGGGCATGCCGCTCGACAAGTATTTCGAAGAGAAAATCTTCAAGCCGCTAGGTATGAAGGATACGTATTTCTATGTGCCCGACGACAAGGCTGCACGCCGCGCGACCATCTACACACGCGCTGATGGTGGCGGGATTCGTCCGACGCCGCGCGCGACCGGCGGGGCGAAGAAATATTTCTCAGGCGCCGGCGGATTGCAGTCCACCATTCAGGACTATTCGCGCTTCGCGCAGATGCTGCTGAACGGCGGTCAGCTTGACGGCGCGCGCTTGCTCAGCCGCAAGACTATCGAGCTGATGACGCAGAATCACATCGGCGACAAGATCAAGTTGTGGGATAGCCTGCCGGGCGAACGTTTCGGTCTGGGTTTCAGCGTGCGCACCGATCTGGGCGAATCGGCGAACCTCGGTTCCGTTGGAATGTTCGGGTGGGGCGGCGCGTTTGGGACGATTTTCTGGGTGGATCCGAAAGAACAGATGTTCGGAATTCTGATGATCCAACTGCGGCCGTACGATCACGTCAACATTCGCCAGGATATGCGCACGATGGCGTACCAGGCGGTGATTGAGTGAGCACCTTCAAAGCTCTGCTGGTAAATCAGGAAGACGGAAAGTTCAGCGCGGCGATCCGTGAGATTTCGCGCGACTCGCTGCCCGCGGGCGAAGTGCTGGTGCGCGTCGCGTATTCGAGCCTCAACTATAAGGATGGACTTGCGGTCACGGGAAAGCCGGGCGTGATCCGCAAGTTCCCGATGGTTCCGGGGGTCGATCTCGCGGGCGTTGTCGAAGAATCGAGCGTTGCCGAATTCAAGCTCGGCGACGAAGTGATCGTGACCGGCTGCGGGACCGCGGAAACCCTGTGGGGCGGATACGCGCAACTGGCTCGACTGGATCACCAGTTTCTGGTGCCGCTGCCGCAGGGCATGACGCTGGTGCAGGCGATGGGAATCGGCACGGCGGGATTCACCGCGATGCAAGCAGTGGTGGAACTGGAACGTCACGGGTTGAAGCCGGGCGGGCGCGAAGTCCTGGTGACCGGCGCGGCGGGTGGCGTGGGCAGCGTGGCGATCGCGATTCTGGCGAAGCTCGGATACAAAGTGGTCGGGTCGAGCGGACGGGCGGAGTTACACGATTACTTGAAGGGCCTGGGCGCGTCGGAGATTCTGGACCGCGCCGCCGTGGCGGCTCCATCGAAACGTCCACTCGATAGCGAGCGCTGGGCTGCGGCGATCGACAGCGTCGGCGGCGAGACGTTGGCGGGCGTCTTGCGATCGGTCGCGACCGGTGGCAGCGTCGCGGCATGTGGTTTGGCGGGTGGCCCGACGCTTAACACCTCCGTATTCCCGTTCATACTGCGCGGCGTGAATCTGCTGGGGATCGATTCAGTGCGGGTTCCCAATGCGCGGCGCCGCGAAATTTGGACGCGCCTCGCGAGTGACCTTCCGTTCGATCTTCTGGGCGAAATGACACAGGTGGCGCCGCTGGAGGAAGTGTTCGACTTGGGCGAGAAGATCCTCGCGGGACAGGTGCGGGGGCGCGTCGTGATCGATGTAAATAGATAAAAGGAGAAGTTAGAAGACAGGAGTCAGAAGTCAGAATATCGGCGCGCGGTAAACTGATCAGACATGCAGGTGAAAGACAAGGTTGTTGTCGTTACGGGTGGCGCGCACGGGATTGGGGCGGCGCTGGCGCGGCGATTTAGTGCAGAAGGTGCGCGTGCGGTGGTCGTGTCCGACATCGACGGCAGGGAAGCCGAGCGCGTCGCTGCTGAAATCGGCGGCGTCG
Organism: Bryobacteraceae bacterium; assembly: GCA_036006545.1. Classification (GTDB taxonomy): domain Bacteria; phylum Acidobacteriota; class Terriglobia; order Bryobacterales; family Bryobacteraceae; genus Palsa-187. The sequence goes on from DASYPO010000125.1 coordinate 11,155, forward strand.
CTATGCAGACTGACGTTTCGCGCGAAGCCGACGTACAGAAACTTGTCAAACAGACGCTGGCGCAATTCGGCCACATCGATCTGTTCTGCAACAACGCCGGAATTTTCATCGACGGCGGTCCCGAAATGCCCGACGACGAATGGGCGCGCATTCGCGGCGTGAATGTGATGGCGCATGTCTATGCGGCGCGCGCGGTTTTGCCGGCGATGGTCGAACGCGGCGAAGGGTATTTATTGCAGACGGTGTCGGCCGCAGGACTGCTGACCTCCATCGGCTCGGCACTTTACGCGGTGACGAAACACGCCGCGCTCGGTCTGGCCGAATGGATCGCGATTCACTACGGCGATCGCGGGATAAAAGTATCCGCGCTGTGCCCGCAAGGCGTGCGGACCGATATGCTGATGCGCGATCCGGAGAATTTCCTGGTCGAGGGATCGCTGTCCACGGAGCAGGTTGCGGACGCCGTGATAGAGGGGCTGGGCGACGAACGGTTTCTGATTCTTCCCCATCCTGAGGTCGCCGAATATTTTCGCCGTAAAGCCACCGATTACGATCGCTGGCTACGCGGCATGCGCCGGCTGCAGGGCGAAGTCAGCGCAAAGAAACAAAAAGCGAAGGTGTAACCGCCATGTCAACCATGCAACAACCCATTTGGAATTTCGAGCAGGAACCTTGGGGCGACGAGGAACCGGACGAGACCAGCTTCAACCTGCGTGCGTATTTCGATCGCATGCGCGATGAAAAACTCCAGCAGTACAACCCGGAATGGAGCGATGAAGAACTGATCGAGTGGGATGGTAATTTCACAGACGAAGGCAATCTGCTGATCGCGTGTTCTGAGCGGGACGTCGATCCGGATGAATACCGCCGTGTAATTGCGCAATGCATCGAGTATCGAAACCGCGCGCGCCCGACTCTTGTGGGCACCAAATCGTGAAGTTGCTGGTCTTGTTGATTACTGCCGCGATGGCAGCGATCGCGCAGCAGAAATCCGCAGCAGCGCCGGCGAAGGTCGCGACGGGTGCGTACGAGTGCTGGGCCAACGGCGCCCCTCGATTGCTGCTCAACTTCTCGATTCGAAGCGCGACGGAATATAGGGATACGGATAACAAACCGGGGACGTACGCTTACGATTCGAAGACCGGTCGTATCATTTTCAAGGGGGGCGGGCTGGACGGCGTTATGCCCCGAAATTTCTACGCGATGTATCACGAGCCCAAGGGCCATCCCACGGTGAGTTTTCGCAACCCGGAAGGGCGCGAAGCTTCGTACTGCGAAAGAACGAAGTAAAACCTACGGGATCCCCTGCTTGAG
>DASYPO010000126.1:0-5619 GCA_036006545.1 Bryobacteraceae bacterium
CAGCAGGAATCCATCGGGCGTGCCAGGATAGCGAAAGCCCACGTCGTCGAACAGAATTGCGTGTTCGAACTTGGCCAGCTTCACCGCTCCGGGGCGCTCCTTGATTCCCTGATCGCGCTCCAGGTATTCGAAGACTTTCTGCGACGCGCCAAGCGCCTGCTGGAAGATGTTGTGGATGCCGGTGAGCCGCTTCACGGGCTCATACAGCATAAGCAGCGCGATCACGAAACTGGTGAATTCGCCGGTGGTCATCAGGCCGGATTTGATTTGCAGGCGTGCGTAATAAAGAAGACCGACGATGGTCGCGGCGCCGAAGAATTCGATCAAGGGCGAGGCGATGGCCTGCTGCGCGACGTATCGCAAATTGCTGCGGCGCAGACGCTGGATGCGATCACGGAAGCGGTTGGATTCGATCTCTTCCGCTCCGAAGGATTTCACTACGGCTTGGCCGCTGAGCGTTTCCTGCAGCACCTGGTTAACTTCCGCGGCGTCGTCCTGCGCACGGCGCGTGGTTCGCCGCAGCCGACGGCCCAGTCGCACGGTGGGTACCAGCACGAAGGGCAGAACGGTAAGGCTCACCAGCGCGAGTTTCCAATCGGTTCGCAGAACTAACAATAAGAGCCCGAGCGCAGTGAAACTTTGGCGCAGCAGATCGGCCAAAATGTGCGACATCGCGACCTGGATCTTTTCCAGATCGTTCATGATCGACGACATCACACGCGCCGTCGAATTGGATTCGAAGAAGTGCGCGTCCTGATGCAGCACGCGGTCGAAGACCTGCTGGCGCAAATCCGTGACGGCCGAGAACCCGACGTAATTCACCAGGTAATTTCCCGCGTAGTCGCACAAACCCTTGATGAGGAAGAGGGCCAGAATGCTGACGGCCACCATGGTCCACACGTTGTGAATCGCGCCGGGCATGAAGTCCGATAGAAATATCGGCCGGTTCAAAACGGTGAAGAGCAGTACAGGCGTGTCGGCCGAAGCGGGATTTAGCACGCGATCGAACACCGGGCCGATCAGCAGCGCGGTAAGTGCCTGCGCTGCTCCGACGATCGCCATCAGCACTACGGAGAGCAGCAGTATACCTGTGTAGGGACGCGAGTAGCGCAGCAGACGCCCAAGCTCATTCACGCGGCGCTCTTCGCTCATGAGTGAACCTTGAGCGCGACTACCGCCTCGATGACTTGCTCCACCGAAATTCGTTCGATGCCTGCGGGCGATGCGAGCACGCGCGACTCGGTTCGCCACGGTGCCCAAACGACCGGGTCGGACGGGCCGAAGAGAACTACGACGGGTCTCCCGCACGCGGCGGCGATATGCGCGGGGCCGCTGTCATTTCCGATAAAAACGTCGGCGCTGTAAATCAAGGCCTTCACTCGATCAAGCGATTCGTTGACGTACACGCGGAACTCGCTGAAGGGCGCGGGGTCGTCGCCGGGGCCGGCGATAAACACGGACTCCAGCCCGGCGGAGGCGCGCAGGTGTCGTGCGATCGCTAGGAACCGCTCGGCTGGCCAGGTTTTTTGAGGCGTCGCCGCGAAAGGATGAATCACCGCATAAGGGAGCTTTTCTGGGTGCGACTTTGAGGAAACTCTCGCGTCTGGAATCTCCGTCCGCGGCACGCCCAGCCAAAACATCGCCGACGCCAGATGTTCCGCCGTGTGCACCTTGCGATCCACTCCTAAGATCTCCTGCGCAGTGGGAATCCGGTGGGTGTAAATAAATCCAAAGCGGTGATGTGCGAACCCCACTCGCACCGGGGCTCGGCTGGCCGCGGTCATCAGCATGCTGCGTGTGCCGCCGTGAAAATTCAACACCAAGTCGCTTGACGGGACCTTTTCGCAAACCTCATCGACGTCCCGATTGCCTTCGAACACCTCGCGGAATTGGGGCTCGACGATCACGTGGATGTGCAGATCCCAGCGGTGCGCCTTGAGCAACGCCAGCGCCGGCGTGGTCAGCACGCAATCCCCCATCGATCGCAACCGGATCACGGAAACCCGCGCACCGTGTCGCAGCCGATCCAAAACTGTGGTCATGTGGCGCGGTTTATTCTTCGATGCGCGCTTCATCCACGAGCATCACCGGGATGTCGTCGCGAATGGGGTACACCCGCTTGCATTGCACGCACTTCAGGCCGTTTTCGTCCTGCTTCATTTCGAGCGACGCCTTGCACAGCGGGCACACGAGAATCTCCAGCAGGTCCTTACTGATGGCCATAAAAGGACAGTGTATCAGGGGACAGCGGACAGAAGTCAGGAGTCAGAAGTCAGAAGGGAGCGGAGCGCGTCGAAGATACCTGGCGTGGCCACGAGGAATTCTTCGCCGCGGAGGGCAGGTGGCAGCATCTGATCGCCCGGCTTGAGATTTCCCCGTCGTGCACCCGCTTCGGTGGCGATCAGGGCGGCCGCGGCGATGTCCCACGGCGCCAGCGTTTCAGTGTGCGCATCGAGCTTGCCCGCGGCCACCCAGCAAATATCCAGCGCCGGGGAGCCGGAGCGGCGAATGTCCTGACACTCCGTCAGCAGGCGGCGAATGCGCGTCATGGGGAAGTCGAGGTCGTCGCGAATGTGCGGAAAGCCAGTCCCGATCAGCGCCCGTTTCAGATCCGAGACATCGCTGACGCGGATCGCGCGGCCATTGCACCACGCGCCTCCGCCGCGAGTCGCCGTGTACGTTTCACCGAGAAACGGTGCGTGAACCACGCCAACGCACGGCTCGCCATCGACGGCCAGCGCAATTGAGATCGCGACGCAAGGATGATCGTGCGCGTAATTCGCAGTGCCATCGAGGGGATCGACGATCCACACTGGACCAGCGAAATCGGGGGCGTGTTCCTCAATTGCTTCCTCGCTGAGAAAGCGGTGCTGCGGGAAGCGAGCACTGAGATGCTTTCGAATGATCCCGTCGGAAAAAAGATCCGCGGTGGTCACGATTTCGGCGCCAGCCTTGGGGCGGACTTCGAAAGCGCGATTGTGCGACAACGCCACGATCGCATCGCCCGCACGTGTTGCCGCTTCCAACGCTGCATCGCGAAATACGTGAAGGTCGGCGACAGCGGGATCCATTATCTTTTCGTTCCCGGCGGATGAAATCCCTCGGGCGGCGATGAACCTTCCTCGGGACTGGCGATCGCGAGATTGACCACGATCGGATCTTGCCCACTCCTTACGACCACTGCCTCTACCGGTTCGTCGGGACGCGCATTAATCTCCTGGTGCGGCACAAATGGCGGAACGAAAATGAAATCGCCCGGCCCGGCCTCGTCGACGAATTCGAGATTGTCGCCCCAGCGGAAGCGCGCGCGGCCCCGCACGATGTAGAGCACGGTTTCGAGCTCGCCATGATGATGCGCGCCGGTCTTCACGTTGGGGTCGACCACCACTGTTCCGGCCCATAGTTTTTTTGCACCTGCGCTGACGTGAGTAATCGCGGCGGCGCGCGTCATGCCCGGCGTCTGCGGGGTGTTGGTATCGAGCTCGCCCGCGCGTACGATGCGAATTCCGTGAGCTTTCCAGTCGGTCATGAATCAGTCTCCCAAGGTCCCGTGCGGCTCTACATGCACCAGCACATCTTCCACCCAGTCGAGTTTTTCCTTGATGCTGTTCTTCACGGCGCTCGCGATTTCATGCGAAGCCAGCACCGTCATGTGCGGGTCGACTTCGAGGTGCAGGTCGACGTGGTAGCGCATGCCTGTTTTGCGAGCAAAACACTTTTCGACGCCCAGTGCGCCAGGTACCCGCATTGCCGCCGTACGAATTTCTTCCATTTGCGCAGCGTCCGGCATCGTGTCCATGAGCTGCAGCGTGGTTTCGCGCGCCACCTGCACTCCCAGAAATATGACGATGAGCCCAACGATAAATCCACCGTAGTGATCGGCGGCGGCCAGTGTTTCTGGACGCCACATCGAGAGCGAAACCGCGACCAGCGCGACAGTGCCCGAAAGCACATCCACGGCGTCGTTCCATGCGTCGGCGGTGAGTCCGGCGCTGCGCGTGCTTTTGCCGACTCGCATTTTCGTGAACGCGAGCGTGCCCTTCACGGCGATCGAACCAAGCAGCGGCCAGATCGCGAAAGCCGCGGGCGTGTGCAATTCGCTACGCATGTCGAGCGAATGGATGCAGATCGCCGAACCGGTCGCGGCGAGGAGGATACCGATCGCCAGCCCGGTCAGGATTTCGAAGCGGCCGTGACCGTAAGGATGATCGGCGTCGGCGGGTTTGGCGGCGATCTTCAGACCCACTAACACGAGACCGGATGATAGAACATCAGCGGCGTTTTCGAGACCGTCGGAGACTACCGCGACCGAATGTGCGGCGAGGCCGACGCTGATCTTGATGACGGCGAGGATGAAGCTGGCCGCAACGCTCGCCAGCGCGAGCCGCCCCGCGGCGGCCGGAGTGGACATATGTACTTGAGATTACTTTGCGAGATGCTCCCCGCGCTTGCGATTCTCATCCGCGTCGACGCCCCGGCCGCGCACGTAACACGGTCGCGTGACTTTTGGCGACGGGAACCATTTGCCCTCCTCGCCGTAAACGGTGCGCGTGAAGCAGAACTGCTCGCCCTTCATGCGCAGCGTGCGCGAGACGTCGAGATCCTGTTTGTACACTTCCTCGCCCATCACCGTCGAAACCATGCGCGAGGCGTGCTCCAAGACCTGGTCGAGGCGCCCCTTGCTCAGATCGAAGATCAAGATGGTTGAGCCGCTACTCTGGGGCTCGCCGAAGTCGCTCTCGACGATCAGTTCCTGCGAGCCATCGCCAGTGAGATCGGCGAGTTGGACACTCTGCAGCGCCTCGTGCTTTTGGGGATCGAGCAAGAATCGTTCGGCGACCTGCAGCTTGCCGCCCTCACGAATCAGGTGCGCGATCAGCCCGATACTCGCGCAGGACCAATCCGGCTCGGGCCCCGTGAATGCATACTGCACCACGGCGATCAGATCATTCACGCCGCCGTGCGGCCAGGAATACAAACGAAAACGCACCTCGCGCTGACCCAGTGGTTTACCCGCGGCGGCACAGCGTTCGATTTCATTCGTGGGGGCGCTGGTGACGCGATAAATCTTCTCCTTGGCGAGCACGTCGGGAAACAAAAGCGTCCGATGGGAGTCCGACGAATGACGGGTGAGATCGAGCGTGCGATCGACGGCCACGGTAATCATCGCACCGGGAAAAACGGCGGCCAGCGCTTCCATTCGCAGGCCTTCATCCGCGATTGGAGGCGTGGCGGCCAGCGCGCCCAGCGCAAACATGATTCCGGCGCCGAGCCGTTTCAGCATCGCAATTAGAGCTTAGCCTCGTACTGGGCCCGGCGAAGGGCTTCGAGCGCGCTGTCGATCCGACGGAAAGCGAGGTTCCGCCAGCGCGCTGCGGCTGGGGTATCGGTCTCGCCGGCGATATCGGCACGGGCGGTTTCGAGCAGGCCGCGGATTCTATTGAAGCGTCCACGGCGCTCTAAGTTCGGGTCCACGGGAGAGGGTTTCCGCGAATCGCGCCCATCCAGCGCCGCTGCGCGCTCGATTTCCTGAATGGCAGCCTCGACTTCGTCGTCGCAGCGCTTGAGGTGGCGAGCAACGGCAGGATCTTCCCGCATTCGCAACAGCACTTGGGCGGC
>DASYPO010000127.1:0-6297 GCA_036006545.1 Bryobacteraceae bacterium
ATGGGTCCGCGTTCAGCAGCGAGCGGAGGCCGGAATGACCTACAAAGACGTCGTTCAGGATTCCTTCCGCAACATGATCACATCCGCCGGCCTGAAGCTCGAGACTCGCAAGGTCCTCCAAGACACTATCGTGGTCGCGCCGCCCCTGCCTGATGAACCTCCGCAAGTCTCCGACAGTTAAGCTGTTACGAGAAAAGTCCGATCGCGAGTGGATGGCTCCTCAGGTAGGACTCGAACCTACAACCCTTCGGTTAACAGCCGAATGCTCTACCATTGAGCTACTGAGGAGCAACAGGCGGGCTTCATCCATTACAACAGAGCAGCTTCTCCGCTGTCAATTCTACTGTGAGTCACGTCGGCACCTAGCCGGCTTCGGAGATTTTCGATCCCTGCGGCACGATTCGTCGTTCTGCCATTGCCCTCGTAATGAGCCTGCTAAAACCGTATCGCGGGGATCATCCGCGGCTGGATCATTGACCACCACATCTCGCCAAGAGGAAGCCACCGAAGGTTAATCGCGACGGATCTTAGTTGTAGCACCGCTCAACTCCTCGACGATACTCGGACGGCGGTGCTTCACCAGTTTCAGTCGCCTGATTTCCCTTTTCCCGCCGCCACATAACACCAACCGGGGTCTACTTCCTGGCTCCCCCGTCGTAATCTCTTTCCATGACACAGCCAATCTACCGCGATTACCCGTACTGACGAAACATCCTCCCGGTCGGCCAACTGTGCGCGCAAACCAAAACTGCCAAACGAAGCCATTTTCGTCCTCAAGGGCGTGCACTGAGCCGCTTAGCGCGCCCCTTACGATGCACACCACCTGTTATTCTGGCCAGATGGAGATTCGCCACTCCACCTGCCCCCTCGATTGCCCCGACGCCTGCTCCGTGCTCGTCCACATCGACAACGGGCGCGCGGTCCGCCTCCGCGGAAATCCCGACCACGCCGTCACGCGCGGATTCCTGTGCGGCAAAGTCGCGCAGTATCTCGACCGCCAGTATTCGCCGGACCGCTTGCTCTATCCTCAGAAGCGCACGGGCGCCAAGGGCGAAGGACGTTTCACGCGCATCTCCTGGGACGAAGCACTCGACACCATCGCCGCACGGCTCATCGAAATCTCGCGCGAATTCGGCTCCGAATCGATCCTGCCCTACAGTTACGCAGGAACCATGGGACTCCTCAACGGCTCCGGCATGGACCGCCGATTTTTCCATCGTCTCGGTGCGTCGCGATTGGACCGCACCATTTGCTCCAGCACCGGCGGCGCCGCTCTCATGGCGACGCTCGGAAATCGCTATGGTACTGAGCCCGAGCAGTTCCGCCACTCCAAGTTGATCCTCGCCTGGGGCGCCAATATTCACGGCACCAACGTGCACTTGTGGCCCTTCATCGTGGAAGCCCGGCGCAATGGTGCGAAGCTGATTGTTATCGATCCCATCCGCACGCGTACGGCTGCTCTTGCCGATCGACACCTGCGCCCCCACCCAGGTAGCGACGTAGCGCTCGCGCTGGGGCTGATTTACATAATCATCGCCGAGAAACTGTACGACGCCGATTACATTCAGCGTTACACGAATGGGTTTGAATCTCTCGCCAACATCGCCAGCGGCTACGATCCGGAACGCGTCGCAGCGCTCACCGGCATCGCGAAAGAAGACGTTGTGCAACTCGCACGCGACTACGCCACGACACGACCTTCCGTAATACGCGTGAACTATGGTGTGCAGCGCAGCGAGCATGGCGGCAAAGCCGTGCGCGCCATCTGCGCGTTGCCCGCGCTCACCGGATCCTGGCGCGAAGTCGGCGGCGGTTTACAGCTTTCCACATCGCAGGCTTTTCAATTCGATCGTCGCTCGCTCGAAAAGCCGGAGTTGCAGCAGCACTCCTCGCTAGGACGCGAAGCGCGGCTCATCAACATGTCCGAGCTCGGTAAGGCGCTGACTGAGGTCGACCATCCGCCGGTAAAGGCGCTGATCAACTACAATTCCAATCCCGCCGCGATCGCTCCCAATCAAAACCTGGTGCTGCGCGGATTCCGCCGCGAGGATCTCTTCACAGTCGTCCTCGAACAATTCCAGACCGACACAGCTGACTACGCCGACATTCTGCTCCCGTCGACAACCTTCCTCGAACACACCGACTTGTATCTCGCCTACGGCCACTATTTCCTTCAACTCGCGCGGCCCGTGGTGGATGCACCCGGTGAAGCGCGCTCAAACGTCGACGTTTTCCGCGCGCTCGCCAAGCGAATGGCGTTCGACGATCCATGCTTCGACGAATCCGAAGACGACATGATCCGCGGCTTGATCGGATCTGGCCACAAGTTTCTCGACGGAATCACACTTGAGCGTCTGGACCAGGAGCATTCCGTCCGCCTGAATGTCTCCCCCGCTAATCAGCCATTTCTGCCTTTCGCCCAGGGCGGCTTCGGAACGGCGTCCGGCAAGTGCGAACTGGGTGGGGCCGAACTGGATTACCGGCCGCCCATCGAATCGCGCCTCGGCGACGCGGCACTGCGCCGCAAATTCCCCCTCGAATTTGTCTCTTCGAAAAACGACGACAGCATGAACTCAACTTTTGGAAATCGAGCCGGTGTGGACCGCCAGACGGCGGTGCTGCACCTGCACACCACCGACGCAGCACCGCGCGGGATTCAAACCGGCGACCGTGTGCGCGCCTTCAACGATCGCGGGTCGCTGATGCTGACCGCGGAAGTGGACGGCGTGGTTCCTCCGGGAATCGTGCGCGCACCCTCCGTGCGCTGGAACAAACGTTCCGCGGATGGCCGCAACGCCAACGCACTTACCTCCGACCGCATCGCCGACATCGGCGGCGGCGCGACCTTCTACAATTGCCTGGTCGAGGTGGAACGATGCGGCGATTAACGATCTCGTTGTTGCTGCTCGCAATCGTGTTCACGGGCGATGCGTGCCGCTCCCGGCGCAGATCCGCCAGCGCTCAAGTGGAGGATGACGGACGTCTGCTCACGACCGTGCGCATGGCCGATCCGCGCGGCGCCGTCCAGTTGGTTCGGGGGTTTTACAGCGTGGAAGCCGACGCATGGCGCTGGGCCATGAAGAGATTCGCGGTGACCTTGCGCACGCCCACAGGCTCCAACGAGAAGGGCGCCGTGCTCGAGCTGCGCTATAGCCTTCCCGAGGCGCTGCTCTCCAAACTTGGCCCCATCACCATTTCGGCAACCGTCAACGGCCTCGCGCTTCCTCCCGAAACGCTCTCGCGTGCGGGCGATGGTATCTACATTCAGGAAGTGGCGGCGTCTGCGCTGCGTGGCGCCGGCGTGACGGTGGAGTTCAACGTGGACAAAGCGCTGCCACCCAGCGAGGTGGATTCGCGCGAGCTGGCCCTGATTGTGAGTTCCGTCGGCTTGCTGCCGAAATGATCGCGACGCAGCGCCCGTCGAGTGTAGCGGCTCTGGCTTCCGCTCCGCTGTTGGCGCTCGTACTCTACTGGCGCGCCTTCGTCACCTGGTTCGCTGACGACGATTTTGCATGGCTCGGCCAGCGGCTGGGCGTGCTCGATCTCTCCTCGCTGGCGAGTACGCTGTTTGATCCGTCCGCGCAGGGCACCGTTCGCGTGCTGAGCGAACGCGTGTTCTTTCTGGTGCTCTCCTCGCTTTTCGGGTTGCACCCATTGCCCTACCGCATTGTCGTGTTCGTCACGTGGATTGCCGCGCTGTGCCTGGTGAATCGCATTGCCGCGCGGCTCACCGGTTCGCAACTGGCCGGCGTTGTCGCGGCACTGCTGTGCGCTGCCAATCCGAACATCATTCGGCCGCTCACCTGGGCGTCGGCCTACAACCAGGTGCTGTGCGCGTTCCTGCTGCTGACCGCGTTTTACGCGCATCTGCGCTGGCTGGAATCGGGCGAACGAAAGTGGATCGTCGCCGAATGGGCAGCCTATCTCGCTGGATTCGGGGCGCTCGAGATCATCGTGATGTATCCGGCACTGATGCTGCTCTATCACCTCTGTGCGGCGCGACGAAAGTGGTTTTCGGTAGGCGCGCTTGCCGTCCCTGCAGTGGCGTTTGCCGCCGTGCACGCATTTCTGATTCCCAAGACCGGGGGCGCGATCTACGACCTCAGTATCGACGCACGCGTGTTCTCGACGCTGGCGAAGTATGTGGCCTGGACGCTCGGGCCTAGCCGCATGGGCGGAGTCGTGGCCGAAGCGTGGCGCATACCGGGCTATATCGCAACCGTCCTGGTGGGTATTTCTCTCGCGATATTCGTAGTCTCGCGCCTGAGGCGCCGCGAGTGGCTGGTGATCTTCTATCTCGGATGGTTCGTGTTGCTGATTGCGCCCGTACTGACGCTCCCCAATCACATCACGGATTACTACGTGGCCTCCCCCGCGATCGGATTTTGTTGGTTGGGCGGCTGGGCGTTTGCCACCGCCTGGAGATCCGGCATGACGATGCGCGCTGTGGCCGTGGTGCTGGCAACGCTATTCTTGGCCGGAGCGGCCGCGGAGATCACCTGTGCGACAACGTTCTTCTACCAACGCTCGCGGCGTATGCAGAGTGTGCTGACAACCATGCGGGATTCGCTGCGGGGCCATCCGGATTCGATCGTCGTGATTCGCGGGGTGGACAATGATTTGTTCCACAGCGGATTTCAGGACGAGCCCTTCAGATTGGTAGGGGCAAAACAGGTTTTCCTTTTCCCCGGCACCGAGGCCCGCATCCAGGCGCGCGCTGAGCTGGGCGGCATTGAGCCTTTCAAGTTATCCGAAGCCGCCATGTTGGACGCGCTGCGGCAGAATCACGCGCGCATCCTGGACGCCGGTCCGGCGCACACGCGCGATATCACGGAGCCCTTCAAGCAGATCAAGCTGGCGGAGCAGCTGGCGCAGCATCGCAACTTCGTCGACGTCGGGGATCAGCAGCATGCACCGCGTCTCGGACCGCAATGGTATCCCATCGAGAACGGATTTCGCTGGATGCCCAAGCTTGCCACGGTCCGCATCGCCGGACCGAAGACAACTCAGGACAAGCTTTACGTGACCGGTTACTCAGCCCCTGCCGCGCTCGCGTCCAACCCGGTTATGATGCACTTCCGCATCGGCGAAAAGGAAATCGGAAAGACGCCGGTGTCCAAGTTCGGCGAGCAGTTCGTGATCTCGTTCCCGCTTCCCGCGGAACTCATCGGGCAATACGAAATCGAGCTTACGATCGAAGTCAGCAAGACCTTCAAGCCCCCCAACGATCAACGCGAGCTAGGGATGATCTTCGGGACGTTCGAAATCAAGTAGGCGGCAGCGCCACTGCGCTCGACTAACAATCAGATGGCATTTCCGAAGGGAGGAAAGTAGGGGTCGAGCCGGTCACAATTTGGACATCGATAAATGCGGAAGAGATTCGTGCGAAGTTCAGTGGCGGCGTGACCTGACCCGCAATATAGGCACACGTTGATATACGGTCGAATTTCCGTGGCTGCAGTCTGGACCGCTTCAACACGCTCAAAGTAGAATGCCCAGCCGTACAACGCGGAGCTTGATCCGGCGATATAGTCCCAGAGTCGCGTTCCCATATATAACAATGTTTGGAGCACGAAGATTACGCCTTTGGGGACGAGATACAACAGCCGTAAACGAGTCGGTAATGTCGGAAGAATTGCCTTTTGGATATGTTTGATCCTCGCCAAATAGGCAAAAGAAGAATAGAGCTTTTGCCAGCCCGTGAGCCGCACCCTAATCGCCCCTTCCACAGCCGCGATCAAGGTTGCTTTACTGAAGCGATTGACATGATCGCCACCGTGAAATACGTACCGATAGATCCCATCGCATAGTCCGTACCCGTTCGGAACGGCTACATAAAGCCGCCCTGTCGCCTTGAGAACTCGCGAGATTTCGGACAATGTACTAGTAAGATGCTCGACGTGTTCTAAGACGTGGTGGCACAACACCAAGTCGAACGTCGATGCAGCAAAGGGTAGCTGTTCCCCTCTGCCAAGAACTCTCGCGGTGGAGGCTGAATCAAAAGGGTTCGCGAACGCCTCGCCGTCACAGTCTATCGAAACGATCAAGCACGGATAGACAAAAGATTGTAGACTGCCGGCGCCGCCTCCAAGATCGAGAACGCGCTGACCGGGCTTCATCTCCTCCATCCAGTCGTGCATTCCTACCGAATAATACAGCAATACCGCGAGCTAGGGATGATCTTTGGCACGTTCGAGATTAAGTAGCCGTCCACGCAGCACCACCGCCCCGATCTTGCGTGTGTTGCGAATCTCCTTAATCGGATCGGCGTCCAGCAGAACTAGGTCCGCCGACTTG
>DASYPO010000128.1:0-6269 GCA_036006545.1 Bryobacteraceae bacterium
CGATCAATTGGATGTTGGTCGCGGTGTTGTTGTAGTTCCGATAACCGAGCATGTGGCACAGGCTGTTGATCGAAGAGTTCAACAGTACATAAGCCACCATGTGGAACGCCCACGCGGCCAATCCCCACTTCCAGCCAAAGAGCAGCATGAAAATCACCATGCCGATGTACAGCGCGAAGGGGTGAATCCCCGAGCGGTCGATCAGATCCGGGACGTGATCGGGCGTGTACTTGCGGATCGTGGCGGCGTTCTTGGTCTCGTTGCGATAGTAAAAATAATTGCCGAACAGCACGTTCCACATGCCCAGTAGATAGGGGCTATGCGGATCGCCTTCCTTATCGGAAAAATGATGATGCTTGCGGTGAACGGCCACCCACTCGCGCGGGACCATGCCGGTGAAAAGAGACAAATGCAAGTGCATCAGGTTGCCCACCACGGGATGCAATTCCAGCCCGCGGTGACACTGCGCCCGATGCAGGTAAATCGTCGTGAACAGTACGGTCACCTGCAGGATTCCGACTGTGATCAAAAACATCCACAATAAACTCATCCACGCTCCCCAAGCCGAGCTCGAGCGCCCGGCCGATTAGATTCCCTTGGCGAGGAAACCGCCGTCCACCGCCAAAATGTGCCCGGTGACGAAGGACGAAGCCTGCGAGCCGAGAAAAATTGCCGCACCCACCAATTCGTTGACGTGACCGTAGCGGCCCATCGGCGTGCGGCCGAGGATCGCAGCGGCGCGCTCCGGAATATCGAGCGCTTTGGTGTTCAGTGGCGTACGGAAAACGCCGGGTGCGACCGCGTTTACGCGGACCCCCGTCTTGGCCCACTCGCCGGCCAGCTGGCGAGTAATCCCGGCTACTCCGGCTTTGCTCGCGCCGTACGCGCTGACCTCGTTGAAACTTACAAATGTCGTCATCGAACACGTATTGATGATGGACCCGGACTGCTGCGTCAACATCTGCCTTCCGAAAATCTGGTTCGCGCGGAAGGTGCCGTTTAAATTGGCGTCGATGACACGCGTCCATTCCTCTTCCGCTACATCGGCGGAAGGGCCCCGATGAAACACCCCAGCGGCGACCATCAGGATGTCGACCCGCCCATAGGCGGCGACTACCTTCAAGCATAGCGCGTCCAGGCTCGGGCGATTCTGCACGTCGGCGGTGGCGCGCATGGCGCGTCCGCCCAGTTTCTCGATTTCGTCGGCGGTTGCGTCGACTTTGGCTTGGTCGCGGCTGGCGGGAATGACCACCGCACCCGCACGGGCATAGCCGTAGGCGATCGCCTGACCGATCCCGCTGGTCCCGCCCAATACCACTGCGATCTTGTCTTTCACCGAGAACAGCGTGTCGATTGAATAATCCATTATTTGAGCCAGGTGACCTTGGAGGGATTGGTGTTCTGACAGCCCATGGTTTGCGTAACGCCGGACGCGATGGTCGCACAGGCGGTCTGAATCCCGGTGCGCATGGCGAGATCTTTGCTGGATGCCGAAGTTGTGCTGCAGTTGGTGCGGCCCTCGAATTCCATGCAGACTTCGACGCGATGCTCAGAGAGGCCGATGGTCGAGTAGGCGATCAGGGCGATGAGTGCGACGGAGAGAACGATCGCGGCGATGATCGGTTTTTTTCGTCGGGTCGCAGGCGTCAATTTCGGGGGCACTCCTTTTCGTGCTTCGCGAAATTGGCATTCGTTGGGTCGTATTCCTTCTCAGTCGCGACTAGGCTCGTGCCGTTCAACGCGAATTTGATGAATACGGTTCCAGCCGAGCCGCAACACGCGGGATCCTGGGGAGTCCAGACCTCGATCAAGTAACACATGCGTGCGAGGTCAAGCCCGTAGCTCCTCTGGATCAGGCGATCCTTGGGAAGCGTTGCTTCGACCGCAGCGCCGACTGATTCGGCGAGGTTCAGTTCAATCGGACCACCGTCGTCGAATACCCAGTAAGCTCCGGCGGTCGAATGCATGGTGCCTGCCTTCGGAATCTCCACTCTCAAGATCTGTCCGCTGTTTACGGTGATGATGGAACTATCGCCCTGACCCAAATAATTGATGAAATCTCCGTTGATGCGATAAATCTCGCAAAACTGATCTTTCGCCCGTTCGACTAGGACTCGGCGCGTCCACACTTTGTAATCTTCCTGCACCAAGTTTTCGATCACATCGTAGACTTGCATGTTCCGAATCGTGCCGATGAAGCGCGTTTCCACTTTCCCGCCGCGGTCAATGGGGGTGGACTGCGCCGCTAGCGAGCGGCAATTTTCGACAGGGAGAATGGTGTGTCTTTCCTCAGAATCGTCAATGCGCATCCACTTGCCGCGTGGCTGTGCGAAGACGCAGGTGGCCACGATAGCCGCGAGCGCGGCGGCGCGGAGAACGATCACGTCGCCTCCGTGAAAAACGAACCCATGTGGCGGAACTTCTCGTAACGCTCGTCGATCAACTGCTTCTCCGTTCGACCCGCGAGACCCGACAGCGCCTCACGCAAAGTGGTCCGCAGCGCTTCGGCGGCTTGGTCGGGATCGGTATGCGCGCCCTGACCCGGCTCGGGGACGATTCCGTCAATCAAACCCAATTGGAGAAGATCGGTGGCGGTCAGCTTCAGCGCGGCCGCCGCCAGCGGAGCCTTGGCGGAATCGCGATAGATGATCGCCGCACAACTCTCCGGCGATATCACGCTGTAAACCGCGTTCTCCAGCATGTAAATCCGGTTGCCGACGCCGAGCGCGAGCGCGCCACCGCTCCCACCTTCGCCGATCACGACGACAATCACAGGCACGCCGAGCCGCGACATCTCGCGCAAGTTGTGCGCGATCGCGCGACCCTGGCCGCGCTCCTCGGCGTCCTTGCCGTGATACGCACCGGGAGTGTCGAGCATCGCGATTACCGGCCGGCCGAATTTCGCCGCGAGCTCCATCACGCGCATGGCCTTGCGATAACCCTCGGGGTGCGGCATCCCGAAATTATGATGCACCTTCTGCTTGGTGTTGCGGCCCTTCTGCTGTCCGATCACCATCACTGGGCGATCGTCGAACCAGCCCATCCCGGCAATGATGGCGTGATCGTCGGAGAAGGCGCGGTCGCCATGAATCTCGTGAAAATTGGTGAACAACCGCTGGATGTAGTCGATCGAGTGGGGACGCTTGGGGTGGCGCGCAAGTTGCACGCGGTCCCAACTCGGATTGCCGATCGGCGCGGTCTGAGCTTCAGCCATTAGTTGGTGGCAGGGACTCAGCCGGCGAGAATCTCTAACGCCTCCGATCCGCAGATGCGGGCTACCTCGGCGCAGAATTCTTTATCCGGGCGGACTTTCGCCCCTACATCCAGGATAACCGAGAAGTCGCGCGATTTTTCGAGGCGCAGGCGGACCTCAGTCTGGCCGGGCTTCCCTTCGAACAATTTGTGCAGCGCGGAGGCGCGTCCGGCGTCGTCCATTCCGTTCACCGGAACGCGAATGGAGATCAGGGAGGGCAGGTTCACGCGTGCCACGGCGAGCGGCACGATGTCCTGGATCGAGATTTTTGGCGGCGCGTTATCTTCAGGCAGCACCAGTCCGCGAACCAGCACCGCCTGATCCTCATTGAGCGAGGAGAGCAGGCGTTCATACTGAGTCGAGAAAACCATCCCGTCCACGGCGCCTTCCAGGTCCTCGATCTGCATCGCCGCCCACAGCTTGCCCTCTTTGTTGCGCTTGCGCTGGATGCCGGTGAGGATTCCGCACAGCGCGACTTCCGTGTGCTTGTTGAGATTTTCGAGACTCGACGAAGTGTGCGTGGCAAGTTCGGCGACCTTGTCGCGATACTGATCGAGCGGATGGCCGCTGATGTAGAACCCGAGCATTTCCTTTTCGCCCGAGAGCTTTTCTTGGCCGGTCCAATCCGGGATGGGGGGCAGGGGATGGTCGGCTGCGGGCTGCGACTCCATCAGTTCGGCGAACAGGCCGGACTGGCCGCTGAGGCGATCGCGCCAGACGCGCGCGCCGGTTTCCATGGCGCTATCGATCACCGCGAATTGCTGCGCGCGAGTGCCGCCTAGCGTGCCCATCGCGCCGGCCTTGATGAGACTTTCGATCATGCGGCGGTTGACGGCGGAGAGGTCGACGCGCTCGCAGAAATCGTACAGCGATCCGAAAGGTCCGCCTTCCGTGCGCGCTTTAACGATCGATTCAACGGCGTTGCCTCCGACGTTCTTGATGGCCCCCAGACCGAAACGAATGGCCTCGCCATCGGGAGTGAAATTGAAGCTGGGAGAATTCACGTCCGGCGCGAGAACACGAATGCCCATTTCGCGGCACTCGTTGGTGTACTTGACGACATTGGCCGCGTTGCCGGTCTGCGAAGTGAGCAGCGCAGACATGAATTCGGTCGGGTAGTGGGTCTTGAGGTACGCCGTGATGAACGCCAGATACGCATACGCGGCCGAGTGCGACTTGTTAAAGCCGTAACCCGCAAACTTTTCCATCTGGTCGAAAATCTTCTCGGCCTTTTTCGGCGGATGGCCTTTGGCCTTCGCGCCGTCGACGAAGCGCGCGCGCTGCTTGGCCATTTCCTCGACCTTCTTTTTGCCCATCGCGCGACGCAGCAGGTCGGCTTCGCCCAGCGAATAACCCGCCACCAGATTCGCGATCTGCATGACCTGTTCCTGATAGACCATGATGCCGAAGGTCTCTTCGAGAAGTTCCTTCATCACCGGCAGATCGTAGGTGACCTGCTTGCGCCCGTGTTTGCAGGCGATGAATTCGTCGATCATGTCCATCGGGCCGGGCCGATAGAGCGCGTTGAGGGCGATCAGATCCTCCAGGCGGTCCGGTTTGTAGCGCCGCAGAATGTCGCGCATGCCCGCCGATTCAAACTGGAAAACGCCGGCGGTCAGACCCCTGGCGAACACGGTTTCGTAGGTCTTCTTGTCGTCCAGCGGCAGGTCTTCGACCACGATCTGCACGCCACGGAATTTCTGGATCAGCTTCAGTGCGTCGTCAATGATGGTGAGCGTCGTGAGCCCCAGAAAATCCATCTTGAGAAGACCCAGTTTCTCGAGACCCACCATGTCGTACTGCGTGACAATTTCATCCTTGTTTGTCTTATAGAGCGGGACCAGCTCCTGCAGCGGTACCGGCGAGATGACCACGCCGGCAGCGTGCACGCTGGCATTGCGCGACATGCCTTCCAGGCGCTGCGCGACCTCCAACACTTCTCGCACTCGCGGTTCTTTACGCGCCAGATCGTCGATCTGCGGCTCCATCTTGCGCGCGTCGGCGAGCTTGATGTTGAGCGGCATGGTGGGGATCAGCTTGGTGATGCGATCGACGTCCGCATAGCTGATATCGAGCGCGCGCCCCACGTCTTTGATCGCTGCGCGCGCGCCCAGTGTGCCGAAAGTGATGATCTGGGCAACTTGCTCCCGTCCGTACTTCTCGGTGACGTACTGAATCACCTCGCCGCGGCCGCGCGTGCAGAAGTCGATATCGATATCGGGCAGTGTGACGCGTTCGGGATTGAGAAAACGCTCGAAAATCAGACCGTACGCGAGCGGATCGATATCGGTAATCTCCATCGCGTAACTGACTAGGCTGCCGGCGGCCGATCCGCGGCCGGGTCCGACAGGAATGCCGCGTTCTTTCGCCACGCGGATGAAATCCCACACGATCAGGAAATATCCGGAGAACTTCATTTCCTGGATGGTGCGGATTTCTCGATCCAGGCGCTCCACGTACTCCGGTAGCTCGTGCTTCAGTCGGCCCTGTGCGCGCGATGCTTCCAGACGCGCGCGCCGCTTTTCGAATCCCTGACGCGCGACGTATTCGAAAAAAGTATCGGTGCTGTGCCCTTGAGGCACGCCGAACTTCGGAAATGGCTCGGCGACTTCCTTGAGCTCCACCTGACAGCGCTGCGCGATGTCCCAGGTGCGATCGAGCGCGTCCTCGACATCGCCGAAAAGCGTCATCATTTCTTCGCGCGACTTGAGATAAAACGCGGGCTGCTCGAAGCGCATCCGGTTGGGATCGGACATGGTCTTGCCGGTCTGGATGCACAGCATGACTTCGTGCGCGTGCGCGTCGTCTTTGCGGAGATAGTGCGAATCGTTGGTCGCGACCAGCGGGATGCCGGTGTCCGCCGAGAGCCGCCCCAAGTGCGGCAGCACTACGCGATCCTGTTCCAGCCCGTGGTCCTGAACTTCCAGAAAGAAATTGCCCTTGCCGAACAGATCCTGATATTCATAGGCCAGCCGGCGCGCGTCTTCGTAGCGATCGGCCAGCAGAGTTTCGTTGA
>DASYPO010000129.1:0-8809 GCA_036006545.1 Bryobacteraceae bacterium
CGGAGTCGGCGCTCAGGTTGCTTCCCAGCAGAGCCTTGTCCTCCGCTCCGGCCGTTCGTAGTGTATCCGCACCAGCAGTCTGGTGCAACGGT
Organism: Bryobacteraceae bacterium; assembly: GCA_036006545.1. GTDB lineage: Bacteria > Acidobacteriota > Terriglobia > Bryobacterales > Bryobacteraceae > Palsa-187. The sequence goes on from DASYPO010000129.1 coordinate 93, forward strand.
GGAACGAAAAAAGGATTGACTCTCGCAGCGCTTTCAGACATGTGACACATCAGGCAACTCCCCGAGCCGGACTTCTGGCCGCATTTTGGGGTCCGAGTTTTGTGCGAGTGGCCCGTATCCCGGCCAGACCGGCCCGTTTTGACCGCGCCACAGTACAACCACAACTTGGTCTCATGGACCGACAGAGACGCATACGAGAAGTGTCGGCTTCGCTTGGTCAGATAAATCGATAGATGCTAACGACGAGGAACCGTGTAACGCACGCCGATGCCAGTGCCCTGAAGCGGTTTGGCCCCGGCCAGTAGCGGGCTAGTGTTCATGATTTCGCCGATCTGGATTTCCACGACATCGTCCCCCATTTGGGCTTTAAACGAAGCGCTGAAATCTCGCAGCGGGGTTCCGGAGCGGGTGATGTTCGAACTCAGGACCCTCGCGCCAGCACCAGGTAGCGCCGTCCGGTAGAAGTCGTAAACGGCGCGGATCGGGTCCGCGGTTTGAAATACCGCAGTTGGTTCCATCAGAAAAGTGATCTTGCCGGCGGGCCGGTGCGCTCCTGGATACAACGGAAACCAGGAGGGATAGGGCGCGCCCTCCGATTTCACGGCGCCAGGCCGGTTCAAATTCGCTTCGCCGATGGAGCGGGCATCGAGATAATATTCTTCGCTGGTAGCCGTGTCGCGGAGGCACAGCAGGGCGCGGGCCGGATCGAACCACGCGACCTCAAAGTGCTTGCGGTTGGACTTGGTGGCCGTCGGTGCGAGTGTCACCGTGAACTCCGTCCCGCCCGCTGGATTCCGGAAGGGAACGCTGGCTGTTACCGAAATCGTGCCTGAGGCACTCTTGCCGGAGATCATCTTGCTGGTCGGCGAGCCCATTGGCGTCCCCCCGGCATAGCCTTTGGACTTCAAGAGCTGTCCGTAATAGGCCACCACCTGGTCCACGGTGCCACCAGACGCGAAGACCGCGGAAGCGATGCCCGTTCGGGCATCGTAGCTGGAGCGGATTGGCTCCTGCCCGGGCGAGGGATAGAGCCACTCAGGAAGCTTCTTTGCGCCTGCCTGCGGATTCGCCGGCTTCAGGTTCTGTTGCACGGCGTAGCTGTCAGTATCGATTACCAGCGATTTGCCGTCGAGTTCGACTTTGACGAGATTTTCGCCCTGCAGTCCAGAAAGAAAGAGCGACAGAACGATAGCCGCAGCGCTCGGGAAGCGAAGTGCTGGCAGACGATTGGGCATCTCCACGTTAGATCGTCGGTTGCTTGGAGTTCTTTAAGCGCGACTGCCGGCTCTACGTGAATTGGGATGACCGGAAGTCGCTCGGTTGCTCGTCCGAGTGCGTGTGATACGCCCGTTATCCTCAATGCGCGCGCCCATTCGTCTCCTTCCATTTGCCTGTGTCGATCGATTGCCGGTGTCAATGCGATACAAAAGCCTGTGCTGACTGGTTTTTTCGCGTTCGATGATAAACTTCGTTCCGTAAGACGACGAATCCATGAAACCACCATCGAACGTCAAGACGCCAGCGCAATACATCCCCTCAGGAAACTCAATAAGCCACCAACAGTCGGAAGAGCTTTAGATAAACACACGACTACCTTTCCGGGCCCGCCGCCCTACTCATTGTTCGGGCGAAACCCGTGGGTTTAGCCCAACTTGGGTTTCACACTGACTGAGCACCGTACAACGGCTGTCGAGCACTAGCGCCTTCAGTTTTTGCCATCCTGCGAGCTTTTCCTGCACAATCGATCGTTCATTTGTGTCCTGTTAATGGGCATTAACCGTAGGCTTTAGGACACTACCTCTGGCGTCGCGCAACCGCAAGTTAAGGAACCGCTTCCAGACCAAATTGCGGATTGATGCGATTGCGAGTGTCGTTCCCTTCTGTCAGAATGTTCGATCATGATGCAGGTCCTGCGGACTGGCCTCACTGGACTGTTCTTCGCGATAGTCGCCGTGGCACAGCCTGACTTGCTGCAAACCGGCAAGACGACGCGAAGAAGCATCGACTCCGGAGAGTCTCACCGTTACTCGCTAGACCTTCCGAGCGGTCAACTGGTGCGGATCTCCTTCCTGCAGAGCCTGCCGGTTCAATTAATCGTGAAACTGTTAGCGCCGGGTGGAGAGATTATTGTGGAAAGCTCCAGCCGGGCGCATCTGCTGGTTTCCGGCGTGACCAAGGTCGCGGGACAACATAGTTTGGAGGTGACCGCGCCGAAATCGGCCGCGGCTGCGTCCGGGCAATATACGATTCAGCACATCGAGATCCGTCCAGCGTCGCCTGAGGACGACGCGATGCTGAAAGCGGACGCGACTTATTCGCAATATCGGCGGGCCGCAGCACCCGCCTCGTCACTTCCCGACGCGGCGGCGAAACTGGATGCGGCGGCGGCATTCTATTCGCAAATCCGGCAGCCAGACATGCAAGGCTGGACGCTTCTCCTAGCCGGACAATATCGCGTGCTGCTCTCGGACCACCGCCAAGCATCGGACCGCTATTTCAGTTCCGCCGAGGCCTTCCGCCAAGCGAAAGACGATGTGGGACGGGCACGCGCACTGGACTACGTGGGCGACGTCTGCATTATCCTGCGCGATTACCCCAAGGCGATCGGCGCGGCCACCGAGCAACTGCCACTGGCGCGGGCGAACCACCTCCTGGACCTCGAGGCTGGTGCGCTGGCGACACTGGGACGCGCTTATCAGCAGCAGGGCGACGGTCAGCGCGCGCTCGAAAACTTTCAGCAGGCGCTCGCACTTGCGCGCACTCTAGGAGACCATGTGCGCGTCGCCGCAGTGCTCGGTCAGACAGCAAGCCTCTACAACCTTCTCGGCGACCATGAAAAGGCTCTGGCGAACTATCAGGAAGCGCTGGTGCTGCATCAGGCGAGGAAGGCTCCGCTGCAAGAGGCCGCCGCGCTGAGCAATATCGGATCGGCGTATGGGTCTTTGCACCAGCCGGCGAAAGCCGTTGAGTACCTCGAGCGGGCCGTTGCGTTGTTTCGCACCACCTCTGGCGGCCGGGTGCCCCTGGCGACCACGCTCAGCGATTGCGGTCAGGCGTACATCGCGTTGAAGTCCTACGAAAAGGCCGCGCCGCTGTTGGAGGAATCCCTCGCGATCTCCCGGGAGACCGGCAACCGCTGGACCGAGGCCTACACCATGATGAACCTGGGGCGCGCCCATCACGCGCTAGGCGACCTGGTTCGCGCCTCCGAACTTTTCAACGGCGCTGTGGTGATCCAGCACAAGCTTGGCGACGCGCGTGTTGAGGCGGTGACGCAAGCGGAGATCGCGCGACTGGAACGCGGGCGCGGTAACCTGGAGGCCGCGCGCGAGCACTCTGCTGTGGCGGTTGACCTGGTGGAATCGCTGCGCGGCAAGGTATCCGTCGCCGACCTACGGTCGTCACTGGTGGCATCCGCCAGCGAGTATTACGAACTGCACGTGGATCTGTTGATGCAACTCCACAAGCGAACCGGTTCGCTGGCGCGCTTGGAGGAGGCTCGCGATGCTGCCGATCGGCGTCGCGCGCGCAACTTGCGCGATGTATTGACAGCGGCCGGTGTTGAATCGTCTGCAACCCGGGATCCCGCATTGGACGCCAACGAGCAGCGATTGCGCCAGCAGCTAGCTCAGCTCTCAACGAGACGCACGAGTTTACTGCGAACCAAGCCCACGCCCGAAGCCAAGGCGCTTATCGATCGCCAGATTGACGATACCTGGATCGAGTATCAGACCGTACGGTCGAAGCTGCTCGCGACAAATCCGCTGGCTCTGTCTGCGGCGGAATCCGCGCCCATCGGCCTAGAAGCGATTCGGCGTGAGGTTCTGGATCCAGACACGATCCTGCTCGAGTACTCGGTCGGCGAGCCGCGCAGCTATCTCTGGGTTGTTTCGCAATCGGAACTAAAAGCCTTCGAGCTGCCGCGCAGAGCGCAAATCGATGACACATCGCGAACGTTTTGGAACGCAGTCAAAACCGGGGGCGACGCGGCCGCGGTCGAACGGGCCGCGAGAGATCTTTCGCACATCGTGCTCGAGCCCGCCGCCGGGCTGGTCGCGAACAAACGGCTCCTGATTGTTGCCGACGGGGCACTCCAGTACGTACCGTTTGCCGCGCTGCCGGATCCCAGTCAGGCCGCATACCGCCCGTTAATCGCTGCCCACGAGATTCTCGCAGAACCATCGGCAAGCGCACTTGCATTGTTGCGCCGCGGCGCGGAGGAACGCCGGCCAGCCACCCGATCGTTGGCGGTCTTCGCCGATCCGGTATTCGAGAAAGACGACCCGCGTCTTCGACCGAACCACAGGCCCGCCGAATCCACTCTGGCTTTTTTGACGCGCGCGGCGGACCTGCAACTGACCCGGCTGCCCTCGACGCGGCAGGAAGGCCGATTGATCGCGGCGCTCCTGCCCGAATCCCAACGCTGGCTGGCCCTCGACTTCGAAGCCAACCGCGCCGCCGCGACCAGCGCGCGCTTGAACGACTATCGGATTCTTCACTTCGCCACGCACGGTGTGGTGGAGAGCTCGCAACCGGAGCTGTCCGCGCTGGCGCTCTCGTTCTTCGATGTCAACGGCAAGCCGCAAGATGGTTTTCTGCGCCTCTACGAAATCTACAATCTCAAAATGCAGGCGGATCTGGTGGTGCTGAGCGCGTGCGACACGGCGCTCGGCAAAGACATTCGCGGGGAAGGACTAGTGGGACTCGCTCGCGGGTTCATGCACGCCGGGGCGCCCCGCGTGGTAGCGAGCCTGTGGAAGGTCGACGACCAGGCCACCAGCGAACTGATGCGCGCCTTTTACGGAGCGATGCTGGGACCCCAGAAGAAGCCCGCGGCAGCCGCTCTGCGCGCTGCCCAACTCGCCGTCGCGAAGCAGCCCCGCTGGCGGTCCCCTTATTACTGGGCGGCGTTTGTGCTGCAGGGCGAGTGGAGATAATCCGTTCCAGTGTCCCTTCAACGGAAAAAAGATTGGGACCTGACGGATCGGTCCTTTGGCCGGCTGTTGGAGTTTCTCGATCCCGATAAGTCGCGTGCCGCCGAGCGCTACGAGAAGATCCGCGAAAAGCTGAGCCGCTTCTTTGAATGGAAGGGGTGCATCCCTGGTGTCGACTACGCCGATGAAACCATCGATCGCGTCGCGCGCAGAATCGAGGAAGGCCTCGATGCGCAGCCGGACGAACCATACCTCTACTTTCATGGCGTCGCGGTGAACTTGGTTCGTGAGCGCTGGCGCAAGGCGGGAACGGATCCACAGCCGCTCGAAAGCGTCGCGCATGAGATTCCAGTTGTGAATCCTTTTGACGAGGAGCGCCGGCGGTCCTTTGAATCGGAAGGCGAGCGCCGCCTCGGCTGCCTGCACGACTGCCTGGATCGGCTGACGCCTGCGAGCCGGGAACTGTTGACGGCGTATCATCTCGGGGAATCCGGCCCCAAGATCGGGCGGCGGCACGGATTAGCGCAACGCCTGAACGTCCCGGCCGGGGCGCTGCGGCTGCGCGTGTATCGGATTCGCCGCCAACTCGAACGTTGCGTGAAGCCCTGCATGGGTGCGAAATGAAACATCCTTCCGAGGCCGGCATTAGCAAAGCGGGGGGACCTATCGATCAACGCGATTACCTCGTAGCGTATCTTCTGGGCGAGATGCCCGCTGAGGAAGAGCTGACTCTGGAGCGGGATTATTTCGTGGACGATGCCGCCTACGAGCGCCTGCTGGTAGTGGAGGACGAACTAGCCTTCGATTTCGCAGAAGGCCGTCTGTCGCCCGAGCGCCGCGCGCACTTCGAGAAGACCATTGGCGCCAGCGAACGCGGGCGGGAGAGTGTGCAGTTCGCCCAATCTCTACTCGCCGCGCTGCGTGCTTCCGAGCGCGCACCAGTTCCGACGCGATATTGGGCGATCGCCGCCGCTGCGGCGCTGATCCTGCTGGCGGCATCCGCGTGGCTCGCGCTGCGGATCACCGCGCTTAACACCGAACTGACGCAAGTCCGCGCGGAGAGTGCCGCAGCGCAGGCTCGGTTCGAATCACAGCTCGCGAGCACGAGCAACGTACCGCCTGCCGCGGTCGAAGTCGCATTCCTGTTGACCCCGGGGCTCTCGCGCAGCGGCAACGGGCCGGCCCGGCTGGAAATATCGCCCGAAGTCGCGACGGTGCGGTTCGAGCTGGTTCCGCCCCCAGGCGCTGCGTCCGAAACAAAGCCCGGCGATTTCGCGATCGTCATCCGCTCCGCCACGGGCGGACAAGTCTGGAGCCACAGCGCGCCACTCTCCGGACGCCCCTGGATCGCCCAGGCCCCGGCGAAGTTATTTGCTTCCGGAGCTTACGAAATCGCCGTGCGGCAACTGACCTCCGGCGAACAGGCCCCCGACCTCGCGACCTATTCCTTCCGGCTGATCCGCAAGTAACCCCCGTAACGTTTTTCGGGATCCGGCATTAGCAAGGTGAGTCGTGCGTCGGCGAACGATCTTCCCGACATCTGGAGGTCTTCATGCTGAGTTTGGCCGTGCCGATCGTGGCGGCATTACTGTTGATCGATGATCTTCCCCCTCAGGCGGCGCCCGATCCCAAGGTAATCAACATCCTGAGCCTCACCGGCCCAAGCAGCGGCTCGATATTCTCACCAGTCCTATGCAGCATCAGAACGGCTCCCGACAACACCTTCACCTACAACTGCGGGGGAACCCTAGTGTTCGTGGGAACGTGCAATACATCAGGCGGCTGCTCCGCGAACGGTACGGTGACTTTGAATAATCAGACCTCTTCCGCCACGTTGACCGCGATGCCGAGAGTCTTCACCAGCGGTCCGGGTTATGATGCCACGCTCAATAGTCCCGGCGCCAACCTGACCAACGTCGTGAACCGCGTCATCGCTAATTCGAGCAATACAACAAATGATCAGGTGGACGCGTCGGTCGGAGCCGACCCAATCTCGCTCCTCACGGGCGAACGGATCGAGGAGCCGCCCTCGGACCTTTCGCTGGGCGGGCCGCAACCGGTGGCATTGCGCCGGTATCACTCTTCGTTTCTCGCGACGAACTCAATTACGGGATCACTCGGCGCGAACTGGCGGCATAATTTCGATGTGCGTGCGTTCACGTCAGCTACCCAGGCGACGGTCCTGACTTTTCGAGGCAGGCAAATCCGATTCGTTAAGAGCGGATCGGCTTGGAGTCTGTTCACGGCCTACCCGTTCGGATATCAATTTGCCGATAACGCAGGCGGCGGATTCCGCTTTCTCGATCCCGAAAGTAACTTGGTGTACACCTTCGCGGCAAGCGGTTTCCTGACGCGGATCGAAGATCGCAATGGCAATGCGCTGACGGTGACGCAAGGTACGAACGGTCCCACACAGGTCGCCGACGGTCTGGGTCGAACGCTGTCCTTCAGCTACACTGTCGACGGCAAGCTCGCCCGCGTTCAAGACCAATCCGGACGAGCGGTCTCCTACGGGTACACGGCCGGTGTGCTGACCTCGTACGTCGATGCAGCGGGCAAGACTACGCAGTACGCAAGCACGACCGCCGGGCGGATTAACAGCACGACTCTCCCCGCGGGGAATATCGCGACGACACAAACCTTCGATGCCTCCGATCGGGTCACCAGTCAGACCGACGCACGCGGCAATCGGCTCAGCATCGCATATGGACCTACGACGGGAGCCGCCGCGATCACCGACGCGCTCGGCAACGTGACCAACGTCTCACATACCAATCTGCTGGAATTCACCGGATCGGTGGACGCAACCGGAGCACCGACGTCGACCGCTTATGATGCGAATCTGCGTCCAGTGGGTGTGCGCGACCGCAATGGAAATGTCAGCCTGGCTGCCTATCATAGTCCTTCGGGCTACCCTGCAGCCTTCACCGACGCGCTCGGCAACAAGACCACCTTCACCTACGTTTCATCCGTCAAGAACGGATTTACGTTCTACGACGTCTCGGCGATTAGCTTCGCGGACGGCACAACGCAGACCTTCGCGTACGATGCGAACGGCAATCTCACAAAGGGAACCGACCAGGCTGGAAAAGCAACTACTTTCACGTACAACACACGCGGCCAGGTCCTGACGCGGGCCAATCCCGCGGGCGGTGTGAGCACATTCACCTACAACGCCGACGGCACACTCGCGACGTTGAAGTCGCCCGCCGGCAATACCACCACCTCCAGCTACGACCCACTCAAGCGGCTCACGAAGACGCAATTCGCGGACGGAGCGGCGCGCACCTTCGCCTACGACGCGCTCGACCGTCTGACGCAGATCACTGACCCGCGCTCGAAGACCACCAGCGCCTCCTATACCGACAATGGCCCGCTCAAGAGCATCACCGATCCGCTGGGTAACAGCGCAACATTTTCTTACGACGCGAGCGAGAATCTGTCGTCGATCAAGGACCCGGCGGGCACGGCCACGGCCGCCTACAACGCGGTGAACCTGATCTCTTCGATCACGAGTCCCACCGGTGAGACGGCTACCGTGAATTACGACAAGTTGAATCGCGTGTCGTCGGTCGCGGATTCGGTTGGGCAACTCTCCGCGTTTTCCTACGACAAGGAAGGTGCGCTCACCAGCCTCACCGATGGCGCGAATCGCACCGTCAAGGTCACGCCCGACGCACTGGGGCGACCCACGCAGATCATGACACCGCTCGGAGAAATGGCCAAGTTGTCGTTCGATAAAACCGGGCACGTCACGTCGGTGCAAGACGCGCTGGGCGCCAC
>DASYPO010000130.1:0-5405 GCA_036006545.1 Bryobacteraceae bacterium
GAAGATCGAGACTCGCACACCATTCGAGCGTTGGCCGCCGGTGCTGACCGCGACCTCCGCTATTCCCGTGGCCTCAAACGGCACGAAGCACACGATCAGTTTTTCCTGAACCGAAATCAGTGGCGCAGGAATTCCGTCGAAGGTGACGAGAGTATCGCCGAGAATGAACGGAAGCCGGCCGGTCGGGTCGAGCTTGGCTTGCAGCGTGTCGGCTGGGCCGAGCTTGCGTCCGGTGATGTGCACTAACTGTCCCGGGGCCACCGCTCCGTTGCCGAAGCGCAATACCTGTGCGGGCGGGAAGGTCACCGCCGAATCCACCGAATCGATGATGATTGGCGGATCGGTGCGCGGATCAATACGTGTGATCGTCATCGCGCCGTTATTACTTCCCGCAATGTAGACGGATCCGGCCGGACCGATGGCCATCGGCGAACCGTCGGAGCGGCTTGAAAACAGCAGCTTCGACGCGTCCGGACTCAGCTCGCTGACGAAGCTGAATCCGTTCACCGCAAACGGGCTTACCAATGGGAAGTCGGACGAATTCGCCGATCCGCTGACCCAAATGTTACCCGACGCATCCAGTGCGATGGCGGCTCCCGATTCTTCGCAGCCGCCTCCGAGATACGTCAGGAAGCGCGCACTCGAGAGTGTCGGATCGAGTTTCAACACATACGCATCGGTCGAGCCGGTATACGGAACACCGGGTCCGATGTTGATGATGATTCCGCAACGGTCGACGAACTTAGGCTGGAACACGCCCGGAGTGGCGCCGGGGGCGATGCCTTGCGTCGTGCCTGTCACGTAAGTGTTGCCGGCGGCATCGAGCGTCAGCGCCGTCCCGGTGGTGGTATAGCTGCCGCCCACGAATGTGCTCGCCGTAATTTTGTCTCCGGCTGGACTTAGTTTCGTCACGAACCCCGCGTTAAGAATATTCGGCGGCGCAGGCTGGTCGGCCGGACCGGGGAAGGCGGATTGATAGGCGTTCGCAGTCGCCGGAAAATCGGGCGACGTGGTGAATCCCGTTACGACTGCTTCGCCGGCCGGCGTTACAGCGATGCCCTGAGTGACGCTGCCGCATGCACCCGTAAGCAAGGTCGAATACACAACCGTACTTCCATCGGCGCTCAGCTTCGCGACAAATGAATTCGTCCCCTGGTTGGGATTGATGAAGGGGCTTGTAGATGTCCGCGCACACGGTGTCGAGGGAACGCGCGGCTGCACGGCGGTCGCAGTGGTCGGAAAATCCGAGGCCGAGGTGATGCCGGTTACGTAGACGCTGCCAATTGAATCGAGAGCCACGGCGCGAATGCTACTTACCTTGGAACCACCCAGCAGTCGTGAAAAGAGCAGTCGCGTGCCGTCCGCGCTCAGCTTCGCGACAAAGCCCGCGCCGTTTCCGAGCGACGGAGAAGTGGAAGGCGTGACCGTCACGGGAAAATCCGCAGATTGGGTTCCACCGACGACGACCGCATTTCCCTGCGCATCGACGGCGAGCGACGCGATGCTATCGCCGAAGCTGCTGCCGCCGAAAAACGTCGAGTAAAGGACGCGCGTTCCCGTCGGATCGAGTTTGATGATGAATGGCAACGCAGGAATCTGCTGACCCGCATACACCGTCCCCGCGACTGTCGTGAGGAATTGAGTGAAAAGCAACCCGGGCAGGGGCTTTAGCGTCGCGCCGCCGTCGGTCGAGACGAAAGTAACGGTCGGCGTGGTTACGTACAAGGCGCCGGATGCGTCCACTGCGATCGCCCGCGGAACGTTTCCGTTGGCTACCGGGGGACTGTTCAAGGGAATCACGTTAGCGAAGGTCACACCGCCATCGGTACTTTTGAGCACCCCCGATCCATTCAACACATACAGGTTTGATGGGTTGGAAGGATCGACAACTAGCGACATGACACCTGCAAAAGACGCAAGCGGTTGCCACGTCGCGCCGGCATCGGTGGTCTTCAACAATCGGCCGCTGGTGTTGACGGCAAATATCGTGTTGCCATCCGGGAGGAACGCCGCGATTACGGGCGAAATTGGAAACTGCGGTGGATCCGGTGCTCCCGGGTAGGTAAGATTCAACTGCCGCCACGTATTGCCCGCGTCCGTGCTCTTGTAGAGACCATTCGCCTGAAGCACTGAAACCGGCGCCGTGACCGCATAGGCGATCAGGTGGTCGTTGGGATTGATGAAGATCTGGGACACAGCAACAAATTGATTGGCGCTCACCGGCAATCCGATATCGCGTGTAAACCAACCCTGTCCCGCGTCGCCCGATGAGAAAAGGCCGCGGCCGGTCGCAGCGAATACATTGGATGGCGTGATCGAGTCGATGGCGAAAGAGTTTACGGGTACGTTCTCCGGCAAAGGCGCAACAGCGCGCCAACTCGCGCCACTATCGATGCTTAAATAGATGCCACCGGTGGAATTGGACGCATACAGGATTTTGCCGTCGGGAGTCCCGCCGATCGCGCCGATATTGCTCGCGCCGTCGACGCGGATGGGGCTGATCTGCCCACCATTCGACAGCGCGAACAGGGGCGGCTGCGAGAGCGGTTTGAATGCATTGGTGCTGGTCGGAAAATCCGGCGAGTTCGCAATGCCCGCGGCGTAGAGGTTGCCTTGCGCATCGGTGGTGAGCGTGGTGATCGTTCCTTTGCCATCGAGCGGCAGAATCGAAGACACCACCGGATCGATCGTCAGCGGAGCGCGCTTGTCGTGCGGGCCCAGCCGGATCGAGACTTGGGTTGCGCCGTGTAACTCATAGCGCCCTAGCACCTCTCGGCCGCGTTGATACACGCGCGGGAGGGATTGCCGCAGCGTTCCGATCTCGAGATCGCCGCGCGCGTCGATATGAATCTGTTGCACGCCTTCCCAATGCAGGCGAATTCGGTCGACGCGCGCTCCGGACGCAAGCTTGAGGTCGTACTCCAATTTCCCCGCGTCTTCGTAGAAAATCGCATCAATGCCGGGATAAAGGCCGCGGATCGCGACCCGGGCGTATTGCGAAAACGTTCGCCGTGTGCCGGCGCTTATGTAGGTCGCAGGCGATGCATCGCCTAGCGGCTCGACGCGAGCCGACGGTCGTGCGCCATCGAAGCGCAGCGTCACACTGCCGAATTCGACGCGATCGTGCCGGATGGATGCCGTACCACCAGCGAGTCGAACTAGGAACTGGTCCGGGCCTCGTTCCTCAAACGTAAGCGGAATCGATACAGGGGATGCGAAAGATAATAGCGGGAATAAGACAAGAAAATTGCGCACACGTCCTCCAGGGATAAACAGCAGGAACCTCTATAACGGGACGCGGGACAACACAGCCACCCTGATTGAATTGTACGTTACGAAAGGCAATCGGTTGCGAGCAGATCAACACGCGCAGCTGCGTGAGTTCTCAGATCGCTTCGGCAGAGCCATGGAAGCGGCGCCCATCGTTGACGCCGCGCCGACGATGTTGCTTACGGGCCGCTTACTGAAGACGTTTGCTTTTTTTTCGCTACTATCAGGGAACCCCAATGTTTATTGGTGGGCGCGGCAGGACTCGAACCTGCGACCTCCTGCGTGTGAAGCAGGCGCTCTAACCAACTGAGCTACGCGCCCATTTTTCAATTACTTGGAGGGCTGATTTCGGCATTCGAGCCACTGCCTAGCGAAAGCTGAAGCCGAATCACACACGTCGATCAGTTTATCACGGAGCGAGTCTAATGCAGGTCTGGGAACTTTCCGGCGAGTTGCAGACGAAGTGCCGGGTCTCCTGGATGTGTTCGTTCCCACTCCCTGAAGACACGAGCCAGTGTGTCCGTAGAAGCATCCAAGTATTCATCCGGTACCGGTAGCGAAACGGACGATACCGCTTTCCATCTCCCATCTTCCAATAGGAAGGTGTTGGCGCGGCTGCCTTCAATTTCAATCCTTGCACTGGCAGTGCGAAAGCCGGTCGACATTCTTGAGGGAATCCTGCCAGGGTTGGAGTTCGCGAGCAGCGTCGCGATCGCGCGGCAGGACTCGACGCTATTCAACACCCGCGTGGAGAACCTGAAATCCGTCGCGATTGGACAGCCAGATCTGATCCAGCCCGATGACAGTGCCGCGACGCTGAAATGTAACCTGCGTTTTGTCACTTCCATGCGGAGCTTCGCCATTCAGCCGATTCGCCAGAACAATGGCTTGCGGTCCGGAGTCAGACCGCACCAGCGGGACGATGTTGCCGCGGGTGCTCTCGAGCATCTGGATGGTGATATCGCCTGCGGGTAATTCCGCGCCCGCGACGGCGAAGGCGTTGGAGGAATGGAATTTCACCATGTCCATCGAACTGTGAGCGGAAAGAGCCGCACAGGTCCCCAAGAGCACGGCGCAAAGCGTTGCGAAGATTTTCATTTCTCAGATCCTTCCTTGTTGTTTCGGCAGTGCGGGTATCGCAGTGCACACACGTAGAAACGTTGCTCTAGGAGTGATTTGTTACCGGAAGCAGCGAAGCTTAACTTCCTTAACAGAAGTTTGCAATCGGCGACGGCCGGCCACGGGATGTTCCATCCGCCGCTGTCGCGCTTACTGGCGATGTTACGCTGGCCTTTCATGTTCGCAGACTACATTCTTATCCGTCACGACGCACTTTCGGCCTTTGGCCGCGCGATTCTGGAAGCCGTCGCGGTGCCGCCGCGCGAGGCCGCACTCGTGGCCGATTCGCTGGTGGCCGCCAATCTTCGCGGCGTCGATTCGCACGGAGTGCAACTACTCTTCTGGTATGCGGAACAGATCCAGAGCGGCAATATCGCAGTCGCGGCGCGCGGCCATGTCGCAAATGAAAGCGGCGCTTGCTTGCTCTACAACGCCGAATATGGACTCGGTCAGGTAGTTTCAGAAATCTGCTGCGACCACGTAGTGCGATTGGCGCGCGCGCACGGCGTCGGCGTCGTCACAGTGCGCGATTCAAGTCACTTTGGAGCGTGCGCGTGGTGGGCGCAAAAGATCGCCACTGAGGGCATGATTGCGATCGTGCTGTGTAATGCCACCCCGCTGGTCGCCGCGTGGCAGGGTCGCGACAAGATTCTCGGCACCAATCCGATCTGCATGGCGGTACCCGGCCCGCAGTCGTTCTTGCTCGACATGGCGACCACTACGGTCGCGTTGAATCGCATCCACAAGGCAGTGCTCAGCGGCGACAAGGAGATTCCGCTGGGCTGGGCGGTGGACTCCGCGGGCAACCCGACCACAGATCCGCAGGCCGCGCTCGAAGGCATGCCGATGCCGCTCGGCGGATATAAAGGATCGGGGCTGGCGCTGATGGTGGAGGTCTTGTGCGCGGTGCTCTCGGGCAGCGCGATGCTCACTGAAGTCGGCGGACTACGGGTTGCGAATCGGCCGATGAAAGTGAGTCACTTTTTTCTTGCGATCGACCCAGCGCGATTCCTGCC
>DASYPO010000131.1:0-7837 GCA_036006545.1 Bryobacteraceae bacterium
CAACATGTATTTGGTGACGCGCACACTGGGCGAGCCGGGCGCGGCATCCCCGGCCGTGATCCAGGCGATCCGCACGATGGATTCTCGAGTAGCGGTATACGACGTCGCCAGCATGGAGCAGCGGCGATTCCGCTCGCTGGCCCGGCAGCGTTTCGCGATGATCATGCTGACGGCGTTCGCCGGCTTCGCGGTATTGTTGGCCGCGGTCGGGATCTACGGCGTCATGTCGTACCTGGTTTCGACCGGGACACGCGACATCGGGATCCGTATGGCGCTGGGTGCGGAGCGCGGCGCGATCCTGGGGATGATTTTCCGGCAGGGTTTGGTGTTGACCGTGGCTGGGATCGTCTCGGGACTGGCAGGGGCATTCGCACTGACGCGCCTGATGGCGAGTCTCCTGTTTGGGGTCAGTACCTCGGATGCGGTGACGTTTTCGTCGGTGGCAGTATTGTTGGGAGCGGTCGCATTGGCAGCGAGCTATGTGCCGGCGCAGCGGGCGACGCGAGTCGATCCCATGGTGGCGCTGAGGGATGAGTAGGAAGCCGCAGGCGGCAAACAGCGACCGCCCGCGCCACAGAAATGAATCAGTCCACTTCGGCGATGCAATCGATCTCGACCTTGACGTCCCGAGGGAGACGAGCGGCTTCGACCGTCGATCGCGCCGGCGGATTCTCTGGGAAATAACGCCCATAAACTTCGTTCATTTTCGCGAACTCTCCCATGTCTTTGAGAAACACGGTGGTCTTTACGACCCGCGCGAATGAAGTTCCACACACTTCGAGCACGCCCTTCAGGTTTTCGAAAACGCGCTCGGTCTGGGCCGTAATATCGCCTTCAATCAACTGGTTGGTCGATGGATCCAGCGGAATCTGGCCGCTCAGGAAAGCGAATCCATTCGAAATAATTGCTTGAGAGTATGGCCCAATGGCACGTGGGGCTCGTTCCGTGGAACGTGTTTGTTTCATAAAATGGTCTCCTATTGTTTCTGAAATGTCCCGACGATACTTGAGACATTCTCAACATTCTGCTGCTTTAAGAACTTATCGAGTTCGTGTGCGATACGGAGCGGCGACTGCGGATCCCAAAAACTCGCGGTTCCCACCTGCACTGCGGTCGCGCCGGCGATGAGAAACTCGGCTGCGTCGAGGCCAGTGGCAATGCCGCCCAGCCCGACCACCGGAATCTTCACGGCTTGCGCAGCTTCGTAAACCATACGTAGCGCGATGGGTTTGATCGCCGGTCCCGAGAGCCCGCCAAATCCAGCACCGAGGCGGGCACGGCGCGTGTGTGGATCGATCGCCAGCGCGACAAAAGTGTTGATCAGCGAAAGCGCGTCGGCGCCTGAGTCCGCAGCGGCCCGCGCCAGCGGCTCGATGCGCGCGACGTTCGGCGAAAGTTTGACGATCAGCGGACGTCGCGTTATAGCTCGGGCCGCGGTGACAACTTCGGCGAGCAAGGTTGGGTCGCTTGAGAAAAAGATTCCGCCATGCTTGGTATTGGGACAGGATACGTTTAGCTCGTACGCCACGACCCCTTCGGCATCGTCCAACACTCGAACCACTTCTACATAATCCTCCACCGAGTATCCGAAGACGTTCGCAAAAATCGCGGTACCGCATTTCCGCAGTTCGGGCAGCTTGTCCTGCACAAACGCGCGCACACCGATGTTCTGCAAGCCTACCGAATTCATCATTCCGGCTTCGGTCTCAAACAGTCGCGGCACCGGATTGCCCTCCATCGCCTCGCGCGAGAGCCCTTTGACCACCACGCCGCCCAGATCCTGCAGTTTCACCACCCCCGCAAGCTCTACGCCATACGCGTAGGTCCCGGACGCCGCCAGTATCGGATTTTTAAGGGGAATCCCGCACAGTACCGTGGCCAGACGTGGGGACATTTCGAACCAGCATAGCAGCGGTTCCGGCCTGAAGACATGCGGCTTGAGAAGAGTTCACCGTCCGTATTACTGACCGACCCAGAGAGCTAGAAACCATTCCGGCGACGTACTAAGGTGTTCCCCCGATGGATGGAGACACCCAATCCCGAGATGATGGAAGCGTGGAGGACCAACGTCCGCAGAAGCTCCGTTCTTTGTCCTCGAAGTTCTCCGTCTTCACAGGCGTTCTGGTGCTGTGGATCGTGGTTACGATCCTGTGCTGGGACCTCCGGCGGCACACCTTCGATCTGACCAAAGGGCTGGTGTTGCTGGTAATCGTGGGTGCGGTGGCCGCGGCCATTTCGCGCTTCACGATGAGTCTGTTGGCGCGCCCGCTGGCGTTGCTGCAGGCCGGCATTACCTCGGTGCGGCAGGGACGCCTGGAACCCATCCAGGTCAGCCGGACTGGCGACGAAATCGAGTACCTGGGCGAGAGCTTCAACCGCATGATCGAAGCGCTCGTGGCTTCGCAGGAAGAGATCCGGCAGCATCAGGAGTTGCTCGAGGAACGCATCCGCCAGCGCACCGAGGAACTTGAGAAGGCCATGCGCGCCGCCCTGGCGGCCAGCCAGGCAAAGAGCGAATTCCTGGCGAACATGTCGCATGAGCTTCGCACGCCCATGAATGGTCTGATGGGGATGATGGACCTGGTGCTGGACAGCGGCCTGACGAATGAACAAAAAGAGCAGCTCGAAACCGCGCAGCGCTGCGCCTACTCGCTGCTGGCGCTGTTGAATGACATCCTGGATCTCTCCAAGATCGAAGCCGGCAAGATGATGCTGGAGAAGATCCCCTTCAACCTGCATACAGTGGTGGAGGATTGCGTAAAAAGCCAGGCGCCCAAAGCCGCTCAAAAACACATCGACTTGCGTTTCGAAGGCGATCCCGGCGCCCAATTGCTCGGCGATCCGTTGCGCGTGCGTCAGATCGCGGCCAATCTGGTTTCAAATGCGATCAAGTTCACCGATCACGGTTGGGTGCATGTGCAGGTGAGCCAACGTGCTGTGAAGGACGGGCGCGCGGAGGTGGTGATTCAGGTGATCGATACCGGCTCAGGTATTCCGACTGAAAAACTGCCCACGATTTTCGAGAAGTTCACGCAGGCCGACGGCAGCATATCGCGCAAGTACGGCGGTACAGGTTTGGGCCTGGCCATTACGCGGAAGCTAGTGGATATGCACTGTGGATCGATTCGAGTGGAAAGCGAAGTTCGGAAAGGCAGCACCTTTACCGTCACACTTCCATGTGAACTGGCTCCGGCAGCGGCGTCGGAAGCGGTTCCGGCCAAGCACGAAGCGAAGACGGACGTGCACGCCGCCCCTCGCGCGCGCCTACTGCTGGCGGAAGATAACCTGGTCAACCAGAAAGTGGTCCTGGCGATCCTGCGCCGCAAGGGATACCAGATCGACGTAGCCAACGACGGCCGCGAAGCCCTTGCGAAACTGGAAACGGGTCACTATGACCTGGTGCTCATGGACGTGCAGATGCCCGTGCTGGACGGCCTGGAGGCTACGCGCGCCATTCGCCGCGATACGCGCTGGGACAAGCTCTCCATCATCGCCATGACCGCGCACGCCATGAACGGGGATCGCGAGCGCTGCCTGCAAGCCGGAATGAACGCCTATATCTCCAAGCCAGTGCAGCCGGCGCATCTGATTGCGACCATCGAGAAGCATCTGAAGACCGGCGTACCAACTCTCTCCGCAAAGGTGCCGACGAAGATGGAGCAGGTGCTTACGGATCGTCTGATGCAGGAAGATTCGGCGCTGATGACCGGCATGCTCCAGGTGTTCCTGCAACTTGCGCCGGAGCGCCTCGATAAACTGGACGCCGCGGCACAGCGGTCGGACGCATTTACGCTCGGCCAGGAAGCGCGCAAGATCGCGGCGGCAGCCGAGCAACTGGCTGCGCGCGAACTGACGTTGTGCGTGGAACGCGTCCAATTGGCGGCGAATCGCGGAGACTTCGGGCAGGTCCATCAGGATCTTATGGCTCTGCGCCGTGAGATCCAGTCGCTCGAAGCGCTCTCGACAACCTAGAGTCGCCGGCTAAAGCCGACGGCTGCGGCCTAAAGCCCGCGCCACAACTGCTCGGGGCTTAATCCTGACGAAGCGCCGTGATCGGATCCACGCGCATGGCGCGGCGCGCAGGAATCAGCGATGCGGCGGCGGCCACTAACAACACCAGTAACGGCACTACCGCGAAAGTGATCGGGTCCAGCATCTCAACACCGAACAGCATGGTCTTCATGAGGCGCACGAGAGCAGCGGCGGCGGCCAGCCCAACGCCGATTCCCGCGATCGCGACCGGCAAACTCTGGCCGAGAATCATACGTGCGATCTGTCCGCGACCCGCTCCCAACGCCATTCGGATGCCGATTTCGCCGGTGCGCTGCGCAACTTCGTAGGCCATCACGCCGTAGATCCCGATCATGGCCAGAAGCAACGCGAGCCCGGAGAAGATTCCGATCAGCAGCAGTGAGAATCGAGTCTGCCAGGTGGCGTTGCCGATCGCATGCTCGAGCGTCTGGGCGCCCGAGAGCGGCAGGCTGCGATCCACGCTCCACACCGCTTCCTGCACCGTGCGGAGCAGCCCTTGGGCGTCGATCGCGGTGCGAGTCACCAGCATCATCGCGGCGTTGTGCGGGCGTGTGCCGTTCAGAAATTCCGGGCTTTGGAGGAATGGCAGGAAAATCTCATTGGCGGGCGGGTCGGCCCATCTGGATTGCTTCATGTCGCCGATCACGCCTACAATCGTGAGCCAGCGGGGATTCCTGGCCCCGTTGCCAAATGTGATGCGCTTGCCGATCGGATCGACCCCGGGGAAATATTTGCGCGCGAGAGTTTCGTTGATGATCACGACGGGCGGCGCCGAAGCATTGTCACGCGCCTCGAAATCGCGCCCGTCCAGCATGCGTACGCGCATCGTCGAAAAATACCCAGGGCGCGATATACGGAAGACCGCGTTTTCCTCTTTGCCCGGTGCGGCGATGGGGCGGCCTTCCACGGCGATATCGGTGCCCCACACATCGCCGACCAGTGGCACGTGATTCACCAGCGCGGCTTGCTGCACGCCGGGAACGGCCTGCACGCGTTCGACCACGGTGCGGTAGAAGGATTCCCGAGCTTCGCCCACCAGCCCGGCGCGTCCTGAAAGCGAAATGCTCATGGAAATCACGTTGCGCGGATCGAAGCCCGGATCGAGCGCGCGTAGCTTGACGAAGCTGCGAACCAAAAGGCCCGCTCCAGTCAGCAGGACGAGTGCGACCGCAATTTCTCCGGCCACCAAAAATCTGCGCACGAGTGCGGCACCGCGGCCGGAAGTGGATCCGCGCGCGCCTTCCTTAAGCGCGCTATTGACATCGCGGCGAGATGCCGCAAACGCGGGCGCAAGTCCGGAGAACAGGCCAGTGAGGATCGCGATCGCGAAAGTGAATCCAAGTACCGGAAGATCGAGGCCGATTTGATTCCAACCGGAGAGCCGTTCGCGGAAAGAGCCGGGGTCGGGTTGAAGCATGCTCTGCAATGCCGCGCAGCCCCACACGGCCAGCAGCAAGCCGACGATTGCTCCGGTCAACGACAACACCAGGCTTTCGGTGAGGAACTGGCGAACGATCCGGAAGCGTTGGGCACCCAGGGAAACGCGCACCGCGATTTCGCGTTGGCGCGCAGTGGCGCGGGCAAGCGCCAGGTTCGCAACGTTGGCACACGCGATCAGCAAGACCATTCCGACCGCGCCGAGCAGCACCTGCAGTGCGGGTCGCACATTGCCGACAGCTTTTTCAGTCACCGAGTCGACTACGAAGCGGCGGCCGCTGTTGCTGGCCGGATACGCGGCCTCAAGA
Source organism: Bryobacteraceae bacterium (assembly GCA_036006545.1). Classification (GTDB taxonomy): domain Bacteria; phylum Acidobacteriota; class Terriglobia; order Bryobacterales; family Bryobacteraceae; genus Palsa-187. Next base: position 5,778 of record DASYPO010000131.1, read on the forward strand.
CTATGGGCGATCTGGTCGACCTCCGCCTGGGCGGTCGCAATCGCCACGCCGGGCTGGAGGCGAGCGAACACCCGCAACGAGTTTCCGCCGCGGCTGGTGGCCCGCTGGTCCAGATCGATCGGCGACGACATCTCGGCTTGGGTTACCCAGAAGGGCGCGAAGCGAAACGACGGCGGCATCACGCCGATGATGGTGTAGCTTTCGCCGTCGAGCAAGACGCTCTTTCCGATTGCGTCGGGCGCCCCGCCGAAAACTCGCTGCCACAAACCGTGCGCGATCACCAGGACGTGATTCTTGCCCGGTGCGAAGTCGGAGGCGTCGAAAGTGCGGCCGCGCAGCGGTGCCACGCCCAGCAATCGAAACATATCTTGGCTGAAACGCAGGCCAATGATCTGCTCAGGCCGGTCGCGCCCGGTGAGGCTCGCGCTCCAGAGTTCGGTGGCTCCGGCCGCCTCGAACGATTTCGCCTGCGCGCGGATATCGAGGAAATCGGCCGGTGAAATTGGGGAGGTCGCTGGCTGCAGGATCGTCACCAGCCGATCGGGTTGGTGATACGGCAGCGGCTTCAGCAGCACCGCGTTGATGACCGAGAAGATGGCGGTATTCGCGCCGATGCCGAGCGCGAGCGCCAGCACAGCGATCGCGCTCACAGCCGGATAACGGAAGAGAATACGAAGAGCGTGGCGGATATCTGATATCACGTCCTTTGGACGAACAATCCGGGCTGCGGTTAACCGAGTGGGTTAACGTAGACAGAGTGGCCCGGGGGGAAACAGATTTGGATGGAGTCATCGTAGTAGACAAGCCGCGCGACTGGACCTCGCACGACGTCGTGAACAAGGTGCGACGTTTTGCGGGGACGCGAAAAGTGGGCCACCTGGGAACACTGGACCCCAGCGCGACTGGCGTCTTGCCGCTGGTGATCGGCCGCGCGACCCGTCTGGCTCAGTTCTACACACGTAACGACAAAGTGTATGAGGGCACGATCCGCTTCGGATTCGCGACGGCGAGCTATGATGCGGACGGAGAAGCGACGTCGCCTGAGGTGGCGGTGACGCTCGATCGCGCGGTGCTGGATCGTGTTCTGGATCGTTTTCGCGGAGAATTCGCGCAGGTTCCGCCGCAGGTGTCGGCGAAAAAGATCGCGGGGCGGCCGGCATATGAGTCAGCGCGCAAGAATCAAACGGTCGAATTGAAGCCGGTGAACGTGCAGGTGTTCGCGCTCGATATTTTGCGCGTGGAAGGCGCGGAAGCGGACGTGCGGGTGCACTGTTCGGCGGGAACGTATCTGCGCAGCATTGCGCATGAGGCAGGCGAGGCGCTGGGTTGCGGAGCGCACTTGAAGTCGCTACGCCGGCTGGCGTCGGGGGATTTCAAGATTGAGTCGGCCAAGACGCTGGAGGAACTGGCGACGCTGGCGGCGGAGGATCGCGTCGCCGAGGCGCTGATTCCGGCGCATCTGCTGCTGCCCGACTTTCCGTTGGAGTTGGTCGACGCGCTGACGGCTGGGCAGATTCGAAATGGCCGCGATTTTCGGGTGTCGCCGTTTCATGCGCGCAAGGGTGCGCGCTATGTGAAGGCAGTGACGCCGCAGGGCGAGCTGGTGGCGATCGGCGAAGCGCGGCTGCCGCATCTGTATCATCCCGTGCTGGTGTTATGAGCCGCAGATCTTCGTATCCGCGTTTATCTGCGTTAATCTGCGGCTAAGGGTTTTTTCGCCGCTCACGGATTTCCGCGAGCCGCTGCGCGATGCGCTGCTCCATCCCGCGATCGGTCGGATGGTAGAAAACAGTCCCCCGCAGATTGTCGGGCAAGCACTCCATCGTATTCATCGCGTCGTCGAAGGTGTGCGCGTGCTGATAGCCTTTGCCGTAGCCCCACTGCTTCATCGATCGCGTCGATGCATTGCGCAACTGCATCGGAACCGGCTCGGTGGTGTTCTTCGAAACCGCTTCCGTCGCCGCCCCGAGCGCTTTGTAAGAGGCGTCCGACTTGGGAGCGACCGCGAGATAAATCGCAGCCTGCCCCAGCGCCAGGTCGCCTTCGGGCGAGCCCAGAAA
>DASYPO010000132.1:0-2004 GCA_036006545.1 Bryobacteraceae bacterium
GCTCGAAGACGTGGATTTTCGCGCGCGATAATCTGCACCCGTCGATGATGCTCGCGTGATTCAGCGCGTCCGAAATGATGTGATCCTCCGCGCCTAGGATCGCGGACACGGTTCCCGCGTTCGCCGCGAATCCCGACTGGAACACCACGCACGCTTCCACTCTTTTGAATGCCGCGATGCGCTGCTCCAACTCCAGATGCAGGCTCATCGTCCCCGAAATGGTCCGCACCGCGCCCGACCCCGCCCCGTAACGCCGCGTCGCCGCAATCGCCGCCTCGACCAGCTTGGGATGATTCGCCAGGCCCAAGTAATTGTTCGACGCGAGGTTGATCACCTCTTTGTGGTCGAATCGCGAAATCGGCTCGCAGGGCGATTCCAACTCGCGCAAGCGCTGAAAGGTGCCGGCCGTCCTCCACGACTCCAATTGATCTGTGAGGTACTGCAGTGCGTTCGACATGGCCGTGTCATTTATTATAGGGAGCGATGCAGGCTGCCCCGACAATTGAACAACTGGACCCGCAGCACTTCATGACCGGTGCGTACTTATACAAAGACGTGCAGGCCTACGCCGCGCTAGGCGAGCATCGAACCGCGACCGAGGTGGATCGCAAGACGTCGCAGTGGCTTCGACAGCAACTGGAGGGTTTCGGATTTAGCGCGCGCCTCGAACCGTTCACCGTGCGACAGTTTTTCCTGGAACGCGCCGAGCTCACCCTCGACGGTGCGGCGAAGATTCCGTGCTTTCCGCTGTGGCCGCCACTCGCGACTGGAGCGACGCCACGGCGCGCGCGCATCGTGCCGTCTGGTCCGGGAGCGGATGGCGACGTGCGCGGTGCGATCGCCCTGGTGAAACTTCCGCCCGGCGGCGCCCTAACCGCGACCTCACCGCACGCGGCGATGCTCATGCGCCTGATCGAAGCCGGCGTCGTTGGAATCATCGGCGTGTCGCCCAGCATCACCGGCGAACCGATTGCCCTGAACTCCGACCGCTCGAACGAACCGTGGAGCGTGCCAATTCTTCTCATTGGGGAAGCGCAGGAAGCCGCGGTTCGCGCCGCGCGCCAGGCCGCGATCGTGATCGCCGGCCGCGATAACCCACAAGCGGAAGCCTTCGAAGTAATCGGCACCCTCCGAACCACCACCGTCGAGGGAAGCAAGCACTTCGTCGTCTCGACGCCCTCCAGCGGCTGGTTCCGCTGCGCGGGCGAGCGCGGTCCCGGCATCGCGATCTGGCTTGCGCTCGCGCGTTGGGCGAGTCATCGGGAAACTGCGTCGCGATTCACGTTCGTCGCGTCTGCCGGTCACGAACTGCACGAACAGGGCATGCGGCATTTCCTGGATCGTTTTGCGCCCCAGCCCGCCGAGGTCGCCGCGTGGTTGCATTTGGGCGCAGGTGTCGCCGCCTACGATTGGGCGCGCGAGGGCGACCAGCTTCGCCGCTTGAATCGCGGATATCAGAGCCGTCGCCTTTTGACGAATCGCCGCGAATGGGGCAACTTGCTGACGCGCACCTTTGTTTCAGTGCGCGATCTGCAGTTCGACATCACCGATACGCCGCCGGGCGAGCTCGCGCAGCTCGCCGCGCGGGGGTACAAGGCCTTCGGCGTGGTTGGCGCGCATCCGTACCATCACACACCCGGTGACACGGATCGCACTAGCGGTCCCGAAATCCTGGAACCCGTCGGCCAGGCGCTGCTCCGTACGCTCGCTGCACTAGAGACCTTGTAGCGAGTGGGGCAGGCAATCTTGCCGGGCCGCCGCCGTTCCAGGCGGCGCATTAGAATCGTAGAGTGATTGAATATGGCGCGATTTTCCGCCTCTATTATTTGGAGGACAACTCATGGGTTTGAACGAACGACGCAAGGTCAAAGAGTTGCAAGACACTACGTTTCCCGGCCGCGTCAAAGAGATCGAAGAGATTTGCGGTGCGCCAATTCCCTACGAAGTCGACTGGGACAGCATTAGTGACAGTGCCGAGGCCCTGAATTTCATCGACAACGTATC
>DASYPO010000133.1:0-2429 GCA_036006545.1 Bryobacteraceae bacterium
CGTCGCGATGTTTCCATTCGGTCCGGTGAAGACCTTGCGTTATCTAAACGACGAAGACACCTGGCAGACTCGCTTCCTTGCGCCCAAGGATCTGGCCGATGGCACCTATCAAGTGCGCCTCATCCTGCGCGACAAGCAAGGTCGCGTATTCCGCGAGTCGAAGAGTTTCGTGATCGCGAGCAAGCCGCCGACCGTCAAAGTGAAGCTTGACCGCAAACAATATCATCCCGGCGATGTGATGAAGGTGAACGTGAGCGCCTCCGATACCACGCGCACGATCGTTGCACGCATGTATGGCGCGCCGCCGGTTTACCTGCGCTGGAATCCGGAGATGGGTTCGAACACGGGCGCGATGATGATTCCCGCGTCGCTGGCCGCAGGGAAGTACAAGCTCACGGTTACCGCCGAGGATTTCGCGCACAACATCGGTAGCGGGGAGGTGGAAATTGAAATTCTCCCCTAATCGCCGAGTCGCCGTCGCGATCTTTGTTTCGGGCGGCCTGTTAGCCTTGCGCGCGGAGCTTAATAAATGGGCGGAGAATATCGACGCCGGGAATCGCCTCGAAGCGGTCTTCTTCCGCAGCGTGAATCTTCCAAACGGTGCGGTTCCGGTGCGGCGCCCGCCCAAAGAAACTCGTCCGGCTCTTGGCAAGCTGATCGATGCCGCGCCTCGCGACGCCGAGCTGTATTCACTGCGCGCGCTCGAAGCCGAGCAGCAGTTGGACTTTGCGGCGGCTGAGGCGGATTGGAAAAAATACGTCGAGCTGGCGGCGGATCGCGGAGCGGCGCGTCTGGCGCTCGCCGATTTCTACCATCGCCGATTGAAACCGCAGGACGAGTTTGGCGCTCTGGCGATCGCGGCAGTCGAAGCACCGCCCGCTGCAGAGAAACTGGTCCCGGAAACCCAGCAGCGTTCGTGGAAAACTTACGAGCGCCTTTTCAAACTGCTCGGCGAACAGCGCCTCGACCCGGCCACGCTCGGCGTACCGCAATATTGGGCTTGGATCGCGCGCTACCCGCGCCAACCAATTCTGTATCGCAATTTTTTCGAATTCGTGCTGAGCCACAACCAGAGTCAGTTTGGCGAGGACGTCGTGAATGCGTACGAGCGCGCGTTTCCGAGTGAGCCGGAATTTCCGGTGGAGGCACGCGCGACCCTTGCAGCGCGGCGCGGCACGCCCGCCGACGCCATCGCCGTTTACGAACGCAGCTTCCGCCCTCTGTGGGATCCTGCGCTGGTCACGAAATTCTTCGCGCTGCTAAAGCAGTCGAACGGGCTTCGGGCCTATCTCGAACGCACTCGCACCGCAGTGACGGCGACGCCCTTGGAAATCGTGCCCGCGGCGAAGCTTTTCTACTATTGGCAGCAGCAGGGAAATGTACTGCCCGGCGAACGTGCGTTGATCGAGTTTCGCCAGCGCAAGGAAGCGCGAAAGTCGGCATGGACCGCGGACGAGCTGCTCACGCTTGGTCGCCTCTTCGAGCTCTCGCACAATTACGACGAAGCGGCCCGGAATTACTACGCCATGTACGCCGCCGCGGGCACCGATAATTCGGCGGCGGAAACAGCGCTCGCATCGCTCACGCGCTTATTGCTTTCACTCCCCGAGCAGCCGATTCGATTTGGTGCATCGAACCTGGCTCTGTATCGCGACGTCGCGACCATGGATCCGCATCCCGGATTTCTCAACGGGATCCTATCCCTAATACTGAACAACACCGATCCCGCCGGGCGCTACGCCGATGAGGAGCGCGACGCCGGTCCTTATTTCCGCCGGGCGAAGGCCGCCGAACTGGTCGCGCTGTTTGAATCGCGATTTCCTGCGTCGAGTGCGCGCGCGGAATTGCGCGAGCGATTGATCGATGCGTATGCAGTGCACGGCTCCGGAGACGGCGTAATCCGCGCAGGTACGAGCTTCCTGCGTGATTTTCCGAATGCGCCCAATCGTGCCGCTGTGGCGCTCCGGATGGCCGACGCCTACGCGCGGCAGAACCAACCGCAGCCCGAGTTCGTGCTGTACGACTCGCTGCTGGACGAACTGTCGAAGAAAGCCGATCGCGTCCCGCTTGGCGCCACGCCAGGCGCACCACCCGCGCAGCAGAATCCACGCCAGCCCGCCGCTTCGCAGGTGCGATCGCCGGGATACGCGCGCGTACTGGATCGTTACGTGGCGCGGCTGGTCGCAATGAAACGCTTGCCCGACGCGCTGGCGCTGTATCGCCGCGAGATTGATCGCAACGCGGACGATCCCGGATTGTATGACGTGTTGGCCGCGTTCCTGGAGCAGAATCGACTCGGCGCCGAGACAGAACAGGTTTATCAGCAGGCGATTTCACATTTCGAGGAGCGCTCCTGGTCGCAGAAACTGGCGCGCTGGTATTTGCGCCAGCGCCGCGCGGCGGACATGGCGCGACTGACGCGCGACGTC
>DASYPO010000134.1:0-20571 GCA_036006545.1 Bryobacteraceae bacterium
GCAGGCTTTCACGTTGTCGACTGGAGTCTCGGGCAGAATTCCGTGGCCGAGATTGAAGATGTGGCCTGGACGCGAGCCGGTGCGCTTGAGTAGCTCATGCACGCGCATGCGCAGCTCGGGCAGCGGCGCCATCAACACCGCCGGATCCAGGTTGCCCTGCACAGCGGATCGATAGCTGATGTCCATCCAGGCTTGGTCGATATTAATGCGCCAGTCGACGCCCATCACGTCGCCGCCGGCCGCGTGCAGCTCCTTGAAAAAGCCCGCCGCGCCGGTTCCGAAGTGAATGACCGGGACGCCCGCCGCGCGAATGCGCTCGATCAGCGCGCGCGAATAGGGCGCCACGTAGCGAACGTAATCGTCGGGGCCGAGTGCGCCGATCCAGCTATCGAACACTTGAATGATGCGAGCGCCCGCCGAAACCTGCAGCACCGCGAAGGACCCCAGCACGTCGACCAGCTTACCCATCAGGCGACGCCACAGCGTCTCGTCCTGGTACATCATTTTCTTGGTGCGCAGGAAATTTCGCGACACCCCGCCTTCGATCATATAGCTCGCCATGGTAAACGGCGCGCCCACGAATCCGATCACCGGGACGCGACCGGCCAGCGCCTTGATCACCAGTTGAATCGCTTCGCCGACGTAGCCGAGTTCGTCCGTGTTCGAGATGGACAGACTATCGATATCGCTTGAGGTGCGGATCGGATTGTCGATCACCGGACCTTCGCCCGCCGAGTAGCGGAGCTTGAGTCCCATGGGTTCGACGGGCAGCAGCAGGTCGGCGAAAATGATGGCCGCGTCGACATCCAGCACCTCGATCGGCTGCAGCGTAATCGCCGCCGCCAGATCCGGCCGCTTGCAGATTTCGAGCATGCCGTGTTTGGCGCGAATATCGCGGTACGATTTCATATACCGTCCGGCTTGCCGCATAAACCACACCGGGCGAACATCGGTCGGCCGGCGCCGGCAAGCATCGAGAAAACGGCTATTCATTGGAGCCACGCGCATGAATCACTCCCTGTCTTGTCCTCACACATCAGGACTTTAAATCCGGTTTGCACGTTTCGGGCGGCCCAAGCGCGCCCGCGCACGTAATACGGTTTCGCCCACGCTTCGCTGTCGATGGTGCGGGGGGCTAGTATGGAAACAGCCACGACACCCTCGGCCGGATACCCGGTCCGCGGATCCATGATGTGGCTCCACATGCGCCCCTCGGCGAAAAAAAACTTCTCATAGTTGCCCGAAGTCGAAAGCGATTCGTCCTTCAGCCAAACTTCGGCAGCGGTCTTATTGGCGTCCTTCGGATCGCGAATCACGGTGTGCCAGCCGCGCTCATCAGGCGGCGTGCCCAAACCGTAAATGCTCGATCCACCCGCGGAAACCATCGCAGATGTAATTCCATCGGCTTTCAAAACCTCGATCATCTTATCGACCGCGTAGCCTTTACCGATTCCGCCGGGATCGATCTCGACGCCCTCGCGAGCGAAGCGCACCGTGTTGTTTTTCGGATCCAGCAAAATGTTTCGATACCCCACCCGCTCGAGCGCCGCACGAACCTCGTCGCGTTTCGGCAAGCGGCCCGTTCCTTTGTAGAACCCCCACACTTTCATCAGGGGACCCACCGTAATGTCGAACGCTCCGTCACTGGCCTTGCTGTACTCCACGCACTGCGTAATCAACTGAAACAACTCGGGCGAAACCCGCACCGCGCGCTTCCACGCCTGCGCGTTTACCTGACTCCACTCGCTTGCCGGTAGGTAATTTGAGAGGAGTGCGTCGAGTCGCCGCGCCTCTTCCGCTGCGTCCTCGACCGCCGCTTTGACCAGACTCACATCGCCGCCGTACGCGATGATGGAGTACGTGGTTCCCATCGCGTCGACGGTGGTTTCCACCCGCTGGAGCTGATCCGCCGCGGCGAGACAGGCTAAAGCCAGTCCCAACAACAAAGTTAGCACACGGGCCTTCATGAAATCGGTTTTTCTTCGGGCCCATTTTCAAGCTTGGGACGTCCTCGCTTGATTCTTTTCAACAATTGCGGGACTCGGGCGCCAAGTTTGGCGGGCAGCGCCGCTTCGAAGGTCAGATCGGGCGTGCGAAACAGTTGTAGCCGCTCGGTTAACTGGTGCTTTAAGAACTGTTTAGCGTTCCGGATGGCCTCCAGAGTGGTGGCCTGTTCTGCCTCCGTTCCGCCTAGGACCAAGCTAACGACCGCCTTGCGAAGATCCGGCGAAAGGTGGACTTCGGAGACGCTGGCCGACCCGACGCGCGGGTCGGCCATCTCGTAGCCAATCAGCTCATCGAGTTCCTCGCGGATGCTTTCCGAGACGCGCTCGTTGCGGTGCGGGTCCAAGTCTCAGGATAGCGTTCCGGTCCCCGCCGGTACAATAGATTCCGGGTATGAAATACCTGCTCTTTTTAGCCACCGTTGTAGCGACCGCCCAGCCATTGCGCGTGTTTTCGGAGTTTGTTCGCTTCGACAAGGCTGGTGATCCTGCCGCGCCAGCCCAGCCGCGCGAGATTCTTTCGCCGGCGCTGGTTCGCAATGGATTCACCTCGTTCCAGATCTCGATCCAGGGTCCGCCGGGGGTGCGCTGGACGCTGTACGTCGGTCTGAATCCGGAGGACGCGGTGAAGATCACGTTGTATCGTCCGGTGGGTGATCGCCTGGAATTGGTCGAACAGCCGGTGCAGGGCGAGGGCGTGCAGATTCTGTGGATGGACGTGTGGACCGATCGCGCGGCTCCGGTGCGGCGGATCAAGGTGGAGCCGCAGTTGATGGTCGGCGAAGATTGGGTGATTTATCCGATGGAAGGTCGCGTGATGGATGCCGTGGTACCGGAGGTCGATAAGCCGCCGCCGCTGCTTTGTGGCAGGAACTCGCCGTCCGAAGGCGGTCACCATTTGAGGAACGCCCGGCAGGACGCGGCGCTATCAACGATCGCACCGAAGGAAGAACTGCAGCGCGCGACGGCCACTTGCGCCGCGACGCCACCTGACAATCCGGAATCGTATTTGCGAATTCGCGACTACCTCTTTCGCCTGCGTTAGACTGGTGAGCGTAACCCTCGGAGCGCACTACCGCAGCGTTTTGCGCGATTACAAGGATGGAGAGATGGCCGAGTGGTTGAAGGCGCACGCTTGGAAAGCGTGTATAGGGGAAACTCTATCGAGGGTTCGAATCCCTCTCTCTCCGCCACTCAAGCCGAGGTGGGAAATGCGTCGGAAACACGGAACTGAGCTTCTGACGCCATCGGTCTGACGGTTTCCTGTTCACCGTAGACGACGATGGACCGGTACGCTCCCTCGCTTGGTTCCCGATGCACGACAATCCGACGTGCGGCAACATCCACCACCCAGTAATCGGCGATCTGAGCCCGCGCGTAGAGCCCGGCTTTCTTCGTCAAGTCAAATCCCAGGGTCGAATCCGAGATTTCAACGATGAGCCGAAGATCAGCGGGCTGCGGGTTAGCGCTTAGAAACTCGCGCGTCGGTCTGGTCAGAACGATAATGTCCGGCTCTGGTTCGTTGGTGGGATTATCGTCGGGAGCCACGTCAATGGGGGCTTCCGGGTTGACGTACTCTTTGCCGAAAACTTCGATGAGCCATGCGAGAACCAAGGTCAGAGAATTTACGTGCGGACGTTTCTTCCCCATCTTGCTGATGAGCTCCCCGTCGACCAGTTCCAGCCGCTGCTGAGCCCATACGCCGGAGGTTTCCAGCGCGACGCACTCCGCGCGGGTCCAGCGTTTCCGCGGCGGATCCAGCGGTACGGGACGATAGGGCCGGTCTGTAACGACGGTCGGCATTTCAGCGCACCAGCCTAATTCTAACAGTGCAGGCCCGCCGGCCCAGTACGGCTTTAGAAACTCAGCCGCAGCCCGAACTGCACCTGCCGAGCCGGGAACGTCGCGCGCACCTGCCCGAATCCCGCAGTCGACCGATTCAGATTCGCATTGCGGAAATTGGTGTGATTAGTCGCGTTGAACATCTCCGTACGAAATTGCAGCCGCACGCGCTCCGTAAACGCGAACGTCTTCCCGATCCCCAGGTCGAGTTGGTACAAAGGAAACCCGCGAACCACGTTGCGACCCGCATTGCCGAACGGCTGCGTCGGGTCCGTCGGCACCACCACCGTCAGCGGGTTGATGTAGTTATCGATGTTCCCATTCGGCGTCAGCGGCGGACCAATCAGATTCGGCCGGTACGAAATCCCTCCGCGGAAATCGGAAAGCGTCACTGAAACCTGCTGCGCGGCCGACGGATTGTAGCCCAGGTTCAGCGGCTGTCCGCTCCAGGCGTTGTTGATCGCCGAAATCTGCCACCCGCCAACCGCGTAATCGTAGGCGCGATGCATGCTCGCGCCGTACTTCCGTCCGCGGCCGACCGGTAAATCGTAAACCAGGCTGGTGGTGTTGTTGAAGGTCTGGTCAAAATCGGAAACCGCTTTCTCCGCAGACAGATTGTAAAAATTCTGCGGACTCGGGTGCGCGTTGGCGCCCTGCGATTCGAGCGACTGACCCGAGTTGTCGATGGCCTTGCTGTATACGAACGAATTCAACAGGTACAGTCCGCTCCGGCCTTTATGCTCCGCGCGCACTTGTAGCGCGTGATAGTTTGCGAACGCGTGCGGCCAGGTCACGGTGATCGGACCGAACGCGCGGAACGGGCGGCGCGAAAGCAACGGACTGGTCGCGAGCGTTTCGCCCGCAGCCAGCGGACGCGCCTGGTTGTAATCGGCGATCGTAATCAGGTTGGTCGATTTATTCCCGACATAGCCGACATCGATCACCGTATCTTTGAAAACTTCCCGCTGGATATCGAAGCTCCAATTCTGCACATAGGGGTCGCGAGTATCCGGCGGCAAGTACGCCAAATTTGCGATCAGCGGATTCAGTTTGTCGGGTGCCGTCAGGTTCGTCGGATAGCCGTTTTGCGTCGGAATGAAAGCCGACGTTCCGAACACGTCCGCCTGGTTCACCAGCGCCGAGACCACCTGCGGCCCGTTGATCGCCAGCAGATCCGCGCTGCCCACGCGATTGAAGTGGATGTAACTGATCCCGTAGCCGGTGCGGATCACGGTTTTCGGATTCAGGCTGTAGGCGATTCCGATGCGCGGCGCCCAATCGTTGCGATCCGGGTTCACCAACGAGCGATCGTACATGCTGCCATCCTTGGCCTGGATAATCGTCCCCTTGGCCGGATCGAGATTGGTCAGCTTGTTGCTGGCTTCCCAGTAAGGCGTGCCGTATTCGTAGCGAACGCCCAGGTTCAGGGTAAGCTTCGGGCTAACTTTCCAATCGTCCTGCAGGAAGAAAAAATGCATGCGTTTGCGCATCTGCGCGACGAACAGGCTGGCGAGCTGATAATCGCTGCGCGCGCCGAACATGAAATCCGCCAGCCCGTAGGACGCGGTCTGCGCACTAATCTGCGCGGTGGTGCAGACGGTTGCGGGCGCGGTCGGCACGCAACTGAAGCCCCCGTTATACAGATCCTGCCCGTATAACGGATTCACGTCCTGCACTTCCGTGTGGATGATCTGGAATTCGTAGCCGGCCTTCAACGAATGCCCACGCTTCACGATCGAATACACGAATTTTGGATTCCAAACATCGGGATACTGCCATTGCGGATTGGTTGCCTGGCGGCCCAGAGCCGTGAACCCGGCGATACTTTGCGTGTTGAGACCGCCGGCGATGCGCGGATCGCTAGGCAGCCCGGAAATCCCGTATCCCGCGAGCATGTCCGGCGAGCCCAGCGCCACCGGGTACTTGCCGGCGCGCGTGCGAGAGATGCCCATGCGGACTTCGAAGAGCTGCGTCGCCGACAGCGTGTCGGTGAAACCGATGGTCATCTGCTGGTTCAGCGCGCGGATGAATCCGTTGCCGTTTCCGCCCGAGGGTCCCGGCAGATCCGGCGCCTGCAGATAATTGCTCTTGCGCTGCGAGAGCCGAATAAAGGATGACATCTTGGAGCTAATCTGACCGTCGAGCTTGAGATCGAACTTGTCGTTGAAGTTTTGATCGCGCCGCAGATTGTTGATGTTGCTGGCAGCACTGGTGGCGACGCCGGCGTTGGGGGTGGGCAGCCCAGCGATCACTTTCGTCGCGAACGGGGTGATTTTGGTCGTCGGAATCGGCGTGTTCGCCGGGAAGACTTCGCCGGTTAGCGGATTGCGAACGGCAACTGGGAAAATTCCCTGGCGCTGGGCGAGCGTCGGGGTCGAAGAGAACGAGGGGAATTTCTGGATCTCACGGAAGCCTTCGTAATCGGCGAAGAAGAACGCGCGATTCTTGACAATGGGTCCGCCCACCGCCGCGCCGAACTGATTGCGCTGCAACAGGGGCTTGCCGGTAGCAGGTTTGAAGAAACCGACTGCATTCAGATTGGTGTTGCGCAGGAACTCCCAAGCGCTGCCATGAAGCTCGTTGGTGCCGCTCTTAAACGACGCATTGATGATCGCGCCCGAGCTGCGGCCATATTCTGCGCTCGGCAGACTGGTTACGACCTTGAACTCAGCCAGCGCGTCGGGCGTCGCCTGCACGACTTGGTTCGAGAATCCTTGGTTGGACGTGCCGTAGGCGTTGTTGTCGATCCCGTCCATCATGAAGTTGTTGAACACGCTGCGCTGGCCGTTGACGTTAAACGCCCCGTCGCGCGGCGGATTCGCAAAAGCATAGTCGGAGCGACGCACGCCCGTGGCGAGCAACGCGAGATCGGCATAGTTACGGCCGTTCAGCGGCAGCTCGACAATCTGTTTCTGGTTGATGACCTGCCCACGATCAGAGGAATCCACTTCGAGTGCCGTGACGCCCGCGCTGACCTGCACGGATTCGGTTACCTGACCCACGGTGAGCCCGAGGTCGACGCGTTGGCGGGCGTTGACGTCCACCTTGACGCGATCGGCGAAGGCGGTCGAAAAGCCCGGCTTCTCCGCAGTGACTTTGTAGGTCCCGATCTTGACGTTGTTGAAGAGGTAGTTGCCGTTTTCGTCGGTGGTAGCCGTGGCCTGAATGCCGGTGTCGATGTTCAGTAGCGTGATGCGCGCTCCGGCGACGACGGCTTGCGTCGCGTCTCGGACCGTACCGAGTACGGTGGCGGTGTCGAACTGAGCCAAGGCGGCGATGCCCGCCAAAAACAAGCAAAGAAATGCACGGTTGAGAAGCTTCATGGATTCACCCCGTAATATCTCTCGATACTATCACTGCTTGATTACGGAGGGAACACGATGGGATGAAAAACGAGGTAAGGAAAAAGCGAACGGCGCACGGTTACCTACCCGTGCGCCGTTCTCCTGTTCGTGAACTACTTCCGTTACTGCTGGTTGTTGTTGTTGGCCGCGCCGCCCCGTCCGCCGCGACCGCCCGCGGGCTGCGGAGGAGGCAGATCATTACGCGGCAGTTTCTCTGGCCGCATAGCTGCGTGGTACACGAACGCCGCTTCGATGATCGCCATCTGCTCCAGATCAGCCTGTTGGATGCGATCGTAAGTGTCCATGTTCGAATGGTGCGTGCGCGTGTCGTAATCCATCGGGTCCTGAATGAACTGGAACCCCGGCAGACCCACGCGATCGAAGGCCTGGTGATCGGTGCCGCCCGTATTGCGAATGGTGATCACGCCCGGCGTCAGATCCTTCAGCGCGGAGAACCACTTCTCGAAGATCGGCCGCGCCATCTCGTTGTTCTGAAGATAGATTCCGCGAATCCGGCCGGTGCCGTTGTCGATGTTGAAGTAGCCCGCGAAACCCTCGTGCTCCTTGGTGGGCTTCATCACCGTCGGATCGGCGAAATGTTCTTTCACATAGGCGCCCGAACCGAGCAGCCCTTCTTCCTCGCCGCCCCACAGGCCCAAGCGAACCGTGCGATCCATCTTGAGGTTGAGCGACTTCAGAACGCGCATCACTTCCATCGCGACCGCGCTACCCACGGCGTTGTCCGTCGCGCCCGTACCCGAGTGCCACGAATCGAAATGCCCGCCCACCATCACCACTTCGTTGGGCTTGGTCGTGCCCGGAATTTCACCGACCACGTTGAACGATTCGGTTTGCGTCATGTCGAACGCAACCTTGATATCGAATGCCAGCTTGACCGGCGTGCGATGTTCGAGCAAGCGCACGATGCGATTGTAGTTTTCCGCAGTGATCGAAACCGACGGCAAGTTCTTCGTCGGATCGCCGGTGCGCGGCGAGCCGTTCGAGGTGAAGACCGTACCGCTCTGACCGCGGCTGCTGGCCGTTACCGTCAGCAGCACGCCTTCGTCGGCGAAGAACTTGCGCTGCTTCTCCTGGAACGCCTGGCGTTCTTCGGGGGTCATGTTGGCAAAGGCTGCCTGCGCCGCCGAATTCGGGCCACCCGGACCGCCGCGTCCACCTCGGCCGCCTCCGGGAGTCGAAAGAATCTCGGGCGTCAGCGCTTCAAGCTCTTCATTGGTGTAGCGCTTGGCCAGCGGAGTGAGTGGCAGCGCCAGGTCGATCAGCGGCACCGTCAGTACGATCTTGCCTTTCAGTTTGCCGGTCCACTTTTCGAGATCGGCCGGGGTGGCGATCGAAGCGACGATAGCTTCGCCGGTCACGACACCATTGGTCCCGCCGGACCACGCCTGTGGAATTCCGATGATCGGCATGTACGTCGGCTCGACCATTGCGCCGCTGTAGCCGGTGACTTCCCAGCTGGGGATCGCGCCGCCGCGCCCGCCGGCCGTCGGCCATTTTTCCAGCTTCACGTTGGCGAGGCCCCACTCTTTGAGCTGGCCCACCGCCCAATCGCCCGCGCGCCGGAACTGCGGCGAATTCGTCAGGCGCGGACCGTATCGGTCGGTCAGGTTATACATGGTGGTCATGACCGACGATCTTGCAGCGCCGCCGCCACCGCGTCCACCGCCGCCAAATCCATCGGCGCCCGCGCCGGCCCCTAGGACCGCTCGCTTAATCTTGTGAATAACTTGCAGGTCGACCGTCTCCGTGACTTCCGCCAGAATCAGCAGCGGGACGATCAGGGAAATCGCGATCAGCAGGAGTGTTTTTCGTGAGGTTGTGTAAAACATTGGTTTAGAGGATAACAGACGGGAGGCGCACCTTTCCCCGTAAGTAGTCGAGGCGTTCGGGAATGGGATTTGGTTACCGTTAGCCCGTGGGGCAGGTGAAGTAGCACAGGCGATCTTGTCGCCTGTCAGGTCTTGTGGGGCAGGTGATCTTGTCACCCGCCGTTATCGCGTTCCTCCATCGCTACAATCGTTCCGATGGATCCTCACCGGCGACAGCTCTTGAAGCGTTTGCAGAGCGTCCTGGGGCTGGTCGTAATTTTGATACTGGCGATTTTTATCAGTCCGAAGAATGCCGCGGGCGATCGCATTTTTCTTGAAGTCGGAAACCTTACAGATATTTTGCGGCAGGCCGCTGAGATCGGCGTGATTGCGTTGGGTATGACGCTGGTGATCCTGAGCGCGGGTATCGATCTCAGCGTTGGCAGCACGCTCGCGCTCTCGGCCACCGTCACCGCGATGGTCCTGACGCGCTGGAAAACCGACCTCGGTTCGGGTATGCACATTCTGGTCGCGATCCTCGCGGCGCTGGCTGCGTGCGGCGCCGTCGGAGCGATCAATGGCGTGGTGATCGTGAGCCTCCGCATCCAGCCCTTCATCGTGACGCTCGCGACCATGATCGGCATCCGCGGCCTGGCGCGCCGCCTTACTGATAACACCAATATCGATCTCGGTTTCGGGCAGGACGTCTCTTCGCAGTTCGCGAAACTCGGCTCCGGAAAGGCGCTGGTGGTCGCGGTGTTCGCGATTCTCGCGATCGCCTGCGCGGTGGTTCTCGGTCGCACTGTTTTCGGACGCCGCGTGAAAGCGGTCGGCGATAATGAACGCGCCGCTCTCTACGCCGGTTTGCCGATCAAGCGCACGCGCATCTGGGTGTACACTTTGTGCGGACTACTGGCAGGAGTTGCCGGTGTGCTGCACGCCGCGCAAAATCACCAGGGCAACCCCAACGCGGGTATGTCTTACGAGCTGGATGCGATCGCCGCTGTGGTGATCGGCGGGACCAGCCTCTCGGGAGGCCAGGGATCGATTGCGGGAACCGTGATCGGAACCCTGATCACCGGGATTCTCACCAACATGCTGCGTCTTAATAACGTGGACAGCAACACTGAGCTGATGCTCAAAGCCGTGATCATTGTGGCGGCAGTGTGGATCGCCCGGAGATCATAAAATATGATTCCAATCATTTCACGATTCCTGACGGTTGCCGGACTCATAGCGGTGGCAAGTTGCGGCTCGAAAGACCGGGCCAAAGAAGCCGCCGCGGGAAAGCAGTTTTTCGTCGCCTTCTCACAGTGCAACAACGCGGAGCCGTATCGCGCCGCGCAGAACGAACTGCTTACGCGGCTGGTCGCCAAATCGCCTGACATGCGACTCAGCATCATCGACGGCCAGCAGGACAGCAGCAAGCAGATTGCGCAAATCGAAACGCTGATTCTCCAGAAGCCCGATCTGCTGATCGTCGCGCCGAACGAGCGCGCGCCGCTCACCGCCGTGATGGGCAAAGCAATGGCGGCCGGCATCACGACGATCTGCCTGGAGCGCGACATAGTCGAACCCAACTACACGACGTACATCGCCTGCGACAACCTGGCGATCGGACGGCAGGCGGGCGAGTTCATCGTCGAGCACCTCAAGAAAAAGTACGGCAAGCCGCAGGGGAAGATCGTCGAGTTGAAGGGGTTGTTAGGTGTCGAGGGACAGATAAATCGCCATGGCGGCGCGCACGAAATTTTCGCGAAGTATCCCGAGGTCAGAGTGATTCACGAGGCGGTGGCCGACTGGCTCCAGAACAAAGGACGTGAGCGCATGACCGAGATTCTTCGCGCGCAGCCGGAGATCGATGTGGTGTACGGGCACAACGATCCGATGGCGGTGGGCGCTTATCTGGCCGCGCAGGAACTTGGCCGCGAAAAGAAAATGATTTTCGTCGGAGTCGACGGTCTCGGCGGCCCCGCTGGCGGCATCAAAAAAGTGATGGATGGCGTGCTGGCGGTGACGTTCTACTATCCGCTGGCGGTCGACAAGGCGATGGAGGTCGGCAATCGTATGCTGCGCGAGCCGGGATTCATACCCGACAAAAAATACACGCTCGGAACTGAGATCATCACGCCGCAGAACGCGGCGAAGATGTACGAGCGTCTCACTTTCTAAATCTGTGCTGCTCACTGCGCGCGGAATCAGTAAGCATTTTGAAGGCACACAAGCGTTGTGCAATGTCGACCTCGACATCGCCGCGGGAGCCGTTCACGCACTGGTCGGCGAAAACGGGGCGGGGAAAAGCACGCTCGCGAAGATCATCGCGGGCGTAGTCAAGCCCGATTCGGGCGAGCTCCTGTGGGACGGCGCGCCGTTCCGTCCAGTTGACCAGCTCGCCGCCCAGCGCTTGGGCGTGGGCATGATTTTCCAGGAACTGGATCTTTTTCCGCATCTTTCCCTCGCCGACAACCTGACCATCGGAAATCTGCACGCGGAGCGCGGTCTTTTCACTGATCGCCGCACGGCAGCCGATTTTTGCGCGCCGCTACTCGAGGAAGTCGGACTAAAGGCGCCTCTCAATTCGCCGCTGGGCGCGCTCTCCATCGCGCAAACGCAGCTCGTCGCGATCGCACGCGCGTTGGGAATGAACGCCAGGCTGCTGATCATGGACGAGCCCACCAGCGCGCTCGACGACGAACACGCCGCACGGCTCTTCGGCCTCATCGGTCGATTGAAACAGAAGGGTGTCGCGATCCTGTACGTCTCGCATAAGATGGATGAGATTTTTCGGCTGTCGGATCGCATCACCGTGCTGCGCGACGGCCGCCACATCGAAACCACTACAGCGTCGGAGACCAACATCGCGCGCGTGATCGCGGGAATGGTTGGCCGCGATCTGGAAACATCCGCTGCGAAAACTTTGGCTGCTGGCGAAGTACTTCTCGAAGTGAAGAATCTGTCGAGCCGTAAACTGCGCGACGTAAATTTCGAGTTGCGCGCGGGCGAAGTTCTAGGTATCGCCGGGCTGGTCGGCTCGGGCCGCAGCTCGCTCGCGCATGCGCTTTTCGGGCTCGACGACTCCGCGAACGGAAAGATCCGCCTGCGCGGTCGCGATTACATACCCCAATCGCCCGCGCATGCGCTCCGCAGCGGAATCGGCTTGGTCCCCGAGGATCGCAAGACCCAGGGATTGATGCTGCAGATGAGCGTCGAGCAGAATACGACCGTTTCCGTGTTGCCGCGCCTGCACACTTTCGGTCTTGTGAATCGCGCACAGGAACGGCGCGAAGCCGCGCAAGTGAACGGGCGGCTGCGCGTGAAAACCGCGTCGCCCGATACCGAGATCGGGACACTCAGCGGAGGCAATCAGCAAAAGGTCCTGCTCGCCCGCTGGTTGCTGGCCGACCCCGCCGTGATGATCCTCGACGATCCCACTCGCGGCGTCGACATCGGCGCCAAGCACGACATTTATGGCGTAATCCAATCGCTGTGCGACGCGGGTAAGGGCGTGATCCTGATGAGCTCTGAGTTGCCGGAGCTGCTGCAGTGTTCTGATCGAATTCTAGTGCTGCACGACGGCCAGGTGGCAGGCGAACTCACCCGTGCCGAGGCAACCCAGGAACGCATTATGGCATTGGCCACCCTGCAGAAATAGCAAATTTTGCACACCTTGGAGATTTCCTGCTAACTGAAGTCAGCTAATAACCACTTTAATTTCAATGGATAACGGAGAATATCGTGTACTGGCCCATGGCATGCACGACTGCAGGCATGGTTAAGCAAATTCTCAGTGGAATGATTCTGGCTGCGGGCCTAGCCGTTACTGCGTCTGCCGCTGATGTTTACGTTCGCGTCGGACCGCCGCGCCCCTTAGTGGAGCGACGTCCGGTTTCACCGGGTCGTGGCTATGTATGGGTCCCGGGCTATCACAACTGGGATGGCCGCCAGCACGTCTGGGTAGCCGGCCGTTGGGAACAACCGCCACGTGCTCGCGCGCGTTGGGAGCGCCATCACTGGGTGAAGCGGCGCGAAGGTTGGGTGCTGGTAGAAGGCCGCTGGCGCTAATCTCAGCTTTGCCTGAGCCCCCGCGAAATAGGCGACCGACGTTAAATCGCAGGGTTGGCCATCGGCATGCCCTCAGTAGGGCATGATCAAGCAAATCTTAACTGGAATGATCCTGGCCGCGGGCTTGGCTGTCACAGCCTCCGCGGCCGATGTGGTGATTCGCTTAGGGCCGCCGCGCAACCAGGTGGAACGACGTCCGGTTTCGCCGGGACGTGATTACATCTGGCAGCCCGGCTATCACAGCTACAGCGGTAACTCCTATGTGTGGACCACCGGCCGGTGGGAACAACCGCCTCGTCGGGGCGCGCGTTGGCAGCAGCACCGTTGGCAGAGGCAACGCGACGGCAACTGGGTGTTGGTCGATGGCCGCTGGCGCTAAGCTGGCGTGGCGCTTCCGCGGGCGGACGATCCGACCAATTAAGCCACTTCGACCGCCCGACGCCACTAGCCGGCGTGAACCGGCATCTGGTCCAGTTCCGCCGCCAGAATTCCGGCCAGTTCCGCCACGTTTGGTTCGCGCAGCATACTGAAATGATCGCCCGGGACCTCGTGGAATTCGAGGCCGCCGGGTGACAAATGATTCCACTCGAACACGGGATCTAGGAATCGCCCGCAAGGACGTTCGGCGGCCCAGAAGTGCAGCGTGCGCCCGGACCAGGGATGCGGCCGATATTGACGTAATGCGACATTTGCCGCCAACGCGTCGTGCTTACGCTCCCCGGCAGCGACTAAGCTTCGGAGCCACTGAATCCGCCCTCTCCGCCTCAATCGAAAACACAATTCGCCGGCGAGCCGAATCGCGCGTACCAGCCTGCGACGGCCGGGTGGCATGGGCGGCAGCGACATGCCGCGTACGTCGAGCAGCGCGACCAATGCGACGTGTTCGCCAGCGTCTTCGAGCTGACGAGCCATTTCGAACGCAATCACGCCCGCAGTGCACCATCCGCCCAGCGCGTATGGTCCAGAAGGTCGAAAGCGGCGCACCGCTCGCACGCATTCGGCAGCCAGACGCTCCACGCTATGCGGTGGTGGCCGATGCTCCAGGTTCGGAACACGCACCCCAAATACCGGCCGGTCAGGACCCAAATGCTTCCCCAGCGCGCGGGCTTCGAGGCCCGGCGCCACCAGGAAAAAAGGTGCCTCGGTCCCCATCGGTTGGAGCGGATAAACCTCGGCAGAATCGGCGAGTCCGACCCGCGCCTTTCCTTCCGGTGCCCTGTCCAGGCCCAGCTCCGTGGCCATCCGAAAGCGACTCAGCTTTCCGGTAGGTCCCTTCGGAAGCTGCTTCACGAATACGATCTGGCAAGGACCATTGTTGGTGGTCAGATGGGTTCCGGCGAACTCTTGCAGTGCGGCCGCGGAGACAGCATGTTCGGAGCGAAGCACCACCGCTGCAGCGATCTCCTCCCCGAATCGCGCGTCGGGTATCGCGAAAGTCACTGCTTCCACTACAGCGGGATGCGACAGTAGCACCTCGTCCACTTCTACGGGCGAAACTTTCTCGCCCCCGCGATGGATAAATTCCTTGCACCTGTCAGTGAGAAATAGAAAGCCTTCTGCGTCGAAATAACCGACGTCGCCGGTGTGGAACCATCCCTTGTCAAATGCCGCGATGCTGGCGGCCCGGTTGCGATAGTAGCCGGGAAAAATCCATGGACCGCGTAGCGCGATTTCGCCGTTGCTTCCGGCTGGAGCCGGCCGACCGTTTTCATCAACGATAGCGACGTCTTGGTGCGACGCCCGCCCCACCGATCCCGGCTTGCGCAGCATCACCGGATACTGTTCACTGGCAATACAGGGCGCTTCAGACATGCCGTAGCCATGAACGATCGTGGCGCGAAGATCCCGCTCCACACGCTCTAAGAGATTGGGCGCGGGAGCAGGCCCAGCGACACGGATTACGCGCAGCCGCGCGCGCTCGAGCTTTTCCCGATGGGCCGGCGCGCGTTCGGCGATCGATCGCAGCACCGTCGGACCGGCGGCCAAGCAGGTGGCTTGAAATTCCACCAACTCGTCGAAGAACTTCGTCGTTCGAAATCCGGGTAGGCAAACTACGGATCCACCTTCGCTCAGCGTGGCAAACTGGCCGCTCACCAAGCCGAATGAGTGGAACAGGGGGCTGATATTCAGGCTTCGATCGGCGGAAGTCAGCCGCATCGAGCTGGCTGAGATGGACGCCGCAAGACAAGCTGCGCGATGCGTCATCGGAATCAGCTTGGGACGCTTAGTTGGCCCAGAGGTTGTAAGGATGTAGGCGAAATCGTCCGGTTCGGGGAGTTCACTTGAGCCGCCCGCGAGTCCCGTGCGCCCTTCGAGCGTGAACCATCCGGCCGCTTTGCAGGATACGACGCCGACCACGGGAATCTTAAGAATACGCGCCGAAATCGCCGCCGGATGCGTGCTCTCCTTGCCGGCCGGAACCAGCAGGAGCTTGGGCGTCACTTCGAACAACAACAAATCGTACTCGGACTTGGTTGCGTCGGGATTCAGCGGAACCAACGTCGCGACCGATGAGACCGCTAGAACCGTGCTGGCTGCGTCGGGACCATTGGGGAGGACGCTCGCGACGTTATCGCCGCGCCGGACGCCCAGCGCGCGCAGTCCTTCGCCGGTTTGCTGCACGTGGTTCCATAGCTCGGCGAAAGAGAGTATAGACCGATCCGGCGCCAGGATCGCGGCTGCCTTCGGCCGCGCGTGGGCTTGAGCCGCAACCAACTCCCGAATCGTGGACCAGGGCTTGCGCATAGGGACACGAGACCCGTGCAAGCCTAAACCCGAAGCTTCTGGGAAAGTTGTGGCGTTCCTGTGGAGCTTCGTGGCGCGGGCTTTAGCCCGCAGCGTCGGCTTCAGCCGGCGTCCCCGGTTTTGCTCGCCCCAATCGCGCGGTTATTTTCGACCAGCCATCCTCGCCGCCCTACAACTTTTCGGCGATGGACTTGGCTTGCAGGAACATCAACAGATAATCCGGCCCGCCCGCTTTGGAATCGGTACCGGACATATTGAACCCACCGAATGGATGCGCGCCCACCATGGCGCCGGTGCATTTGCGGTTGATGTACAGATTCCCGACGAAGAAATTCTCGCGCGCCTGGCGGATCTTCTCGGGGTTTTTCGAATAGACTGCGCCGGTAAGCCCGTACTCGCTATCGTTGGCAAGCTCCAGCGCGTGATCGAAATCGCGCGCCTTGGTCACCGCCAGCACCGGTCCGAAAATCTCTTCCTGAAAAATGCGTGCCTTGGAGTCGACGTCCGCAATCACCGTTGGCTGGATGAAGTAGCCGTCGCTTTTTCCAGCGCCGCCGCCAGAAATGAGACGCCCTTCCTTCTTTCCGACTTCGATGTAATCGAGGATGGTCTTGTGCGCGCTCTTGCTGATCACCGGTCCCATGTAGTTCCCCGAATCTTCGGAAGGACCGACGGTGAGCGTCGCGACTTTAGCCTTTACTTTCTCTAGAAATTCGTCGTAAATCGACTGATCGACGATGGCGCGCGAGCAAGCCGAGCATTTCTGTCCCTGATAGCCGTAGGCGGACTGCACCACACCCGTGACGGCGCTCTCGAGATCGGCTTCCCGGTCGACGATGATAGCGTCCTTGCCGCCCATTTCGGCGACCACGCGCTTGATCCAGATTTGTCCCTTGCGCGGTTTTGCGGCCAGCTCGTTGATGCGCAGCCCCACGTCGCGCGATCCGGTGAAGGACACGAAGCGCGTCTTGGGATGTTCGACGAGGAGATCGCCGACGACGGATCCGCTGCCCGTGCACAGGTTGTAGCTACGCGCCGGGAATCCAGCGGCGGCGAGCACTTCGGCGAATTTCGCGGCGATGGTCGGCGTTTCACTCGAAGGTTTGATGACGATGGTGTTCCCCGTGACCAGCGCAGCGACGCTCATGCCGGCCATGATCGCCAGCGGAAAATTCCAGGGCGGAATGATGATGCCCGCGCCCAGCGGCAGATAGATCATCTCATCGCGCTCGCCGGGCATCTGAACCGGTTTTTCAGGCGCGGCCATTTTTTGCATCAGACGCGCATAGTATTCGCAGAAGTCGATGGCTTCGCTGACGTCGGCGTCGGCTTCGTACCAGGTCTTCCCCGCTTCGAGCACCAGCCAAGCGTCCAGTTCCAGCTTGCGTTCGCGAATAATGGCAGCGACGCGGGCGGCCATTTCGATGCGCTTCTCGGCGGGCGTCCGGCTGTATTCGGGGAAAAATGCGTACGCGTCTTCGATCGCGCGATTGGCGAGCGCGGCGTCCGCCTTGTGGTGTCTCCCGACGATTTCCGAAGGATTCGACGGGTTCTCGCTTGCCAACAGGTCACCGGTCTTGTGCGGAGCACCGGCGATCCACAGCGGGTATTCACGGCCCAGCTCTGCGCGTACCTTAGCCAGGACGGCCTGCGCGGCGGCCTGTTCCTCCGGCTTCGTGAAGGCGGAGACGGGTTCATTTACAAACGGGGCGAGCGCCCGCGGAGCGGTTGCGGTGGTGGTCATGGGATTAGGCTGCGAAGGAATCTAGCGTTCTACCATCTTGCGGCCGCGCTCGATCATCTCCACAGCGCTATCGGCCACTTTACGGCCCTTTTCGTATAATTCACGGCCTTTGTCGACCAGTTCGCGACCGCTGTCGGACAGAACCTCGCGCCCTTCGCGAGCTTTCTTCCCGAGCAGCCGGCGGGTTCTCTCTCCGGATTGCGGAGCGTAGAGCAGGGCGATGGTGGAACCGATCGCGATGCCTGCCACAAACCAAACAATCTTACTGCCGTTATCTTGCGCCATATGGTCCATTCTAACGCCCACGTGGTGTCGACTGCGTCTACGTGTCGTGTAAAAAGAAGATGCTCGAAAGCGGCAAACGCTTCACGCTAATCTTCTGACAGCTACGATTCCAAGGCTTCCGGTATAGTGGGGGCATGTTTGGGCTTCGGGTGGTGGTGGGTATTTTTCTGTTCGGGGGGGTAGGCGTGCAGGGCGCGGATTATGTGGGTTCCGCAGCCTGCAAGACGTGTCACCCCGACGTGTGGAATAACTTCTACAAAAATCCGCATTACAAAAGCATCGCCGCGGGTAAACCGGACGGCCCGGATACGGGCTGCGAGAGCTGCCACGGCCCGGGCAAAGCGCATGTCGATGCCAAGGGCGGCAAGGCGACCATCGTCGCGTTCAGCGAGCTTTCGCCGGCGAAAACGCTGGATGCGTGCCTGCGCTGCCATAACGAATCGCTGTCGCGCGCGAACATCCGGCGCAGCTCTCACACGCGCGAAGACGTCGTCTGCTCGAATTGCCATTCGATCCACAAATCGCCGACGCAGAAATTCCTTCTCGCGAAAAAGCAGACCGATCTCTGCTACGGTTGCCATGCATCGGTGCGCGCGCAGTTCGCCATGCCATTCAAGCATCGCGTGAATGAGGGCATGGTGCAGTGCACCGATTGCCACAATCCGCACGGTACGTTTGCCGCGACGTGGCGAAGTGGATCGCGCCCTCGCATGGTTGAGCAGGTCCAGGCGAACGAAGAGCCGTGTCTCAAATGCCACATCGATAAGCGCGGACCGTTTCTGTACGAACATCCCGCCGTTCGCGTCGATGGATGTGAGGCGTGTCACATGCCGCACGGATCGACCAATCCGCGCCTGATGCGGCGGCCGACGGTATTCACCATGTGTCTCGAGTGTCACAACGGGCTCGGCACCTTCGGGCGGCGGAACGCCGGCATCCCCATGGTTTCGGGGACGCACAACCTAGCGGACCCGCGCTACCAGAACTGCGTCACGTGCCACCCCAAGATTCACGGCTCGAATTCGCACCAGTTCTTCATGAAATAAGGAGGCGGCGATGAAAACCATACTATTCGCATTGTTCGCGCCGGCCTTTCTGGTGATGTCGCAGCCGACCGTCGCGCCGACGAATGAATCGACCGATAGCCCGCGCGGTACCAACGTCGCGAGCTACAACATCCAGCAATCTTTCGAGCTGGGGTATCGCTTCGCGACAACCGGGGGCAACGGCGACATGTATCGCAGCACGGTGAACTACACCAACGGGATTCGCCTGTTGTCTAGTTCGCTATTCGTTCAATCGCGCGAAGGTCACGGCCGCTGGTTCGATCAGCTCTCGCTCTCGACGCAGGGGTTGGGAAATGATCCCTACGAATCGGCTGTGCTCCGTGTGGAGAAAAACAAAGCGTATCGTTACGATCTGCACTGGCGGCTAAACAAATATTTCAATCCGGCGCTGGAGGTTTCGGCGGGTCAGCACGCGCTCTACACCACCCATCGTTTTCAGGATCACGATTTCACTCTATTTCCGGAGAGTCCGTTCAAGCTATTTCTGGGCTATTCGCGCGTGACACAGGACGGAACCGGTCTTTCGACCTTGCAGTTTTTCGAAGCACGCGGCGACGAGTTTCCGTTGTTCACCCGAATCCGGCGCGAACAAAATGAGTATCGGCTGGGAGGCGAGGCCAAGCTGCTCGGGTTCCGGCTGAACGTGATGCGCGGCTGGGTCGATTTCAAAGAGGATTCGATTCTGAACAGCGGCGCGCAACCTGGAAACAACCGCGACGATCTGACGGAGCTCGCATCGCTGCGCAAAGACGAGCCGGTGCATGGAACCAGCCCCTACTGGCGCGTCGGACTGTTCCGCGAGGGCAAAAAGTTTTGGGCGGCGAACGGACGATTCACTTACGTCGCGGGCAAGCACGCGTTTGTACAGGATGAATTGGCGCGCGGCATTGGACGCCTGGGCGCCAACGCATCGACGCAGGTAGTGGTGCTCGGCGATGCGCGGCGTCCCGCGCTGACCGGCAACTTTACGTTGTCTTTGTTCCCGACCGAAGCCATCACCATCACGAATCAAACCTCGGTCTCGAACATCCGCTTGATCGGCAATGCGCTGTTCCAGTTATTCACCAACGGCTCGACCACGCCGGCGCAGGGCCTGCCGTTCAGTCTATTGGGCATTCTGAACATCACCAACTCGACATTGTTGGACGTGCGCCTGCGGCCGTGGCTGGGCGTGTACGCGGGTTACGACTACGGCGACCGGCGGATTCGTTCGATCGAGGGCATCGACCCGATCGGGCGTGCCTCCGCGCCGCGAATTTTGAATGAGCAGACTAATATTCTGCAAGCCGGGACTTTCGGGATCCGGTTGCGGCCGCTCAAGCCGCTAAGTATTCACCTGGGCGCCGAGATTGGGCGCGCGAATCATCCGCTGTTTCCGATTGCCGACAAAGATTATCACGCGCTCAATGGCCGCATCCTCTGGAGGACTAAGTTGTATCGAGTAGGCGCATACGCCCGCTCGAACTACAACACCAACTCGAATTCGCTGACCAGCTTCGCGTCGCGCGCCCGACAGTATGGCGCAGAAGCGTCGTGGACCGCGCGAGAGTGGTTCTCGCTGGATGCGAGCTACACCAAGCTGCATCTCAATACGCTGGGCGGCCTGGACTTCTTCGTCGCACTAAGTAACGAGGTTGAGGCGCCGTCCTA
>DASYPO010000135.1:0-10121 GCA_036006545.1 Bryobacteraceae bacterium
CGTTCGATCCCGAATTACTAATCACGTTATAGATGATGCCGGCGGTGTTGCCGAATTCGGGGGCGAAGCTGTTGGAGACGGTCTGCACTTCACGCACGTAAATATCGGAAATCGGAAACAGGCGGATGCCGTATCGATCGCTCTGGGTGCCCACCATGCCGTCCATTTGGTAGTTGATGCGGTCCAGCAATCCGTTGGTATTGATCGTGCGCGGGATACCCAATTCCGCATTCGGGTGACCGCTCACGCCCGGCTGAAAGATTACGAAGTTATAGGGATTGCGCGAGGGCAGCGGCAGGTTGTCGAGTTCTTCGTGGGTGATGGTACGCCCGGTGTTGACACGCGATGGCTCGATCACAGGCGCGCCGCCGGTTACTTCTACCGTGGTCGAGACCGCGCCGATCTTAAGCTGCGCCTCCAGCACGCCTTCGACGCCCGCCGCCAGCGCGATGCCGGTGTATTTCAAGGTGTCGAAGCCGGTCTTCTGAACGGTGACGCTGTAAGTTCCCAGCGGAAGGTTTGGAAGCACGAAGTAACCGTCTTCGCTCGCATCGGCCGACCGCGTGAATCCGGTATCGGCGTTGGCAACAGTGATCTTGGCTTGCGGGACTGCGGCGCCAGTCGGATCGGTAACGCGCCCGCGAATACTGCCGTTAATCGCCTGCGTCTGCGCGAACAGCGCGCCTGTGGCCAGAAGTGAAAGCAACACCACCCGAAGCATCTTCATACGCACCAACTCCTTATAAAGCCTAGATGCTTCCAGTATGCGTCAGGATTCCGCGATTGTCACGGTAAGCAAGCTGATTCGATTCCCGTGTGGGGCAGGATGATATCCTGCGCGCCAGTTGGTAACTGGCGCAATCGTGCCTGGGAAGTCACCACTTGACCCGCATGAGTGTCCGGCGCGCCGCCTCCGTGACAAATGGATCGCTGGTCTCGCCGACCTCGTCACAAACCCGATTTATGGCAGCGGTGATTTCGTCCTCGATCGGCTCACCTGGGACCTCGGTCGGTTTGTTTTCGCTGGCCGGACCCTCGGGATTCATCCCTCGACAACCGTTACCGATTCCAGCTTGTCGCCTTGCTGGACCTTGTCGACCACGTCCTGACCCTTAGTGACCTGTCCGAAAACGGTGTGCTTTCCATCCAGCCAGGGCGTCGCGACGTGCGTGACGAAAAACTGGCTGCCGTTGGTATTCGGACCCGCATTCGCCATCGAAAGCGTGCCGACCTTGTGCTTGTTGGGGTTCGATTTGCACTCGTCCTCGAAGCGATAGCCAGGACCGCCGCGACCGGTTCCCGTCGGATCGCCGCCCTGGATCATGAAATCCGGGATCACGCGGTGAAAAATCGTGCCGTCGTAGAACTTTTCGCGTGCCAGGAAAACAAAATTGTTGACCGTCGTGGGCGCATCCTTAGTAAACAGCTCGCAGACGATCTCCCCGCGCGAGGTCTTCAACGTCGCCGTGTACTTTTTGCTGGTGTCGATCGACATCGCGGGAGGGTTTGAATATTGGTTAGACATGTATGGCTCCAGTCTAACAATGCCGCCCAGCCCTTTCTATCGCCGGCGATGCTTCGAAACCTGGACTTACCTTGTCGCTCTTGCGGGAGTTACATATAGATATCTATACTAGATGTCGATACATGCCCAAAACCGACAACCTACAAGGCTCGCTTGAAATCCTAGTGATGAAGATTCTTCGCCGCGGCCCCAACCACGGATTCGCGATTTCGTCCTACATTCAGCAGTCTTCGGACGATGTGCTGCGTGTCGAGGAAGGGTCGCTGTACCCCGCGCTGCATCGCATGACCGAAGCGGGATTGCTGAAAGCAGAATGGCGTGTTTCCGAAGCCGGGCGGCGCGCGCGCTTCTACGAACTGACCGCCCGAGGCCGGCGCAAGCTCGAAACCGAAGAGAAGCGCTGGCGGGCGATCTCGGCCGCGGTAGGAAAAATTCTCCGGACCACCTAGGAGGAAACGAGATGGGGATGTGGGCGCGAATCAAACGGACTTTTCGCGGCGACGACCACAACGCCGAGATCCGCGAGGAGCTGCAGTTTCATCTGGACATGCACGCCGGGGGCGGGGAAGACCCGCGTGAAGCACGACTGCGCATGGGTAACCTGACGCGCCTCGAAGAGGAGACGCGCGCCATGGGGATTGTCGAGTGGCTCGATTCCGCTGCGCGCGACATTCGTTTCGCGCTCCGGCAGCTTCGCAAGACGCCGGCGCTGGTCGCGGCCGTGGTGCTCTCTCTCACGCTCGGTATTGGTGCCAACACTGCAATTTTCAGCCTGGTGGACGCCGCCATTCTACGGCCTCTTCCCGTGAGGAATCCCGATTCACTCCGCATCTTGGAGTGGACCGCCAGCGGATTCCCGCCGGGGGTTAGCAACATCAACGGCAATTTCAATCGGATCGCGGCGAACCACGTGCAAGGTTCTTCGGTAAGCGCCGCGCACTACCGCCGGCTGGCCGCCACGCAGAATTCGTTCGAATCGATTCTCGGTGTGAGCGATCCGGTCACTGTTGCGCTCGTGGTGGGCGCTACGCCGGCTGAGCAGGTTACGTTGCAGCACGTCAGCGCCAACTTCTTTCAAACGCTGGGAGTTTCGCCAGTCATCGGACGTTCCTTTCGTGACGACGAAGATCGTGTGGGCGCAGTGCCGGTTGCGGTAGTGAGTAACCGATTGTGGGATCGCCTTTCACGAAGCGGCGCCGATTTAGCGGATCGTACGGTGCAGATCAACACGGTTTCATTCCGAATCGTCGGCGTCGCGCCACCGGGGTTCTTTGGGCTGCAGGCCGGGCAATGGACCGACATCTATGCGCCGCTGGCAGCTCGGGTCGCCTTCACGGCTCCCTCCACGAACGGCGGGCCGCGTGGCGAAGATGATACCGATTGGTGGGTCCGCCAGGTAGCGCGCCTCAAGCCGGGTGTCTCCGAACCGGCCGCGCGCGAACAAATCGCCGCGCTATTTCGGGGCTTGGCCGCGCCTCCGACCGCGCCCGCCGATCCGAAAGCGATTCCCGAGCTGATCACCTTGCCCGGCCGCCGGGGCTTTGACGCTTTGAATCCTCGCGACGCCAATGCGCTGTGGATTCTGATGCTCCTGGTCGCCGTGCTGCTGTTGATCGTGTGCGCGAATGTCGCCAACCTGCTGCTCTCGCGATCGGTTGGTCGCGCGCGCGAATCGGCCGTCCGGCTAGCGCTGGGCGCGGCACGCAGCCGCCTGTTCCGCCAGCATCTCACCGAAAGCTGCGTTCTGGCGATTCTGGGTGGCGGCGCCGGCCTAGCTCTCGGATACGTTCTCGCCCAATCGATTCATGTGCTCTTCCAAACCGGCCGCGATTCGAGCAACATGTTCGACCTGCATCTCGACCCCCGCACCATGGCGTACACCGCCGCCCTCTCGATTCTGACTGCGTTCCTGTTCGGGCTCGCACCGGCGATTCGCGCGGCCCGAGCGAACCTTGGGCACGCGCTGAAAGCCAACACACGATCGGTGATGGACGGACGAATGCGGCTCCCGCGTGTTCTGGTGTGTCTTCAAATCGCTTTATGTCTGGGCGCCTTGGTTGCCGCCGGTTTGCTGGGAAAATCCCTGGCCAACCTCAACCTGATGAACGTTGGTTTCGATCGCCAGAATCTCGCTTACGCATCCGTGAATCCCTCGCGAGCCGGATATTCGCCGGAACGTGTGGTTTCGTTCGTCGACCGGGTGAATCAGGAACTGGCTGCCTTGCCAGGCGTGATCCGCGTCAGCACCGTCCAAAGCCGATTGCTATCGGGGAACGGAAACTTCGGCACGCTGAACTTTCCCGGACGCCCGTACAGCCGCGAAAACGGCGCGACCATGAACCAAGCCGGTGAGCGTTACTTCGAAACCATGCGTATCCCAATCCTTGCCGGTCGCGCACTGGATCGGCGCGACCTCCGGCCCGGCCCCACTCCTGTTGTGGTCGATGAGAACTTCGTTCGTAAGTATTTTCCCAACGAGAACCCGCTGGGCCGGCGCTTCGGACTGGGAATGCG
This sequence comes from Bryobacteraceae bacterium, assembly GCA_036006545.1. Taxonomy (GTDB): domain Bacteria; phylum Acidobacteriota; class Terriglobia; order Bryobacterales; family Bryobacteraceae; genus Palsa-187. Next base: position 4,040 of record DASYPO010000135.1, read on the forward strand.
CACGAACGACAAGTACGAAATTGTTGGTGTAGCGGGTAACACCCTCTACAACAGCGTCCAAAACGAACCTGTACCGACATTCTACGAGCCCTTCCGGGCGCGCTTCGCGGTGCACTTCGTCATTCGATCCTCGATCGATTCCAGCCGGCTCGCCGGAGCTGTTCGGAAGGTGCTCGCCGACATCGATCCGGCCGTTCCCCTCGCCGAGTTTCATACGCAGACCGGGCTGATCGACCGGCTGCTGCGAACCGAGCGTCTGCTTGGGTTTCTCTCCGGTGCTTTTGGCCTGGTCGCGCTGGCACTCGCCGCCATCGGACTGGGTGGGTTGATCGGCTACGCAGTCGCCCGCCGCACCAACGAGATCGGAGTTCGGATGGCCCTGGGAGCCAGTTCCCGGGACGTCGTTCGGATGGTCATCGGCGATTCGTTATGGATGGTTGCGGTTGGAGTCGCCGCCGGCCTGCCCTGCGCCTACGCCATAGGTCGATTTCTAAAGGACGCATTGTTTCGGCTCCCGCCGCTCGATCCTTGGACTGCGGTCGGATCTTGCGCGGCCCTACTCGCTGTGGCGCTTGCCGCCGCCTGGATTCCCGCCCGCCGCGCCTCCCGTATCGATCCTTTGACCGCGCTGCGCGAGGAGTGAATCAGCGCTTGAGCATCGACTCCCAGTTCTGAACGACCACTAAGGACGCGGGTTCCCGGGAACGCAGGACGGGGACCAGGAAGCGGCTGCCGTCGGCCGCTACGTCGAATCCGAAACCATGCGGCAGCACGGCGCGGGCTTCGGCGGGGACGGTAAACAGCGCTTGGGGGGTGCCGAACTCGAGGCGCGCGGCGCGAGTGACCGGGACCGAATACACTTGCGAATCGGTTCCGAGGTAAACAATGGCCCGGCCATCCCTTTGCCAGCGGAGAAACAGTGCGCCGTTGCGCGAAACCAAGCGCCGCTCGCCGATCAGCCGGGGAATATCGCCAGCCTCGAACGTCTGAACATAGATTTCCGGTTTACCCGAATCGTCGGCGATGAAGGCGAGTGATCGGCCGTCGGGCGAGAACATCGCGCTGCTCTCGCGAAACGGAGTATTAAGAATCGCCGTGACTTTCCGATTGCGCTGCATATCGATCACGAACACATCACCACCTTGGTCGCTCGCAATCATCGGGAAAGCACTGTTGGTGAAAGCGATGTAGCGTCCGTCCGGCGACCAATCGTTGGGCAACTGGTATCCACCGGGCGGCAGGGCTTCCTCCACGTCGTTCTCGCCAACGCCGCCCAAGTACATAGTTGGCGGGTGGCCGGCGAACGCGCGTGAGTATGCAATTCGATGTGAATCCGGCGACCAGACCGCGTGGTTCTGCTGGCCCGGTCCACGCACTACGGGCCGCGACGCGCCGGTCGACAGGTCCAGCATCCAGGTTTCGGTTCGCCCTTTCTCGACGTCATAGAAATCGGCCACGGCCTTGAGCCGATCGGGCGAGAGCCGGACGTACTTAACAGCGCGGTCCGAGCGGCCCACCGCCCCAACCTCAACGCCGCTCCGATCCAACCAGGCGATTTGAGAACGAGCGCGGAAGGGAGCATAGGCCAGCACGCCGCTCGCGGAGACGGAAAAATCGGCGGCCGCAGTGGTGCTGAAGGTGAAAATCTTGTCGGCAACCGCCGCGGGCTCGCCCAACAGGCGCAGCGACGCGGGATCGAAGGGCTGGGCCAGCAGGTTACCGGCTCGGAGGTACAGCAAATACCCGGAGCCGGACCGCACTACCGAGGGCACATACATCACTTTGGAATCGGTTTCGAGAACGTCGCGACCCGATTCCGGGTGTCCCAGCTTCGACACCCGGGCGGTCATCCGCTCGCGCTTCCGATCGAATCCAACATACAGCAGATGCTCGCCGTCCGGGAGCATTTGCGGCCACGGGTAAGCCTGATTCTCCAACGGCTGCGGAGTTCCTCCGGTGGCGGGCACCACGAAGCTGCGGAGTTGGTTGCTCAGCAGAATTTTTCCCGGCGGCATCCATACACCTGAAATCATCTGCGGAGGCAACTCGCAGATCACCTGGTAGGATCCGTCCGCGGGCACGGTGCGGCGCAAGCTGCCGCGGATGTGCGCGAACAGTGACGCGCCATCGGGCGGCCAGAATATATTGTGCACGCCCTCGCTACCCGGCAGGACGCGCGACTCCAGCGCGGATAGGTCGCGCATGAAGATGCGGTACACACCTTCCGAATCGACGGCCGTAAACGCCAGGCGCGTTCCGTCGGGCGAAATCGAAAACGCTTGCCGCGTTCCTGCCGGTTCGAGCGCATGACCTGCTGGAGGCGTGACCGTGAACCGGACGACGGGTCGTAGAGTTTCGCGGGTGCCCGACTTCGATCCGATCCAATAAGCGACCAGCAGGCCGGCTGCGATCAGCACCGCCGCGCCCGCCCATAGTTTTCGTGACTTCCGTCTTGGAGTTGCCGTCGGATCGATGCGTTGCAAAGGGGCGGCCGTCTTCGCAGCGGGCATTATGTGCTGAACCGACGCGATGAAGCGATAGCCTCGGCCCGGCAGCGTCTCGATATAGCGCGGCTGATCGGCCGAATCGCCCAAGGTCTGGCGCAGCTTATTGATGGCGGCATTAAGACCGTGCTCGAAATCGCCAAAGGTCTCGTCGCGCCAGAGCTGCTGGCGAAGTTCGTCGCGCGAAACAACTTCGCCAGCCTTCCGTAACAACGCGGCCAGGATTTGCGACGGCTGCTTGGCGAGCCGGATCGGCGTGCCCTGCTTGTGGAGGTCCCCGCTGCCCGGGTCAAATTCGAAGGAACCGAACGCTACTCGCGCCGCGGAAGGGTGCGAGGGGTGCGCCATCGGGCTGATGATACCACCGTCCAAGCTACGCGTTTTCAGGTGGTTGCAGGATGAGATCAGGGAGCATTGGAAAATGACGGCGGGAGCATGGACGTGAACGGGTTTGGCCAAGTATGGTCGGGCTCATGGATCACAAGCTTCTTCTCTCCATTGCTTTCGCCGCCGGCACTCTATTCGCCCAAGCGCCGCAGACCATCATCACCGGCTTGCAGGCGCCGCAGCGGCTGCTCCTCACGCCACGCGGGAACTTCCTGGTGACCGAAACCTCTATGAGCATCAACGCAGCTCGCGTCTCGTTTGTGTCGCGGGGCGGAACCCGCCGCAGTCTCTTCGAGGGCTTGCCGTCGGGAGTCGACGTAACCTTGGCGGGAGGAGGCGGCCCAACCGCTATGGCACTGAAAGACCGGACGCTATATCTGGCGATCGGAGCAGGTGATTCCGAGCGGCGCGGTACCGCCCCCACATCGGTTTACAACCCCGCAGGCGAATCGTCCCCTATTTTTTCATCGGTGCTGAAGATCCAGTTCGGCAGCGACGTGGACGTGTTAGCCGGCACGTTCAAATTCACGCCGCAGATTCAGCAGCAACTCGCCGACGGCGATGACGTGGATCTCAGCGACGGCGCCGGCGGCACCGCTCGCGTCAGCGTGTTGTGCGATTTCCCGGACGGTGTTCCGGACGCCAATACCCTCTATCGTTTTTCGAATCCCTATAGTCTGGTCCTGACGCCGGATGGCGGTACGCTTTACATGACCGACGCGTCGCAGGACACGCTGGTGAAAATCGACACGGCCACCGGCCGCTGGCGCCGTCTGCTTCGTTTTCCCAAGGGCCAGAATCCGACGCCTATCGGGCCCCCCGTCATCGACGCCGTGCCGACCCAGGTCCGCCTGTTCGGCGACGGGTTGTTGGTGACCCAGCTCACCGGATTTCCATTCCTGAAGGACGCCGCGCGTATCTTCACGGTCGACATCGAAAAGCGCACCATCGCGCCCTTCTTCTATTTCCTGACGTCGGCGATCGACGTATTGGTTCGCCCCCGCGCCGGAACGCGCCCTCAGTTCTTCACTTTGGAGTTCAGCCTGGCGCAGACCGCGACGCCTCCCGGCCCGGGACGTCTGCTGCGTTGGGACACCGCAGAGCCGGTAGTGATGTCAGCCGCCCTACCGGCGCCGGTTTCGATGGTGCTGGATGAGCAGACCAACTCCGTGATCGTTCTGACTCTTACTGGTTCGATCCTTGAATTCAAGCTGTAAGGAATTTGTCCGTCGGAATCCTTTTTGTCCTCAAAGGAGGGGACCTTAGATGAAGAGACCTCGGATTGCTAGCGGTGTTTTCGCCGCGCTTGCAGCGACTGCGGTGGCGCAGAATCCGCCGCCACAGTTGCGCATCGCCAAAGCTGTGGTCACTTTCGACCCAAGCGGAAACCCCTACGATATTACCGTCACCGGCGTCAATTTCGGACCCTCGACGGCAACCATCCGGCTTAACCAGGTCCCGTTGACCCCCACCTCATGGACGGATCTCGGGATCGTAGCTCTCGTTCCCGGGGGTTTCGGTCCAGGAACCCACCTCCTGGAGGTAATCCGCGGAAGCTCCGCTACTCAACACGGCGAATTCGACGTGACCATCGGCAACCAGGGTCCCAAGGGGGACAAAGGGGATCCAGGAATTCAAGGACCGCAGGGCATTCAGGGACCACAGGGAGTTCAAGGTCCGCAGGGACCGCAGGGCTCACCAGGTCCGCAAGGACCTCAAGGGGCCCAGGGGGCATCAGGAATCTCCGGCTACGAGAGGATTTCCTCGAGCACGTCAACAACTCTCGCGAACAATGCACAATCGTCCGCCACAGCTACTTGCCCGGGGACCAAAAAGGTCCTGGGCGGCGGCTGCTCGATTATCGGCACTGATCCGCCGATCTCGCTGATCTCCACCACGCCTTTCAACACCGAAGCTTGGGTTTGCGGCTACCAGAACCAGACGGGCGGTAGTGTGACTACCTCGTTCGTTGCGTTTGCCCTGTGCGCCAACGTCAACTAGGCCGCGAACGGCTAACCCACCAGCTCGGCGAACTTGGCCAGATCGATGTTGCCCCCCGACACGATCGCGACCACCTTTCCCGGCCCGGCTTTTCCCGAGAGCGCCGCTGCCACCGCACACGCGGCGGCGCCCTCAATAATCAGCCGCGAGCGTTCCGCCACCAGCTTCATGGCCGATATCGCGTCCGCCACCGTGACCACGATCGAGCCGTCCAGGAGCCTCTTCGCTTCCTCAAACATTCGGGGAAAAACTGTTTTGGCGCTGATTCCATCGATAAACGATGGTTGATACGCCACCTCGACCGGCTTTCCTGCCGCCCACGACGCTGAAAGGGGCGCACCTGTCTCCGTTTCGGCCGCGAAAACCCGTACGCCCGGCTTGAGCGCCTTCACCGCCGAGGCGATTCCGCAGGCGAGCCCTCCGCCTCCCCAAGGGATCACAACCGCGACCAAGTCCGGCAGGTCCTCGATGATTTCCAGCCCGATGGTACCGTTACCGGCCATTACATCGTCATCATCAAACGCGTGTATGAACGTCCCGTCAACACCAGGGAACGATCGTGTTTCAAACGTTTGCCACCATTGATCGCGTGGGACCCGAATGACGCGTCCACCCATCCGCTCGACCGCGCGTGTCTTGGTTTCGGGGGCGTTTTCGGGCGCGATCACAGTAGCGGAAATCCCCATTCGACGGGCGCAATACGCTACTCCCTGCGCCATATTGCCGGCCGATGCCGTGAACACGCCGCGTGCGAGTTGTTCCCGCGGAACCCGAGCCATGCAGTTCGCGGCGCCGCGGATTTTGAATGCTCCTATCGGCTGGAGACTCTCCAGTTTGAGGTAAATCTCCTGACCTGCCGAACCCGACCCTTCCGTGTTCAGCCGGAGCAACGGCGTCCGTAGCGCAATGCCCACAATATTGCACCGGGCTTCCTCGATCCGCGTAAGAGTAACCAGCATATGCAAGGAAGATCTTACCGTTTCCGCTGCATCCGGCGTCGATAAGAGGTTGTCTAAAGAAACGGATCAGTGATGCAATGCACTTGATCCAAAAGGCATCGGTCGCGCGAGGTTGGTTCTGCGGCGAAAATATTTTCGCCGAAGCATGATCGAAAAGCGGATGGAATCACGCGTGCTTAAGTGAAGGCAGGATGACGGGTAAGACAAAGAGGGGTCGCATATGATAATCGG
>DASYPO010000136.1:0-2100 GCA_036006545.1 Bryobacteraceae bacterium
CCAGAATCTGGTCGAATGGAACTACTACCGGCACGAAATCCGCCAGCATGATCCGCAGCGTCAGATACGCGGTGGTTAACAAGCCCGGAACCGCGATGCGCTTACCCTTCAGATCGCTGAGCCCCATGGGATGCAGCGACACCAGCATGGGGCCGTAGCCATCGCCGACGCTAGAACCCGACGCCATCAGCGCGTATTTATCGGCGACGTAGGGATAAGCGTGATAGGAGATCGCGGTCAGCTCGTAGGCGCCTTCGCGAGCTTTCTGGTTCAGCGTCTGGATGTCGTCCAGCACGTGGCGAAACTCGACCAGCGGCGAGCGGAGTTTGCGCGTCGCCAGCGCGTAGAACATATACGCGTCGTCGGAATCGGGACTGTGGGCGCAGACAATTTCACGGACGGCAGTGGTCATGTTTCAGGCGGGGAACAACAAATTTCATGATAGCAGCGCCCGTCATGAGAGGAGAAAGGAGCCAGGAGCCAGAAGTCAGGAGTCAGAAGAGTCCGCCGCTCGATCGTGGCGCGGGCTTCAGCCCGCAGCGTCGGCTTCAGCCGACGTTCAAATTAATACCCCTTCGGTCGCTCGAACCCGCCGACCAGTTCCGCCAGTCGCGCCGCAAATTCGATTGGTGTCGCGTCTTCCCACATCGGGCCTACGATCTGCACGCCAACCGGCAATCCCTGGCGGGTACGGCCAACCGGCGCCGACGTCGCTGGAATCCCGGCCAGCGTGGCGAACGAAACCCACACCACCAGGTCGGTGTAATCGCGCGGACCATCGGGGGTCGCGATCTTGCGCGCCTCCAGCGGTTCCGATTCGTCCTTCAACATCGCCGGCGCGAACGCGACCGGCATCAGGAAAACGTCGTGCGATTTGAAATATTCGTGCCACGCGAAACGAATCATGCGCTGATTGGCGGCGTGCGCCACGAAGTTCTGGTGCGGGGCGAATACACCGCTGAGCATCGGATCGCGCGGGTTGCGCTCCCATTCCTTGCGCATCGGTTCAAGCTGCTCCTTGGGAAGCCGCGAATACATATTCGCGCCGAGCAGGGTTCGATAGGTCTCGAGCGAGGCCGCAGGATCCACGCCTTGCGGCCAGCCGCTGTCGATCTTCGCGCCCGTTTTTCGAATTGCCGCCAGCGCCGCACCTAACACTTCTTTCACGTCGCTCGAGATCGGACAAATCCCGTCACCCCCCGGGATGCCGATTCGAAAATCCTTCAACGCCCGATGCCGCGGCGCGGGCAGCGACCATTTCCATGCAGCCGTTTCGTATCCATCTTGGCCGCCGACCACCCGCAGCGCAGCCGCCAGATCGTCCGCCGACCGTGCCATTGGGCCAGCTACCGATAGATCGCTGGTGCCGCGAACGTCTGCATCCATCGGCGGCGTTGTGTGTCCGCGCAGGCTTACTAGCTCAAGCGTCGGCTTGTGTCCGTAGACGCCGCAGAAGTGCGACGGGATGCGAATCGACCCGCCGATATCGCTGCCCATGGTGAGAAATCCGAAGCCCGCGGCCAGTGCCGCTGCTCCGCCGCCGGTGGAACCGCCGGGCGTGCGCTTCAAATCCCACGGATTCTGCGACGATCCGTACACCGGGTTGTAGCTCTGCCAGTCCGCGAGCCGCACCGGAACGTTGGTCTTGCCAATGACGATCGCGCCCGCGCCTTCCAGCTTTTCGGTCGCCGCGGAATTGTGCGTCGGCTTGAATTGCGCCGCCTCTTTGATGCCCCACGTAGTGGGCACGCCCGCGATGTTGAAACTCTCCTTCAGCGTGATGGGAACACCGTGCAGCGTCCCTACCGCCTCGCCACGCGCGAGAATCGCATCCGCCTGTTTGGCGCGTGCCATCGCTCTTTCGCGCAGTTGTACGACCATAGAATTCAGCGGGCGATCGTACTTTGCGATGCGCTCGAAGCAATGTGTGGTTAGCTCGAACGAAGAAATTTTCTTTTTACGTATCGCCTCTGCCGCAGCGAGCGCGGTGCCGAAATCGGCATCGAAGGTAGGATCTGCGGCGGTTAGGGATTGGGGCGCGAGTGCGGCTCCCGCGGCGGCAATTGACAGAAATTCGCGGCGATTCATAGCGTTCCTCCC
>DASYPO010000137.1:0-3785 GCA_036006545.1 Bryobacteraceae bacterium
CGTCGATCACCAGTCCGGAAGGCACGGCGCAATTCACTTACGATGCTAACGGAAACCTGGTGCGCGGTCTGTACTCCGACAAGACCGATCTCGCCTTCACTTATGACGACGCCGGCCGGCTGACCGCAGCCTCGAGCCTGACGCTGGCCTATGATGCCGCCGGGCGAATCGTGAACTCAAACAACCTCGCGATCACGCGCGACGCCTCCGGCCGGATTACTTCCATCGCCTATCCGCCCGGGAAGGTCACCTACAGCTACAACAATCGCGGTCTGCTGGCGCAGATCGCGGATTGGGCGGGCGCGTCCACGACCTTCGCCTACGACGCCGCGCTGAATCTCACCTCGATCGCGCGGGCGAATGGTGTGACCACCCAGTACAGCTACGACGGCAATGGAAATCTGTCCGGCATCACGGAAACGAAGAGCGCGGCGATTTCGACCATTGCGCTGCAGCGCGACGCGGCAGGGCAGATTGTGGGATCGGATCGGAATGTGCCGCAGCCGCCTTCGCCCGCGGCCGGCACCCAAAGCGCAACCTTCGATAGCGCGCACCAGATCGCCGGAGCCACTTACGATTCGCTCGGCCGATTGACCAAGGACGCCCTTCGAACCTACGCGTACGATCTGGATTCGCGGATGCTCTCCTACCAGGGCGCGGATGGATCGGCGTCGTTCACCTACGACGGCTTGGGCACACGGATTTCGCGCAGTTCCGGCGGCACGACGGAGAAATACACGCTGAACTACGCGCTGGGCGTTCCCGCGATCAGCGTGGTGAACTCCGGCGGAGCAGATCAGCGTTACTACATTCACCTGCCGGACGGGTCGATCTTATACAGCGTCGAGGCAGCCGGCACCATTCGCCAGTATTTTCATTTTGACGAAGCCGGGAACACCTTATTCCTGACCAGCGACAGTGGATCCGTGACCGCGGCCTATGGCATCACGCCGTATGGCGAGGGCATCACGCAAAGCGCCGCAGTAAACAACCCGTTCACCTGGCAGGGCAAGTTTGGAGTGATGCAGGAAGTATTGGGGTCGTTGTTCTACATGCGCGCCCGCTTCTATGACGCAGCCGCGGCGCGCTTCGTGTCGCGCGATCCGGTCGAATCGCTCGCGCCGAACGCTATTGATCCGTATCAGTATGCGCTTGGAAATCCAGTGACCAATACGGATCCGACTGGCCTCAGCGCGGCTCAGGTCAACACGTCGAACTTCCGGCCCCGCGACTTTTTCCCGCGCGCACCTATCTACGGCTTTTCTCCCCTTGGACGGCTTGATCCCACCGTGATCGACGAACGGAACTTCGACGACACTCTTAAGCGAGACTCCTTCGATCAATCCGCCGCCATTAACGACATGTACGCCCAGTTCACGCCACTGGCAAACTTCGGTGCGATCGCGCACCCCCCCGTATTCGATTCCATTGCCACACCCGCCTTCGATCCGTCAGCCACACATAGGATCCCGCGATTCCTGATGCCACAAAGTAGTTTGATTCCACCTGAGAGCTTGCATCCCGTCATTTTCCCGACCGGCCAGATTTATTTCTCGTATGGCGGATTCACCGGGTTTGAGGGGACCAACGCCCTTCCGGTCTTCCGCGTGCCGATTCTTAAACGGGAGACGGAATCCAGCTGTGCGGCGAGCACCATACCGCTGGAGGTGGTAGCGCTAATCATCCCAGTGCGGTTCGACCTCGATCAAATCGCGCGTCGAAACCAGTGCATAAACAACCTTAAGCAGATCGGACTTGGATCGCACAATTACCACCAACCCCAATGAAACGCCTACTCAATACGTTACTTCTGGCGTGCTCCATCTCCCTCGCGTTCAGCCAGCGCATAACCTACAACTACGACGCCGCGCACCGGCTCACCAAGGTCGATTACGGCAACAAGTCGATCACCTATGTCTACGACAAAAGCGGAAACCTGCTGAGCCGAACCGTCGCCGCGTCGGCTGGCGGCCCCGTCGTCACGGCGGCGGGCGTGGTGAACGCCGCCAGCTTCAAGGGCGGCGCCGTCGCACCGGGCGAGATGGTAACCATCTTCGGCACCGGTATCGGTCCGGCGAATCTCGCGGGATTTCAAATCGCGAACAACCTGGTGGGTGGCTCCGTCGCCGGCACGCGCTTCCTGTTCGACGGTAGCCCGGCGCCGATTATTTATGTTTCGGCAACCCAAAGCACGGTTATGGTGCCGTACGCGGTGGCTGGCAAGACCACCACGCAGCTAGTGGCCGAGTATCAAGGCGTACAATCCGCGCCAGTGACGCTGAACGTCGCCGACGCTGTGCCTGGCCTTTACACGATCACGCAAAACGGTACCGGGCCTGCCGCGATCGTTAATCAGGATGGCAGCATCAATTCGGTGTCGTCGCCCGCGCCTAAAGGGTCGGTGGTGTTGTTGTTCTTAACGGGCGATGGACAGACCAATCCATCAGGCGTCGATGGCAAGCTCGCGGTGGACACTTTGCCCCGTACCGCCGCCCCAGTGACGGTGACGATCGGCGGCGTGCAGGCGGAGGTGGCGTATTCCGGAGTGGCTCCGCAGAGCATCGCCGGATTCACGCAACTCAACGTGGTCGTACCCGCCACCGCGCCTTCGGGGAGTGCGGTTCCGGTGGTCGTAAAGGTCGGGACAGCCAGCAGCGCCGCCGGGGTCACCGTCGCGATTCAACAGTCGACTCGCCCGTTACCAACACTATCGGCCTACCGTGCTGCCGTTCCATCGTCACTTTGGAGCGTTAGGCCTCCGGCACCTCAATCCTCGCCGCGCGAGGCCAATCGCGTGGTGATTTCACGATTCCCGTCTTCGCGTGCGTAGTCCAGCGGCGTCTTTTTGTAAACATCCGAGATTCCAGGGTTGGCGCCGTGGGCCATCAGGATGCCGACCAGGTCCGCATAGCCGTGCAGTGCAGCGATGCATAGAGCGGTGCGACCGTCTCGATTCTTCGCATCGATCACGGCGCCCCTTGCCAAGAGTAGGGGCACCACATTCGCGTGATTGTTGGACGTGGCCAGGATCAGAGGCGTCGACTCTTGAGAGTTGCGCGCGTTCACGTTCGCGCCGCGATCAAGCAGCGCCTGGACCGCGGGCAATTCGCCGCTACGCGCTGCCACCAGCAACGGCGTCATTCCGACCGGATCTCTCGTTTCGATGTTCGCGCCCGCATCGATGGCTTTGAGGATCGCGCCGCCTCTGCCTTCGTCAAGGGCTGAAAGCAGCGCCGATCGCGGGGTGCGCAGCGAGCCGAAGATCAGAACCGCCGCGACGATCGCCGGAACTACCCACCACGCCACGTTTACCGGCCGCACCGGCGAGTTACGCTTTTTCTCCTTGCCTAACCGCGACGTGGGCAGGATCGGCGTCGATCCGCCGCGGCAACGATCCAACAGCCAATACAAGAACACAAACGCATTCGCGTATTGGGAATAAAATATGATGCTCATGGCGGGATAGATCAAGGCGAACCCGCCAAAGAATCCGCCTGAGAGAGTCTGCCGGACCATTTCTGGCAGCGCCCCCGGCCCGATCACCGAAAAGACCGATGGTAGTAGCAGCAGCGCGACCAATCCCGGTGAATACTGGCGCGGCACGAAGTTCAGCGAGATCGCCGGCAGCATCGCGCACAACTGGCGCGAGCGCTCCACTGCCGCGCGTCCCGATAGATCCTCCATCCCCCACACCACTGGCCACAGCAGATTGTCGCGAAATGACACCGGGCGCAAGTCGATCGCGCTCACCAACTGGGTTCGCAGAATCTGCGGAAGCCCCCGCA
>DASYPO010000138.1:0-3822 GCA_036006545.1 Bryobacteraceae bacterium
GCGACATCGTCAGCCGGGACAGTGGTGCGGAAGAGTTCTTTCTCGATGTGCTGAACGCATTCGACCGCGCACGTTTCCGGCTGCTTGCCGTAGGCGCAGCGATAGCAGTACGCGTAGGGCACGTGATGCGCGCCGGGCATCACCGGGAAAAATCCGCGCTTCTGCACGCTCTTGCTCCCGGTGAGTGCGAGCGATCCCATGGTGCGCCCGTGAAAGGCGCCGACGAATGCGATGAACTGGCCGCGGCCGCTGTGATAGCGCGCGAGCTTGAGTGCGGCTTCGATCGCCTCGGTGCCGGAGTTGCCGAAGTAGACGCGCTTAGGAGAATCGCCAGGAACGATCGCCGCGAGCTTTTCTGCCAGCGCGACCATGTTTTCGTAATAGAAATCGGTGCCGGACATGTGGATCAGCTTGGCGGCTTGGCGCTGGATCGCTTCGACCACGTGCGGATGGCAATGGCCGGTCGCGACCACGGCGATGCCGGCGCTGCAGTCGAGGAATCGATTGCCGTCGACGTCTTCGATCATCGCGCCTTCGCCGCGCGCGACGACCAACGGATAATCGCGCGTGTAGGAAGGCGACATCACTTTTCGATCACGCTCGACAATCGCTGCAGCCTTCGGGCCGGGCAGGGAGGTAACCAAATTCGGCAGGTCGGGACGGACTATTGCACGGTCCGAGCGGACCGGTTCCATGGTGCTCTTCATGACAATTCTCCTGTTGAAAGGTCGGTGGGAGGCGAAAGGAGACGGAGGACGAGCTAGTCGGAGCCGAAGAGCGAGGGGCGGGCGGAGGAGGGGATGATGGCGAGCCCGTTCATAAGTTTATTGTTGCACGATGGCAGGCGACCCCGTTTGCGGGTTAAGAAAGATACCTGCCCACAGAACTCAGCGGCCGCGCATGAGGCGCATTGCTTCGGTGATGCCCGATGCTTCCTTGGCCTCGGCCTTCGCGCGATCTGCTTCGGAAATCGTGTCGCCTTCACCGGGTGCAAGGAACAAGTTCGATTCGACTCCGTGCTGGCGCGTGTACAGATCCCAATAGCGGCCGTTGAGCGCGTACAGGGATTCGTGCGTGCCGCGCTCGACAATGCGGCCGCCTTCGACCACCAGGATCTGCTCGGCCCGCCGGATGGTTGACAAACGATGCGCGATGACGAACGTGGTCCGGCCCTTCATCAGGAACTTGAGACCTTCCTGAATCAGCGCCTCGGATTCTGAGTCGAGGCTCGAAGTTGCTTCGTCCAAAATGAGTATGCGTGGGTCGGCGAGAATCGCGCGGGCGATCGAGACTCGCTGGCGCTGACCGCCTGACAGCTTCACGCCGCGCTCGCCGACGATGGTTTCGTACTTCTTTTCGAACCCCTCGGCGAATTCGTCCACACGCGCGATGCGGCAGGCTTCGAGAATCTGTTCCTTCGTGGCGCCGGGCCGTGCGAACGCGATGTTTTCTTCGATGGTGCCGTCGAACAGAAACGTATCCTGCAGCACGACGCCTAGTTGCGTGCGGAAATCCGCGAGGCGAACGGTCGAAAGATCCACGCCGTCGACGCGGACCACGCCTTCCGAGGGCACGTGGAACGCGGCGATCAGGCTGATGATAGTCGATTTGCCGGAGCCGGACGGACCGACGAGCGCAGTCACCGTACCGGGGTTCGATTTGAAGCTAACGTCATAGAGCACCTGCTTGCCCGCTTCGTAAGAAAAGCCGACATGCTCGAATTCCACTTCGCCGCCGATGGGTCCCAGCGCGACGGTGCGGCGCGGATCCTGGTCTTCGGGGCGCTCGCGCAGAACCTCGCGGGTACGATCGAGACCGGCGAACGCTTCGGTCAACTGCGTACCGATGCCGACGATCTGAAACACGGGTGCGATCAGAAAGGCGAGAAATGCGGTGAAGGTCACGAAATCGCCGAGCGAGATGCTGCCTTGACGGATTTGATTTGCGCCCACGTACATCACCAGGCCGCCGACCAGGCCCATCAGCACGGTTGCCGAGAGGCTCATCAGTGAGATGGCGGTGAGCGATCGAAGTACGTTATCGAGCAAACGTTTCACGCCTTCGCCAAACACCGCAGCTTCGCGAGCCTCGGCATGGTAGCCCTTCACTACACGCACGCCTCCCAGCGATTCGGTCAATCGGCCAGTGACATCGCCTGTGATTTTTCCGCGCTCGCGAAAAATCGGACGAATTTTCGTGAAGGCCTGATTCAGCGCAAACGAGAAAAGAATCACGAATGCCGCGGCTAGGCCGGTCATCAACGAACTGATGCGCAGCAAGAAGAACAGCGCGATCCCGGCGGTCATCAATCCGCCAACGAATTCCACCAGGCCGGTACCGATCAGGTTGCGCACGCCTTCCACGTCGGTCATGATGCGCGAAACCAGCACGCCGCTTTTGTTCGCGTCGTAATAGGAAACCTGCAGGCGGCCGATGTGCGCCTGCACTTTTTGGCGCAGCTCGGCGATGAGGCGCTGCGCGGCCTTGGAAAGAAGCTGCGTGAGCGTGAAGGAGGTGACGCCCTGGATCAGCGTCGCACCAAGCACAGCACCGACCAGCGGAAGCAGCAGATCCCAATGTTTCTTGCCGACCACGTCGTCGATCAGGTACTTGGTCGAGCCCGGGAGCACCAGCCCGCTGAGGCGGTTGATGATCATCAGCACGAACCCGACCGCCAGAATCTTGCGCCGCGGCAGGATCATTTCGCGGAGGTCGGGCCACAGCTCGCGAATCTGTTCGGACTGCTTGCGTTTAGGTTTTTTCTCTTCCGCGGGCATGAACTATCAGTTTAGAGCACACTGAGAACATGACCATCCGAGTGGATCATCACCACTTGTACTATGTCACCGACACACACAAGCTGGAATTGCCGGTGGAATGGTCATTCGTTGCAAAGACCGAAGATTGTCCGATCGATTTCGAAGTCGACGCTGCCAAACTGGACACCTGGACCGAGCCGGCCGGGGAGGCGATCGAACCGGCGCGTCGTGAGCAACTGCTGGACGAAATCGCTGAATATTATTCGCGCGGTCCCGTCGCGGACATCGTCGGCGAACACGGCGCGCTGTTGCGTGGAAAATCCACGTTTCGATTCTATCTGCACATTCCACCATCGCCGTCGCATTATTACGAAGTGGGCAGGTTTCTGGCGATTCCGATGGCGCCGTTGGTGAAGGGCACGAAGGATCGGCGGGTGATGTGGAGGATGGATGTTCGCGGGATTAACTCTTGGACCTCGCCGCAGACTCCGCTCGAACCGGAGTATCTGAGGTTCATCGTGAATCGCATTGTCGCGAAGGAGCAGATCGGCGTGATCGGGCTACCGGATGTATACTGAGACCCGATAAGCGAGGTGACGATGCGACTAAATCTACTCCGACTGATGATCCCGTTCATTGGGTTCGTAATTCCCGGCGGCGCGCAATCGACCGGTCCCTACAAGATTCTGAAGACCGCCAAGGTCGGCGGCGTCGGGGGGTTCGATTACGTGTACGCGGACGAAGCGAACCGGAAGCTCTACATTCCACGCGGTGGTCAAGGTGCGCGGGTGACAGTCTTCAATCTGGACACGCTCGAGCCGGCTGGCGAGATCGCCAACACGAACGCGCGCGGCGCTGTAGTTTCGGTCAAATCCAATCACGGATTTTCAAGCAGCAAGCCGGTAGCGATGTGGGATGCGAAAACACTGGCCCCGATCAAGACCATCGCAGTGGAGGGGAATCCGGACGGTATTCTTTACGATTCTTTCAATGACCGGGTGTACGTGTTCAGCCATGTCGAGCCGCATGCGACGGTGATCAACGCGGCGGATGGCGCGGTGCT
>DASYPO010000139.1:0-4883 GCA_036006545.1 Bryobacteraceae bacterium
TCCGCGTTGCGATTGCTCGTAAAAGCGATCCGCGTTCCGTCCGGCGAAAACGACGGCGCCCCTTCATCCCACTTGGTCTGCGTCGTCACGCGCTCGGTCTTCTTGGTCGCGAGATCGAACAGATAAAGATAGCTGTGACGATTCGTCGTCAGCAGGTAGCCTTGCCCGTCCTGCTTGTATTTGTAGCGATCGATCACGATCGGCTTGGGTGCGGGACCGCCCGCTCCGCGTCCGCCGCGTCCGCCACCCGCCGCAGGTGCAGGAGTCGCCGCAGGTCCGCCGCCCGGAGCCCCGCCTTCGCCGTCCGGATTATCCGGATCGGGATCGGCGATCACCAATAGCAGCTTCTTCGAATCGGGCGACCAGTCGTAGCCCGACAACCGCCCCTTCACGTCGGTGAGCTGCATCGCTTCACCGCCCGAGCGATCCAGCAGCCACACCTGACTGCCGCGAGCTTTCCCCGGCCGCGATGACGTGAACGATAGATACTTGCCGTCGGGACTCCACTTCGGTGCGCTCTCGCTGTCCGTGCTGAACGTGATTTGGCGATCGTTCTTGCCGTCGTAGCTAACCATCCAGATATGGCTGCCGCCGCCGCGATCTTCCTTGACGTCGATTTGCGACACCACGTACGCCACCCATTTCCCGTCGGGCGAACATTGCGGATCGCGAACGTCTTTCATCTTCGCGAGGTCGTCAAGTTTGATCGGCCGTTTCGCCGGCTGGGCAACTAGGACCAGTCCGGAAAGCAGAACGAGGAGAATGCGTTTAGAC
The DNA here is from genome assembly GCA_036006545.1 of Bryobacteraceae bacterium. Taxonomy (GTDB): domain Bacteria; phylum Acidobacteriota; class Terriglobia; order Bryobacterales; family Bryobacteraceae; genus Palsa-187. Next base: position 775 of record DASYPO010000139.1, read on the forward strand.
ATACGTTTGGACTAGTTTACAACGTAACCGAAAGGCGAATGGCACGTAATTACACCCATGCGAACCATCGCCCATGATCTGGTCTACGCCTGGCGGATGTTGCGAAAGTCGCCGGGCTTCACGCCGACGGCGATTGCCGCGCTGGCGGTGGGAATCGGCGCGTCCAGCGCTGTGTTTAGCCTGCTCGACGCGGCTCTGCTGCGCCCCCTGCCGTTTCGCGATCCCGCGCGATTAGTCGCATTGTGGGAGCGGCCCGCCGCGTACCCGGCAGGTCGCAACACCATCGCCCCGCTGAACTACGTCGACTGGCGCGATCAGAACACGGTGTTCGAGTCCATCGGCGCGGCGGCGGTGTCGATCGGCACTCTTACCGGCAGCGGCGCGCCAGAACGCGTTCGCGCCTACCCGGTGACCGCCAGCTTTTTCGAGACGCTAGGCGTCGCGCCGATCCTGGGCCGAACGTTTCTGCGAAATGAGGAGCGAGAGAAACTCGCAGTCATCAGCGAGGGTTTGTGGCAGCGGCATTTCGGCGCGAGGCGCGATGTTCTTGGTCAGGCTCTGGTACTGGATTCGGTGCCCTACACAGTGACAGGCGTGATGCCCGCGAGCCTCCGCTTGTACGGCAATTGCGATTTGTGGCTGCCGCGGTCGCTCGAACCGGGAACGGCGAATCGCAACAGTCACATGCTGCGCGCGGTCGCCAGGCTGAAACCTGGCGTCACGCTCGAGCAGGCGCGCGCCGAAATGGCGGTCATCGCTGAGCGGATCGCAGCGATCTCGCCGAACACCAACAAGGGTTGGGGCGTTGTCGTGAATCCGTTGCAGGACGACATCACCGGTTCCGATTTGCGGACCACTACCCTCGCGCTGTTCGGCGCCGTAGGATTGCTGCTGCTGCTGGCGTGTGCAAACGTGGCGAACCTGACGCTGGCGCGCGGCGTCGGCCGATCCCGCGAGATCGCTGTGCGCGCGGCCTTAGGGGCCGCCCGGCCTCGCATCCTCTCTCAGTTACTGACCGAGAGCCTTCTGCTTTCGCTGTTGGGTGGCGCCGCCGGGCTGCTGCTGGCGAATTTTCTGATGGATGCGGGCGCGAAGCTACTGCCGCCTGGCACGCTGCCAGCGCTCGTCGTCTTACAGCTCGACGCTCGCGTAGTGATATTCGCGATGACCGCGTCGATTCTCACCGGCGTGCTGTTCGGGCTCATGCCCGCATGGCAGGCGTCCGGCACCAACTTCACCGAGGCGTTGCGTTCCAGCGGTCGCTCGGTTACCGGAGGCACGCGCGTCCGCAGCACACTAGCGGCGGTCGAAATCGCACTGGCCATCGTCCTCGTCTCTGGCGCGGGGCTCTTGCTGCGAACCCTGCTCGGCCTGGAACATGTCGATCGCGGCTATGAACCGGGGCAGGTTCTGACGCTGCACTTCCAGCTTCCGCAATCCAGATACAGCACCAAGGAAAAGGCGGTGACGTTCTACGAAAACGTGGTGCGCGAGGCAGAATCCATTCCTGGCGTGCGCGCGGCGGCGCTGGGAATCGATTTTCCGATGGAAGGCTGGAACTATGGCGAAGCTTTCGAGGTGGCCGGCCATCCGGTGCCTAACGCGCAGCGGCCGTTCGCACATTTCCAGCCGGTGAGCGCGCGCTACTTTGAGACGCTCGGCATTCGCATGGCGCGCGGCCGATCTTTCAATGAGCGCGATACCGCCACCAGTACTCCAGTTGCAATCGTCAACGAAGAATTCGCGCGGCGATTCTTTGCCGACGTCGATCCACTGGGACAGCGACTGAACATCAGCGCGACGCAGGTCGAAATCGTCGGCGTGATTCGCCAGATCAAAGTTCAGGGTCCGACCGATGGCGCCTCGCTTGAGCTGTATGTTCCGACTGTGCAATCTGACTTGACGAGCAACGGTCTCGCGATTCGTACCGATGGCGATCCACTGAAGTTCTCGAACGCGGTGCATGCCGCCGTGGGCCGCGTCGATAAAGATCTCGCGCTGTACGCTATGAAGACCCTCGAGGAAATCGCCGACGATTCCGTCGCGCGCCCACGATTCCGCGCCGTACTTGCGTTGACCTTCGCAATCGCCGCGCTGGCGATCGCCGCGCTCGGTGTCTACGGCGTCCTCGCCTACGCCGCGGGACAACGCACACGCGAATTCGGCATCCGCATGGCGCTGGGTGCGTCGCCCGGTAATGTGCTGGGCTTGGTGCTCAAGCAGGGCGCACAGATCGCTGCGGCAGGAATCGCCATCGGATTGGGGCTGAGCTTGTGGCTCGCGCAATCGCTCACAACCTTGCTGTTTGGCGTGAAGCCGTTCGACCCGGTGACGTTTCTGATCGCTCCGCTGGTGCTGGCCGTGATTGCGCTCGCCGCCTGCGCGATCCCCGCCCGACGCGCCGCATCAGTCGACCCCGCTATCGCCCTGCACGAAGAGTGAAGGCTTGATAGCATGATCCCGTTATGCGTACTACAAGCTTCGTGGGGGGCGGGCCCCCTGGCCCGCGGCCGACCCCCTGGTCGGCCCTCCTCCTTCTGCTCACAGTCTCTCTCGCATTCGCGGCCGATTCCAAACCCACCCTCGACGGCTTCGACGCCTTCGCCGAGAAAGCACTGAAAGACTGGAAGGTCGCCGGATTCGCCATCGCCGTCATCCAAGACGGCAAGGTAACCTTCGCCAAGGGCTACGGCGTACGCGACCTCAAAAGCAATCAGCCCGTCACCACCAAAACACTCTTCGCCATCGGTAGCTCGACCAAATCGTTCACCGTTACCTCGCTCGGCGTCCTGGTCGACGAAGGCAAGCTCGATTGGGACAAGCCCGTCCGCGACTACCTGCCGACCTTCAAAATGCACGACACCTTCGCTAGCGAACACATGACGCCGCGCGACCTGGTGACGCATCGCAGCGGCCTGCCGCGTCACGACATGATGTGGTACAACTCGCCCTTCACGCGTCAGGAAATTTTCGATCGTCTGCAGCACCTCGAACCCAGCAAGGATTTTCGAACGACGTTCCAGTATCAGAATCTGATGTTCATGACCGCGGGATATTTGGCGGGTCACATCGCGGGGATGACCTGGGAAGATCACGTGCGGAAGACGATTTTTCGTCCGCTCGAAATGACCAGCTCCAATTTCTCGATTAACGATTCTCAGAAGTCCTCCGACTACTCGCTCCCGTACACCGTCGAGAAGGACGCCATCAAGGAAATTCCATTTCGCAATATCGACGCGATCGGTCCCGCGGGTTCCATCAATTCGAATGTCGAGGACATGTCGAAGTACGTGATGATGCACCTAGCGAAAGGCAAGGGCGTGTTGAGCGCGCGCAATGCCGCGCAGATGCAGGCGCCGCAGATGTCGATCTCAGGACCCGGTCAGGACAAGGAACTTGGCGCGCAGAGCTACGGCATGGGACTTTTTCTCACCAGCTATCGCGGCCACTACCTGGTGCATCACGGCGGCAACATCGACGGATTCTCCGCACTGGTCACCTTCATGCCGCAGGACAACATCGGCATGGTGATTCTCACGAATCAGAATGGAAGCTCACTGCCCACCGTGGTTTCTTACAGCGTTTACGATCGGCTACTCGGACTCGACCAGGTGGAGTGGACCGCGCGCATCAAGGATCAGCAGGAGAAAGCCAAAGCCTCCGCCGAGGACGCCAAGAAAAAAGGCTACACGCCGCAACGCCAGGGCACGAATCCTTCGCACGACCTCGCCGAGTACGCGGGCGAGTATGAGCATCCCAGCTACGGCATGGCGAAAGTGAGCGTCGAGAACGGCAAGCTGTCGTTCGCTTACCATCGGCTCGGCGGACCGATGAGCCATTTCCATTACGACGTGTTTGAGGTCGCCGAAACCCCGCAAGATCCGTTCTCGAAAATGAAAGTATCGTTCCACAGCGGTCTCAACGGCGATATCGACTCCCTCGCTCTGCCACTCGAATCCAACGTGAAAGAAGTCGTGTTTACGCGCTTGGGCGATGCGGGCATGAAAGAACGAACCTTCCTCGAGCCGCTGACAGGTTCCTACCAGCGTGGCGCCACGCCCATCACGGTGGCCATGAAGGGCGACCACGCGATCACGGTGACGTTGCCC
>DASYPO010000140.1:0-5037 GCA_036006545.1 Bryobacteraceae bacterium
CCGTGGGACGTCGCCGCGGGCGTTCTGCTTGTTCGCGAGGCGGGCGGAACCGTGACCGACATGCGGGGCGGCCCGATGGAGCTTCGCGGCAAACACATTCTCGCCGACAATTCTCTGCTGCACGAACCGTTGGTTGGATTATTCGCAGAGATTTTCGCGGGAAAGTATCAGCATCCGCTCCCCGAAATGCACGACTAGATTTACCGTCGGCGCGCGACCGGTTCGACCATAACGGGGCCGCCCGTGCTGCCGACATACAGCGTTAGCTCGATTCGAATAGGTTTCCCGTCACTAAGGTTGATGGTCGTATTTTCGGTCTTAAAACCCGGCGATTGGACGATGATCGAGTAGACACCGGATGTCAGCGGACTAAAGCGGAACTGGCCAGTTGCATCCGCTTTGACCGAAACCTTACGCCCTGTGACATACTCATGCAGCTCGACGGCCGCGTTCGGGATTCGGCCTCCCGATGGATCAACGACAGCACCTGAAAGCATCGGCACCCGCATCAATTCCAGCAGGGAACTTCTCGGCACCGCAGGCGATTGCGCCCAGGCATGCGCCGCGAAACCGAGCAATCCGGAAAACGCAAATCCGATTCTGCGCGAGACGCGCACGGTTTTGATGCGCACGCCCACCGGACAATCGGAAGTCAGCGCGCTGCCGTCGGCACGCTGATAAAAGCGCACGCACATGCGCCCTTCCTTCTCAGTGACAAGGGCTTCGGCCTCGGGCCGTGTCAGCGCAGACAGGTTGTAGACATTCTTCCCGCACTCCGCGCAGAACCGGACGCGATCGTCTCCCTGCATCGCATCCCAATCGGCCCGGCACGGAGAAGCAATGCGAACCTGATCAAGCCCCATAGTGATCTCAGAATAAGCGAAATTTGCGCCGAACGCACGCGGGATGTGTTGATTCTGACTTCTGACTTCTGACTTCTGTCTTCTTGCCTACGTCCCCTTCAGCACTTCGGCGATTTCACGTTCCTTCACCGCACCCTCGCGAATCACGCGCCAGTAGGGTTCCGTCACGTCGACCGTCGTCGCGCCCTCGCCGGTGGCGATCCCGCCGTCGAGAATCAAATCGACCTTTCCATCCATAATTCCGAAAACTTCAATGCCGCTCGCACAGGTCGGCTGTCCCGAAATGTTTGCGCTGGTCGCGATCAACGGCTGGGCCAGTCTTTCGAGCAGCGCGATCGCGCACTTGGAGCGTGGCTGCCGCAATCCCAGTCGTCCCGTGTTCCCAGTAACCTTGAGCGGCACGCGCGAGGATCCGGGCGCGATGATGGTCAGTGGCCCCGGCCAAAAATGCCGCGCCAGTAATCGAAACCGCGTGGAAATCTCGGTGGCCAGTTCCTCGGCCATCACGAAGTCGTTGATCAGCAGCGGCAGCGCGCGCTGCGTTTCACGGCCTTTCGCTGCGAACACGCATCCGACCGCGTGCAGATTCAGCGGATCCGCAACCAGCACATACTTCGTGTCGGTCGGAATGGCCACGACGCCGCCTCGGCGCACGACTGCCGCCGCGCGCTCGATTGCGATTTCGCCTGGTCTTTCGGGATCGATCTCGATGAGATCGGTGGCCATCCAATCAGTTTAAACGTTAGCGCGTGAGAACGTTTGGCCGATGAAAATCCGCAGCGACAACTAGTGGTCTACGTTTCAAATCATGCCCAGTAACGCTCGACTGCGCAAAAAGGGGACTGGCTCGAATTTCGCCGCTTTTGCGAAACTTCGTGCCTGTACCCTGTTGCCCCATCGCGAATCATACTGTTCGAAATCAACGACGCAGTACACTAGCGCGGCCCGATCGCTTCCGCGACTTCAATCGCCATCTGGTAGCGACCGAAGGGAGCGCTGAGCTGCACGCCGGCTACCATCGGGCGCACGCGTTCGACCATCTCGCGTGCGATCGCGACACCTTCTGCGCGAGCAGCTTCGGCGCTCTCTGCGTTGCGCATGCGCTCCATGTAGGCTTCGGGTACCGGCACGCGCAGCTCGTTCACCATGAACTCCGCGTTGCGATAGCTGGTCAACGGCCAGATGCCACAGATGATCGGAAGTTTGTGCTGTTCGGTACGCTTGAGAAACGCCTCGAGTAAATCCAGATCGAACACCGGTTGCGTGACTACGTACTCGGCGCCCGCCTCCACCTTCCAATCGAAACGCCGCGCTTCTTCGTCGGGATTGAGCGCGCCGGGATTCGCGCCGACGCCCAACAGCAGCGCGGTTTGCGAGCCCATCGGATTGCCGCCCAGATCGAGACCGCGATTCAGATTGTTAACGATGTTAGTGAGCCCGATCGCGTCCACGTCGAACACCGCGGTGGCGTCCGGATAAGTGCCCATGCGCGGCGGATCGCCGGTGATGCAGATCAGGTTGCGAACGCCGACCGTATGCGCACCCAGCAGCTCGCTTTGAATGCTGAGAATATTCCGATCGCGGCAGCAGAAATGCATCACCGCCTCGATCTCTGCATCGCGCTGGATCATCTGGCAGGTGACCTGCGCGCTCATTCGCGCGCTGGCCCGTGGCCCGTCAGGCACGTTGATGCAATCGATACCAGCGGCTTTGCAGAGTCGGGCCCCATCCACTTCTTTGGATGCGTCGATTCCTTTGGGCGGGAGAATCTCGACGAATGCCACGAATTTTCCGGCGGCCAGCTTCGCGCCCAGCGCGCTTTTCTCGGCGATCGCGATCTTGGGTACGGGCGCGCGCGCGGTTACCTCAGCCGTCGGAGGCTCGATCGTCACCGAAACGTGTACCGGCTGAAGGCTGCGCGCCTCACTGCGGATTTCCTTGATGTGCTCCGGCGTAGTTCCGCAACATCCGCCGACGATGCGTACGCCGGCTTGCAGGAAACGTCGCGCGTATTGCGCCATATATTCGGGCGAACACAAATAAATGTTCCGACCCTCGACAGTCGCTGGCAGCCCGGCGTTCGGCATCGCGCTCAGCGGCTTCTTCGTGAAATGGACCATCTTTTCGATGGTCTCTAGCATCACCTTCGGCCCCGACGAACAATTCAGGCCGATTACGTCTACCGGCCACTCATCCAGACGGCGCGTGAAATCTTCGGTCGAGGTGCCATCGCGCAAGCTGCCGTCGTCTTCGATGGTGCATTGCGCGACGATCACCATATCGGGTCCCGCCGCTTCTCGCGCTGCTGAAATCGCTTCGCGAATTTCGTTGGTGTCGCGGAATGTTTCGAGAATCAGCAGGTCGATTCCGGCTTCGATCAGCGCGTCGATCTGCTCGCGAAAAATGGCGCGAGCCTCTTCGAAGCTCGTCTTTCCCAGCGGCTCCAGACGGATTCCCAGCGGACCGACCGCGCCCGCGACAAAAGCCTGTTCGCGCGCCGCTTCGCGGGCGATCCGAACACCGGCCTGATTAATGAGGCGGACTTTTTCCCCGAATCCAAAAGCCGCCAGACGTTTCCGATTGGCGCCGAACGTATTGGTCTCGAGAATCTCCGCGCCGGCTTTCACATACTCCTGGTGGACGTCGCGAACCAGCGCTGGAAGCGAAAGATTCAGCTCGTCATAGCAGCGGTTGATGAACACGCCTTTGGCGTACAGGCTGGTGCCCATCGCGCCGTCGGCCACCAGGACGCGCTTGCCAAGCAGTTCGCGGAATTCCGCCGCACGGTTGAGTGATGCCATGACTCCCATTTAATGAGCGCGCACAAAGGACCGCCACAAAGTCCGGTGCGCTCTCTCTACAATAGCAGTCTCGAATTTTGTGGGGCAGGTGATCTTGTCACCTGTCAGTTCGCTTGTAACGCAGGCGATCTTGTCACCTGTCAGTTCGCTTGTGGGGCAGGTGATCTTGTCACCTGCCAGCGATGGGCTTGCGGCCCAACCAATGTGGATGAAATCGCGCTCCACCGTGGCGCGGGCTTTAGCCCGCAGCGTCGGCTTCAGCCGGCGTCCCCGTTTTGCTTGCACCACCCTAGCGGCTGTTTTCGACCCTGCCGTGTTCTGGTCCGCGCTCACTCAACGCCAGTTCGGAAAAGGATTTGACTTCGCCCCGCGGCAAGCCTCGATCAACTCCGGCACCCGCTTGCGGCGTCGCAGCAGGTTTTCGAGTAACCGCTCCATCTCCTCTTCGTCGCCCTCGAGCCACGGCGGAGGAATCTGTTTCAGCGCTTGGTCGATCATGTCCTCGGGAAAATGGATGATACGTTCGAGCCACGGCTCGAAGGACTGGAGACCGCGCACGCTTCCGTAGATCGCAGGACGGAAATACAGGCCCTGGAGCGGCGAATCGGTAAAACGCCAATGCGGGCCCTCGAAGATGAAGCCGTTATCGACCATCTGCGCAACGAATCCCACCTGCAGCCCGTGCGCCGCTGTGTGCGGCAGCCACTCTTTGAGCTTCGCGCGAAAAAAAACCGCCTGGCGCGAGTCGGCGTTGCCGGTCCACTTATCGAACACCAGCATGCCCAGAAATTCGCCGATGTTTTCTACCTTACCGAGCAGCGCGTCGGGGAGAAAATCATAGACCATATTGCGCATGGGATCGCCCGGGAAGCGCGATCCAAACTGCCAGCCCGGTTCAACCGCCTGCCGATGCGATCCGAGTTGGAGGTGTGCCTCCGGATTCTCCCCCAGAAACTCGGCCGACACGCGCACCATCGCAACCTCGGGAGTGGAGAGTCCCAAGTAGCGTAGGAAGACCGACGCGATCCATTCGTTCACCAGGATGCGGCGGTGCTGGGGATTATTGACGAACTTGACCACATAGCAATGGCCGTCGGCTGCCTCCAGCAAATGGGCTTGCGCCCCACCCCGCATCTTGCGGATGAGACGCCGTGCGTCCACGGGCATGCGCGATAATCGAGACTACAATTATGCCTGACGACAAGGACCTATCCGCAATCTCCTCCCCTCGCCCTGCCATGAGCAAGGATGAAGTCGCACTCGAACTGATGCGCTTCATCACCGTTACGACCGGTTTCGGTAAGACCTCCATGGGTGCCGGTTTCGGCGGCAAAGGCGCGCCCAAGACTCCCGAAGAGCAGGTGGACGCGATG
>DASYPO010000141.1:0-18142 GCA_036006545.1 Bryobacteraceae bacterium
GGTGTAGATCATGGTGCGGCCGTCGGAGGTGATCTGCACGTCGTCCAGGCTGGACGCACCGGCGATAATGCTGCGCGCGCCGCCGCCGGTCACGTTGATCATTTGCAGTCCGTGACGCCCGCGATCTTCCATGGTGAAAAAGAGGCGAGTGGAATCCGGCGACCAGGTCACACTGCCGACCCAACGATCGAGTGCTTCGGTGAGCGAAGTGGCGCGGCCGGTCGCGCGCTCGAGCACCATCAATCGCCAGCGATCGCTTTCGTAACCGGTTCGCGCCTGCGATCGAAACGCGAGAAACTTGGCGTCCGGCGAATACAGCGGCGCATTCTCGGCACCCAGGCCGATGGTGATCTTTTTCGGCTCGCCACCCGCGAGAGCAACCGTATAGATGTCGGAATTGGTGCTGGTGGCGGCATTGGCGTCGACGTTCATGGTGAACGCGACCTCGTTCGAATCCGGCGAAATATCGTAATCGTCCGGGCCGCCGAGTGAAAACGGCGGGACGATGTACGGACCTGGTGTCAGGTCTTTTATGCCCGTGCCGTCGATGTTTGCGACCAGCAGATGTTGACGTCGCTTGCTCTGCCATTCAGTCCAATGACGATACAGCAGGGAAGTGTAGACGCGCGCCTTGACCTTATTTTGCGCCTCGGCGTCCAGCTTGTCTTTGTTGCAGGCGTCGTCCGCGCTGCATTCGGGATAGACGCTACTGAGGAACACCATCTTCTTCCCGTCGCGCGAAATGGTGATGCCGGAAACTTCCGTGGAAACACGCGTGAGCTGGCGCGGAGCGCCGCCGTCGGCGTCCATCACCCACGCCTGCGAGGATCCTCCGCGATTCGAGACGAAGTAAATTTGCCTCGAATTCGGAGACCAGCGCGGGCGTTCGTTCTGCGATCCGGCTTGGGTGAGTTGGCGCGGCGTGCCGCCGTTCACCGGAACGATGTAGATGTTTTTGGGCTTGGTGTTCTTGTCGAGGTCGACACTCTGGACCGTGAACGCAACCTGCTTGCCGTCGGGCGAAAGCTGCGGCTCGCTGATGCGCGCCAGCTTCATTAAGGTCGCGACGTCGAAGGGCTGTTTCTGCGCCCACGCAGCGGACGCGAGCAGCGCACAGAGGAGCAATCGCATAGCGACCATTCTATTCAATTACAGGCGGCAAGACCGCCTGCGTTACTCGCAGAGCAGGCTCTGCGGCAAGGGCGATCGCGCCCAGTACGCCCGAGTCGCGACCGAGGGCGGGGCGCAGCAAAGGGGGCGCTTCGCAGTAGCCGTTGAGCAGTGCGAGCACGCGCGCGCGCAAGGCGTCGAGCGAAATTCCTTCCATGATCCCGCCGCCCAGGATGATGCACTCTGGAGAAAGCGTGAGCAGCCAGTTCACGACGGCGGTCGCGAGGTAGCGCGTTTCGAGCGCCCAAGCCACGTGATCAGGCGGCAGCGTTCGCGGCGGCGCGCCCCAGCGCTTTTCCATCGAATGACCGGCGGCGAGACCCTCCAGGCAATCGACGTGCGAGGGACAGGAGCCGGGAAACGCATCGCCGGGATCGCGCGGAATGCGGAGGTGGCCCATCTCCGGGTGCAGTAGTCCGTGCAGCGGCTGTCTATTGACGTACGCCCCTCCCCCTATTCCGGTACCGACAGTGACGTACAGAAATGTTTGGGCTCCGCGAGCCGCGCCCCAAGTCATTTCGCCGAGCGCGGCACAGCCGACGTCGGTATCAATTCGGATTTCGGTATCGAGCGCCGAACGTAAGGAAGCTACGAGATCGAATCCGCGCCAGGCTTCTTTGGGAGTTTTGAGGATGTGGCCGAATGTTTTCGAATGCGGGCGAAGATCGACAGGACCGAATGCGGCGACTCCAGCGCGCTCGAACTTGTGCTGCTGAAGAAAGGCCGTGACTTCGCGCAGCGTGGCCTCCGGTTCGGTGGTCGGAAACTCGGTGTGCGCGACGAGATCGGTCGGGCAGGTGCCGACCGCGCATACAGTTTTTGTCCCGCCTAATTCGATTCCGGCAAACACTCGACGCCCTTCTCCTTCATGTGGTGCGCCAGCCATCGCTCGGCTTCGGCTTCAGTGGAAAATGCACCGTCGAGCTGTGCTTCGTATGCCGCGCGCGTCACGTCACCTATATGTGGACCGGCGCGGCCGCCGAAATACGGCATCACGTGACGCCCCAGGATCAGCGCCCCCTGGGGTTGTAGTGCGACATCTTCCGCAGCGGCCATATCGCGGATACGAACCGCGCCTTCTGGAAGTCCAGCGGGCAGCGGCGGGCGGCCGGAATGATCGGCCTCGATCAAGCGGATCAATTGCGTGATGCTGGCAGGAGCGAGGCGCGCGGCGAGGCGGCGCACGGCGCGCGGCGTTGCATCGCGACCGATGCTCGAATGCGCAAGATGATTTTCGACCAGAGGGACCACCTGGTCGACGATCGCGCCCTTGATTCCAATGCGGGTGAGAAACGCACGCGCCAGCGGACCGGCGGCCGCCTCGTGACCGAACGCGGTGAGCCGCATGCGCCCGTTGCGTTCGCGCAGTGCCGTGGTATCGGCCTTCGCGAAATCGTGCGCTAGTGCGGAGAAGAGCAGCACGGCCCGATCGTCACCTTCGACGTGTTCGCGCGCGGCGATGTTCGCTGCCGCGTTCGTCACCAGCATGGTGTGGAAGGCGACTTCACCTTCGGGGTGCCATTCGGGATCCTGTGGGACGCCGATCATGCGCTGGATCTCGGGAAAGTGCACGATCCATCCGGTCTCGACCAGATAGTTCACCAGGCGGCCGGGGTACGCACTCTTCACCGCCCATTTCATGAACTCTTCGGCGACGCGTTCCTTGGGGAGCGTTGAGTACTGATCAGCAATCGAGCGGGAAAGCTCGGCCGTCGCGGAGTCGAGCGTAAGGTCGAAGCGACAGGCGAACTGCATCCCGCGCAACACGCGCAAAGGATCCTCAGAGAAGGCGTCGCTGGTGGCGCGGAGCACGCGCTGCTTGAGATCACCCTCGCCGCCGAAGAAATCTAGCAGCTCTTCGCTGATGGGATCGTACGCCATCGCATTGATGGTGAAGTCGCGACGGCTGGCGGCTTCTCGCGGCGTGATGGAGGGATCGAAGGTGGATTGAAAATCGCGATGGCCCAGTCCGGTTTTGTTGTCGCGGCGAGGGACTCCGAAGTCACAGGCGTAGCCGTCGAGGGTGGTGAACTTCACGACGCCAAAACTTTTTCCGACAAGGTCGGTCCGGCCATGAGCAGCGAGCAGCTCCGCCAAACGATCGTAGGCGATGCCGTAGACTTCGATGTCGATGTCTTTCGAGTCGAGACCCAACAATGCGTCGCGCACCGCGCCGCCAACGATGAGCGCGCGGAAGCCCGCAGCGTGGAGATCGTGCATGATCGTGTCGAGAGCGGGGGGCAGGGCGAGCACTGATTTATTGTCGCGCGTGGAGGGAAAGAAATTAACGCTTCAAGGGAATAGTCAGAGACCCGAGCTGGCCGGTAGTGCGATCGCACAGGACCACTCGAACTTGCACGGCGTTGGGCGCGGGGACGATGGTGCGTTCGAGCAGGAGGCCCTGGCTGAGCGCGTCGTATTGCGCCTGATTAATGTTGATCGGCACCTTCTGCTCGATTTTTTCGAGCTCGTCGCCGGCGACCGATTGCTGCACGAAGACGACGTCGATCACGCCACTCCGACGGCCATCCTGTGCGGTTAGCGTGATTTGGTCGCGACCGATCAACAGCGTCACACGCATGCCGGACGCGGTGGATTGATTAGGCGCATGCACCGTTTCGATGTGTCCTGTGAAACGGATCGCCGTCGCTTCGAGGGGGCTCCAGATCGCGTCGCGAATATTGGTGGCGCGCTCATCCGCACTGGCTGGAGGATCCGGCTCGGCCATGTAGCCTTTGCGGAAACGAACCTCTACATCTTTGAACTTGTCCGGACGTTTCAACGTCACTTTGAGGTCGTGAAACTCGGAATCAAGCGACTTCGAATCGGCGTAGAAACCCAGCGTGTATGTGATCTCGGAATCGTCGAGCGCGTTGCGGATGGCGTTCTTGAGATCGTTGGTATTGAAAAATGCGCGCCCGCCGGTGCTGTCGGCGATCATCTGCAGCGTATGAGTTCCGGTGGGTGCGATGGGCACGTCCAGCGCAGCCTTGCTCTGACCTGGGGCGAAGCCGATGCCGCCTTGCGCGGTGAGCGCCTTGGGCACCGTGATCAGGCCGCGCGCGTCCACCGGATAGACGGCGATGTTGGCGTTATTGATGGCGCGGGCTGCACGCTTGATTTCGTCTTCGAAGCCGCGAAATCCATCGCGGCCTGGAGCGGAGTAGGGGGTGTTCGCCCCGTAGGTCCCGTACGCGTCGCTACCTCCTCCGCCGTCGCTGGCAGGTGTGGCTGCGGCGGCGGACGCGCGCGAACTCGTCGCACCACGCTTGATCGTCACCGGCGTCATCATCCGGTCGTTCGGATTGGCGCCCGCCTCGGCGGAGTTGTACTGGCCGATGCTGATCGGAAAACTGCCAGTGATCCAAATCAAATTCTTGCGGCCGGGAATGTGCGCCACGTGCTGCGCGATGGCGGTCAGCGCGGCGGCGGTGGTCAGCACGCGATTGATGATGGACTGCTCGGCTAGCATGGCGTCGAAATTATCGAGTACGCGATCGACGTCGCGCGCGTCGGCCTGCTGGTCGAACGCCTTGCCGACGGCGAGGTTCGGATCGGGATTCGAATTGGCGGTCTGCGCCACAATCTGACCGGAGTATTTCGCGACGGCGTCGAGTAACCGGCGAGAGTCGTTCGTGAAATCGTTCAGCACTCGTAGCTTGGTGCCCAGCAGATAAACCGCAACGCGATCATCGGGTCGCAGCGTTCCGAGGAACTTGATGAACTGCTGCTTGGCGTATAACTGATCCTGTATCTGCGTATTCAGCGCGTCCAGCAGAACGATGGTGGCGGTGGTGGGACCTTCCTGGCGATACTCGGGACGATTGGTGTAAGTCCCCGGCGGGAGTGTCGCGGCTCGCGTCTGCGATCCGTTCATCGCGGTTACGGCGAAGGTCGCGAGCTTTTGCTGCTTCTTGCGATCGAAGATCGCGAAATCGTCCTTGGTGAGTCCGGCGACCGGTCCGTTCTTGTCGCGCACGATGACGTTGATTTCCACTAAACGAGTGGTTACGCCCAGGCGGAGTGGCGGAGGATCAGCGGTCTGGGCGGCGACCAGCGCGCAGAGAAACAGCGAAACTGCGGGTTTCCCACCCATTTGACGATTAATTATAGTTGGCGCGACCAGGAGGTCGCGCGCGGGTCAGGAGGCCCGGCCCACAGCTACTCGGTAGGGCGCTTGGCGGACGCGTTGCCGTTGAGGAAACGATCGAACCAATAGTTCTGCCAGTTCAGACTCTCGACCAGATGTTTCGGCTCGCCGGTGCGGGTCAGGTTGTGATTCTCGCGCGGGAAAATTACGAGCTCCGAAGTCACGCCGAAATGTTGCAGCGCGCGGAACCATTGTTCGCCCTGTTCGAGCGGAACACGCAGATCGTTGTCGGAGTGCAGCACCAGCGTCGGCGTCTTGACGTTACCCGCATAGCGCACCGGCGAGTACTTCCAATACATGTCGTAGTTCTGGTAGAGATCGCCGCCGAAATCGCGGGCATGGCCATAAGCGCCGTCGCGGGTACCTTCGTCGCTGACGAAATTTCCAATCGAACGCAGCGTGACCGCTGCCTTGAAGATATTCGTATGCGACACGATCCAGTTAGTCATGAAGCCGCCGTACGAACCGCCGGTGACGCCCATTTTGTCGCGATCAATCCAAGCGTTGCGCTTCAGCACTTCGTCGACGCCACTCATGATGTCGGTGTACGCCTTGCCGCCCCATTCAAGCGCGACTCCGCGTTGAAACGCCCGTCCGTACCCAGTGGAACCGCGCGGATTGGTGAAAAAAACGGCCCACCCGCGTGCTGCGTACATCTGAAATTCGTGGAACCAGTCGACCCCGTACATGCCGGCGGGACCGCCGTGGATGCTGAGGATCATCGGATACTTTTTCCCCGCTTCCCAGCCCACAGGCTTGACCAGAAAACCGTCGATATTCCAGCCGTCGGCGGCTTTATGGGGAATTCGCTCGACCGCCGCCAGCGTGAGTTTGTCCCACAATGCGGCGTTGAGGTTGGTGATTTTCTTCTCATCGCTGGTGGGCGATTCACGGAAGTACAAATCGTCGAGATGCTGAAAATCGTTGACCAGATAAATCATCTTGCCGCTGGCGGCATGCAGCGATAAATTGCGGACACTGCGTGGACCCTTGGTGATCGGGCTGAGCGCTCCGGTGGAGGCGTCGATGCGGAAGATGTGATTCTCGCCACGCACGCCGGAGCCGAAGTAGATCGCCTTGCCCTTCTCGGCCCATTGCATTTCGGTGACGGTCTGATCGAAATCCTTGTTAAGGACCGTGGATTTTCCGCCCTCAGCCGAAGCGATGTAGATGCGCGGTTGATCCTCCTCATCCACAGCGCCTAGAAACGCGATCGATTTCCCGTCGGGCGACCAGCGCGGGCTGCGGTCGGGGCCCTCGTGATCGGAAATCTTGCGCGGCTCGCCGCCGGCCGCCGGGATCACCCATACGTCGGCGTTGTGGCCCAGGTCGAATTCCTTGCCAGTACGATCGCTCACGAAAGCGATGCGCGTAGAATCGGGAGACCAGTGCGGATCGAGGTCGTTCCACTCGTTGCCGTCGGTGATTTGTTTCGTTGTGCCGCTGCGCACGTCGACCACGACCACGTGGGATCGCTTGGAATCGAAAAATCCGGTGTCGTTGAATTTGTAGTTGATACGCGTGTAGTGGCGTACGTCGCTGTTCTTGCTTGCGTCGGACCCGGAGCGCGTAAGGCAGACCAGCTTGGACGAGTCGGGCGACCATTCGATGGCTGACGCACCGCCATCGAGATTGGTCACGCGGCGTGCTTCGCCACCGTTGCGCGAGAGCAGCCAGATCTGCTGGCGGCCGCCGTCTCGCGCCGATAGAAACGCTACAAAGAGTCCGTTGGGCGACCAGCGCGGCGAACTCGACGATGCGGATTCGCCAGTGAACGGGACGGCGGGGTGCGAACCGTCCAGCGCGACCATCCAGATGCGCGAGAAGCGGCGATTGGCTTTCTGGTCGATGGTGGTGACCGTGTAGGCGGCCCATTTTCCGTCGGGGGAAATTTGCGGATCACCGGCTTGTTCGAAGGCGAAATAGTCTTCGGCGGTGACGCCGCGGCGCTGCCCAGTGGAAATCGGCGCGAGGGCCAGGGCGAGCGTTAATAAAAATAGTGCGCGTCGCATGAGGATCATGATAACGAAGGCGGGACTCACTGATCCAACTATCCGTTTGCGGATTCGTTCCGGAAAGCCAACGCTGCGGTCTGTCGTCTTACGGGTTAAGAAAAGGGCCGCGCCACAATGCGGGCTCACGATCGGCGCCGCGTGGCTCGCCAGGCCAAAGCCGCGAGACCGAGGCCCAACAGCGCGGTCGACGCGGGTTCTGGCACGACTTGAAGTTCTCCGCCAAGCTCGCCGGGATCCGTCGGGAAATTTTGGCTGAAAACGTCAACGTAGAGTTCGCCGTCCAGAAGGGTCTGGGCGTCGACGGGCGAGAACGTGAAGGTCTGTTGGAGGAAACCGGTGGACCCGGCGCCAAAAGGAATCGTGAGGGCGTACAACAGATTTGTGTGCGTGTTGTCATAGATACCCGAGCCGCTGACGATCGGCGCCGAGAGGCTGTAGGTGAGCTCAAGGTCGGCAAGCAGGCCGTCGAGGCTGAGCACGGCGACTCCGCTCGCGCTGGGGTTTTGCGTTGGAGTGAGGACACTCACGAGAATCGCGGCCGCACGCGCCGGCACAGATGACGCAAGCGCGAGGAGGAACAAGAATGCACCGGCGAGCTTCATGGATGGCTCTCCAAAATATTATCTCGATGGTTGGGACGAACTAAAAACCACCGATCGGCACAATTGTCGGCAAGCTTTATTTGCAGGGGCGCGTCCTATGGAGTCACGGGACGAACTTCCACTTGCTTATAGACCGCCTTGGTTTGGTCCAGCGTGGGAAACTGGGTCCCCGGCAAGCCAGCCGTCGCGGTCCCGGCGGCCACGCCCCAGCGCAGCGCCTCCAGGAACGGTTTCTTACGTTCCATGGCCCATACAAAGGCCGCTGCCAGTGCGTCGCCGGCGCCGATGGGACAGAGCGCGTCGATCCGCGGCGGTATCGCCTCGAATAGTCCTTCCGGTCCGGTGCCGAGCGCGCCGCGAGCGCCGAGCGAAAGAATCACCGACTCAGGACCCATGGCGCGAATCCGCTCGGCGGCGTCCAAAAACTGGCCGCGCGTGATGATCGCGCGATGCAGCAGGCGCTCAGCTTCGTGCTGATTGGGAGTAATCACCGTCGGCTTCACTTCGAGCGCATGCTGTAGGGCCTCGCCGTCTGTGTCCAACAGAGTTTTAACGCCCTGCTTCTTCGCCAGCGTGATCACCTCGCAGTAAAAGTGCGGATTTACGCCGGGCGGAATACTGCCGCAAAGCATCAGCCAGCGCGCTTTGGGGAGACGCGCTTCCACCAGTTTGAAGATCTCGCGAAGCTCCTGCTTTTCGAGCGGTGCGCCCTGCTGATTCAATTTCACGGTGAGGCCCTGCCGGTCCGAGATGGTCAGGTTTATGCGACTTTCGGAGCGGACTTTGACCACTTCGAAAGGAAACCTCAACCCGGCCAGCAGTTTCTCCATCCGTTCGCCTGCGGGACCGCCGGAGGTGAGCAACGCCAAGGTTTTGGCGCCGAGCGTATGCAGTACATGCGACGCGTTGACGCCGCGGCCGCCCGCCGCATCGTCCTGTCCCAGAATGTAAGCGCGGTCCTCGAACACCAGCCGGTCAACGGTAATCACCTGGTCGACCGCCGGATTTATAGTGAGCGTAATGATCAAGTTAATATGGTAGCGAACGGCGTTCAGGGACTCGCGCTGCGGAATCATCCACATTTCAACGCTTATTTTGCGCTGGCTTGCGTGTGCGTGTTCTGGGGCACGACCTACCTGGGAATACGGATGGCGCTGGAGTCGTTTCCGCCGCTCATGCTGGTGAGCATTCGCTATCTGGCGTCGGGCGCGATCATGCTGGCCGGCGCGAAAATCACAGGCGCGCATCTTCCGCGTGGCAAGGAATTGCGACAGACCGCGCTCTATGGCGTAATCGCGCTAGGAATCGGCAACGGATGCCTGGCGTTCGCCGAACAGTGGATCCCGAGCGGGCTGGCTGCGCTATTCGTCACTACGTCACCGTTCTGGTTGGTGGGGGTGGAAGCACTTTCGCCCGGCGGCGAGCGATTACACTTGCCGACCGTCGCCGGAATGCTAGTGGGACTGGGCGGCGTCGCCACGCTGGTCGCGCCCGCGGCGCTGAACCTGTCGATGCACAGCAGCACAGTGGGAGCATTTCTGTTGCTACAGATCGGATGCGCGGGCTGGTCGATCGGATCCATCCTGCAACGCCGCCAGCCATCGCGCGCACATCCATTCGTGAGCGGCGCGGTGCAACAACTCGCGACCGGCTTGGTGTACGCACTGCCAGCTCTAATCCGCCACGAACCGGTGCACTGGAACGGGCGCGGCGTGCTCGCGATTATTTACCTGATGACCTTCGGATCGGTGGTCGGCTACAGCGCGTACTTGTATGCGCTCGACCGTCTGCCGGTCGCTGTCATTTCGATCTACAACTACATCAACCCGCTGGTGGCGGTTTTTCTCGGGTGGCTGTTCTACCGCGAAGCTATTGGGCTGCGCGAAGGGATTGCGATGCTGATCATTTTCGTGGGCGTATGGATCGTGAAGCATAATGCCGCGGGCGCGTCGCAACCCGCGCCGGTTGCCGCGGAGCCCATAGACTGACATCATTAGAGGTCCAAAACGTATGAACCGTACATCGAAATTGCTTGCATTGGCTTTTGCCACTGCGTTGTTCGCCTTTCCTCAAGCGCGCGTACTTACTGCGGCAGATTACGAGCGTGCCGAAAAATGGATGGGTTACAACACCAACCCGCTGGTTTTGCGATCGGGCGTACGGGCGAGTTGGCTGTCCCCCACCGGCGGTGACGATCGCTTCTGGTATCGCGTGACGACCGAGAAGGGCAGCGAATTTCTGCTGGTGGATCCGGCGCGCGGCTCGCGCGAAGCGGCGTTCGATCATGCGAAAGTCGCCACAGCGCTGGCAGCTGCATCGGGCACGACGGTAGACGCCGCAAAACTCCCGTTCACGGAAATCGAATTCGGCGCCGGCGGAAAAGCGATCCTTTTCACCGCCGCAGGCAAACGCTGGAATTGCGATACAGCGGGCGTAAAATGCGTGTCTGAAGGCGACGCAGGGAGAGGCGCTGGACGCGGTGGAAGAGGCGGCCGTGGAGGTGGTGGCGGCCGCGGGCCAGGTGGCCCGCCGCCAGAATCGATTTCGCCCGACAAGAAGCGCGCGGTTTTCATTCGCGATTACAACCTGTGGGCGCGGGATGTCGCGAGCGGGGAGGAAACGCAGCTTACGAAAGACGGTGTGAAGGATTTCGGATATGCGACCGACAATGCGGGCTGGGCAAAAAGCGATCGTCCGGTGGTGCTGTGGTCGCCCGATTCGAAAAAGGTCGCGACCTTCCAGCAGGACCAGCGCGGCGTCGGCGAAATGTATCTGGTCGAGACTAGGGTCGGGCATCCAACGCTGCAAGCGTGGAAATATCCGCTGCCGGGCGACGATGTAGTGACGACGATCCAGCGCGTGGTGATCGATGTTGCGGATCCGCACACGGTGCGGCTCAAGATGCCGGCCGATCAGCACCGCTCGACGTTGTGCGACAACCTGACCTGCCGCGGCGGCGAATGGGCGGACGTGCAGTGGAGCGCCGACGGCTCGCATGTGGCGTTCGTGTCGACGTCCCGCGATCACAGGCGCGAGCAGTTGCGCATCGCCGACACCGCGACCGGAAAGATTCGCGAAGTGTTGGAGGAAACGGTTCCCACGTTTTTCGAATCGGGCAACGGGCGCGTGAACTGGCGCTACCTGCCGGAATCGAAGGAAATCATCTGGTTCTCCGAGCGAGACAACTGGGGGCATTTGTATCTCTACGATCTGACCAGCGGCAAGCTGAAACACCAGATCACCAAAGGCGATTGGAACGTGACGCAGTTACTGCGCGTGGACGAGAAGAATCGAATGCTGTATTTTCTGGGCGTGGGTCGTGAGGCCGGCCGCGATCCTTATTTCGTCCATTTCTATCGCATCGGATTCGATGGGAAGAATCTGGCGCTGCTGACACCGGAATACGGGAATCACGATGTTGCGCTGTCACCATCGGGCTCGTATTTCACCGACAGTTATTCCAGGCCCGACGTGCCCGCGATCGCCGTCTTGCGCAGCTCCGACGGGACGCTGGTGAGGAATCTGGAGAGGGCCGATATTTCGCGGCTTACTTCCGCGGGGTGGAAACCGCCGGTTCCGTTCACCGTCAAAGCGCGCGATGGAGTTACGGATCTGTACGGGTTGATGTACAAGCCTACAAATTTCGACGCGACCAAAAAATATCCGATCATCAACCAGATTTACCCCGGTCCGCAAACCGGAAGCGTGGGCAGCCGCAACTTCTCAGCGTCGCGCGGCGACACGCAGGCACTGGCGGAATTGGGTTTCATCGTGGTGCAGATCGACGGCATGGGAACGCCGTGGCGCTCGAAGAAATTCCACGAAGCGTACTTCGGCGACATGGGCGACAACACGCTGCCGGATCAGGTGACGGGAATGAAGCAGCTTGCCGCGAAGTACTCGTGGATCGATCTCGAGCGCGCGGGCATCTGGGGGCATTCTGGCGGCGGTTATGCGGCCGCGGGCGCGATGTTCCGTTTCCCGGATTTCTTCAAGGTCGGGATTTCAGAAGCGGGGAATCATGACAATCGCCAGTATGAGGACGATTGGGGCGAGAAGTGGCAGGGGCTACTGACAAAGAAGGAAGGCGGCGGCGACAACTACGACAGTCAGGCGAATCAGAATTTCGCTAAGAATCTCAAAGGCAAGCTGCTGCTGGCGCACGGCACCACCGATGCGAACGTGCCGCCCTACAACACGCTGCTGGTAGTCAACGAACTGATCAAGCACAACAAGGATTTCGATCTGGTGCTGCTGCCCAATCGCGGGCACGGGTTCGGTAGCGAGCCGTATATGGTGCGTCGGCGCTGGGATTATTTCGTGCGGCACCTGCTGGGCACGGAGCCCCCGGCGAATTATCAGTTGCGGACGCCGCCGCCGCAGGATCCGAGGGGGCCGCAGGCGCAGTAGGCATTCACGCGGGTGCACTGGTCAGGATTCGCCGCAGGTAGTTGATCTGTCCGAGATGATAGTTGAGGTGACCGAGCAGGTGGATTATGAACTGCTTGGTTGAGAGCGGGACGCCGAGAACATTTTCCGGATAGGTCGCGTCCAGAGCTTCGCGTGACAGTGCTGCGACGACTTCCGGAATCGTTTCCTTGACGTGCTCGATGCGCGCGACGATATCAGTCAGCGGGAGTCCAGTGGTCGAAAACTCGAGTGGCCGTTCGCGCTTAAAATCGATTCCACCCAACTGGCGGCCGATGTACTCGCGCAGATTGCCTTCGAGATGCAGCGCAAGGTTCCCGGCGGAATTTGCGATGCCCGGCGCGCATTTCCACAATATTGAATCGCTCGGAAACGTCTTGAGCTCCTGAGCGACTTTGGTCAAGTCACGGCGCAACAGTGACGCAAGTTCCTGGGCGAGGTCCATCGAATAAGTCTAGTTGGAGATTTAGCTCCTCAGCGCGACCACCGGATCGATGCGCGTCGAGCGCCACGCTGGAACCAAGCACGCCGCGGCCGAGACGAGCACGATCAGTGCGACGACTCCGGCGAGCACCTGCGGATCGGCCGGCTTCACACCGTACAACAGTGTTTCGAGAAGTTGCGTCGCCGCAGCGCCACCCGCCAGACCCGCGACGATCCCTAACGCCGCCGGTTTCATTCCCTGCCAAAGAACCATGCGTGCAATCTGGCCGGTGCTGGCTCCCAGCGCGAGCCGAATTCCGAGCTCCGCAGTGCGTTGCTCGATTGAGTACGACAGGACGCCGTACAATCCGATCGCGGCCAGCACCACGGCGAGTCCCGCGAATAGAGTCAGCAGCGTGAGCCCGAAGCGACGCTGTCCGGTGCCGCCCTCTGCGATCTGGTCCATGGTGCGAACGCTGATCGCAGGCAGGTCAGAATCGAGCCGGCCCAGCTCCTTCTGAATCGGAATCGCGAGGGAGGCGGGATCGCCTGCGGTGCGAACGACGAGCGTCGTATTACTTGCGCTGCCGCGGAAGAGCGGCGAGTACATAGTCGGCTCCGGATCGAGCTGGAGCTGTTTGCGCACGTCGCCCACGACACCGACAATCTCTCGCGGGCCGCCGAGGATGACGCGCTTGCCTAGCGGATCTTCGCCGGGAAAATAGGCACGAGCGAAAGCTTCGCTGATGATCATGACGGGCGGCGCATCCAGGCGATCGGCGGACGTAAAGAAGCGGCCCTGCTTGAGCGGAATCCCCAGCACGCGGAAATAATCGGGATCGGCAGTGCGGTTGAGCGCTTGCTGAAACTGACCCGGAGGAAGTGGCGGGCGGCCTTCGATGGTGATGGATTCGTCCGACCAGTGCCCGGCGAGCGGCGGAATCGTGACCATGCCGGCTGCCAGCACGCCGGGAATCGAACGCGTCCGCTCCAGCATCGTTTCGAAGAAGGCGACACGCTGTGGGTTGGTGGAATATCGCGAGGATGGCAGAGAGATGCCCATCGTCAGCACGCGGTCGGCGGTGTAACCCGCATCGACGCTGCGAAGTTTCAGAAAACTCTTCAGGAGCAGGCCGCAGCCGATCAACAGCATCAGCGAAAGCGCGACCTCGACCGCCACGAGAGTATCGCGGAACAGACCCGTACGCTTGCCTGGGGTGGACGCGCGGCCACCCTCCTGCATCGTGGAGGTGAGATCGACGCGCGAAGAGGCGAGTGCGGGCGCGAGGCCAACCACGATACCCGTCAAGAGCGCGACGCTAACAGTGAACCAGAAAACGTCGGAGTTGATGCCGGCTTCTTCGATGCGCGGGATGTCACCGGCTCGACGAACCAACGCGTCGGTCGCCCAGATGGCAAGCCAGATGCCGAGTGCGGCTCCAATTCCGGCAAGCAACAGACTCTCGGTTAGGAATTGGCGCAGGAGTTGTCCCCGCGTGGCGCCGATCGCAGCTCGAATGGCGACCTCGCGACGCCGGGCGAGCGCGCGGGTAAGCAGCAAGTTGGTCACATTGACGCAGGCGATGAGCAGCACGCAGGCAACCGCCCCGACCAGCATCACCAGCATCGGTTTGACGCGCGCGACGGTGCGTTCGGCGAGGGGCGAGACGGCTGCGCCCTTCCCAGTGAGCTCGCCCTTGGCGAGAGCTGCCTGATGGATGCGTCGCGCGATTCCGTCGAGCTCGGTATTGGCCTGCGAGACGGTGACGCCGGGTTTGAGACGGCCGACGATGCTGAGATGGTGATTCCCGCGACTGTGCTGCGAGCCTTTGGGTTCATGCCGCCACATCGAAACCCAAAGTTGGATGCCGGGACCGGGGTAATCGAATCCCGGGGGCATGATCCCAATGACCGAGTAGTTTTCGCCATCCAGACGAATATTTGCGCCGATCACGTTCGGGTCCGAGGCAAAGCGTCGGCGCCACAGCGCATCGCTCAAAATGGTGAGCCGGGGCGCCTCGAGCGAATCTTCTTCAGGCGTGAAAACACGGCCGCGGGCAGGCCGAACGCCGAGCGTGTCGAATAGATTCGCGGAGACCATTTGCGCGGTAAGCAACTCGGGGAGCTGGCCGCTGGCCGAGGAGAGCGCGAATCCGATGCCGCCCATCGCGGCCATCTGCTGGTAGCTGGTAGCTTGCGCGAGCCAATCGCGATAGTTTTCGGGGGAGACGACGTTGTACGGATTGTCGGCGACCACGCGGCTCTCAAAGAGGCGCACCAGGCGATCGGGGTCCTTGTAGGGAAGCGGGGCCAGCAGGACGGCGCGTACCACGGTGAAGATCGCGGTATTCGCGCCGATGCCGAGCGCCAGCACCAGGATCGCCGCCAGCGAGAATCCCGGATTCTTGACGAGCAGTCGAACCGCGTAACGAAGTTGGAGCGGAAGAGCCACGAAGGTTACTACGTCCCTCAGCCCTTTTTGTTACCAGCTATGATTCGCGTTTATCCGCGTTTATTTGCGGCCCATCCACTAAGGTACCGGCGGCGTCCACTTCGGTGCGGGGAACGGCAGTGTGTCCGGTTCGACCCGCACACCGGTCGTAAACTTCGCCGGATACTTGCCACCGCTTGGATAGGTCAGCTCGATGAAATACGCAACCCAGCCTTTCTCGGGCCGCTCTGGTTTACCGACGAAGACGTGGTCTGGCTGTTCGGTGAGAACGGTTGGCTTGTATGCCGGTCCGATTTTCGCCAAGCGGAAATCGCGAGCTTCAGGATTCACTGCTGCCCACATTTTCACTTCGGTAGGCTTGGTGGCCGATGTGACTTTGATCGAGCCGTCGTTTTCGAACTTCCAGGAAAAAGTCGGGCGCGCCTGCTTGCGCAGGAACATATCGTAGAACGCCACCAGCGATTCGCGCGCATCGGAATTACGTAGGGAGTGATCCGTATTGGCGACGTAACGAAGATGCTTCTCGCCCTTCAGGTCGTCGAAATAGAAGCGCGACGAATCCGGCAGGAAATACTGGTCGCCGCCGGCATTGATGATGAACTTGGGGATGGTCAGCCGGTCGCGATACTCATACGGTTCTTCGATCTCCATCAGCTTGCGATACTGCTTCGTGCCCGACCACTTCATGATGTCCAGGTCTTCGTAATCCTTCACCGCCGGCGAATAGAATCCGTACGCCCGGTAGTGATGCTCAAACGATTTTTCCGCGTTCAGCATATCGATCACCATCGGCGCGATCGCGACCACGCGCTTGTCGACCGCGGCGGTGGTCCAGGTGGTCCAGCCGCGCTTCGATCCGCCCGCGACGACGAAGGTCTCGACATTCACCTTGCCCGCCACATCACCCTTCATGAACGCCGTGATCGCATCCATGGCGCGCACCGCGCTCTTGGTCATGGGCAGACGCGCAGGCCACATTTCATTGCCAGTACGCAGGAATTTGTCCCAGGTGTAAGCGATGAACTCGTCTTCCACCATAGGCTTCTTCCCATCGGGAAACGAAATCGCCTGATTCGGAACCATGCGTAGTTCGGCGGCCACCGAGCCAGTGCTCATCGCCAGATCGACCGTCAGATCATCGGCTTTCTCGCGCGGCTTGTCATTATTGTTTCCCCCGGTGATGAACAGAAAACCGGTCGAATACTTGACCACGTCCGGCTTCACAATAGTCAGCCAGTGCTTCCACACGCTGCGGCTCGGCTCGACGGGGGGCTTCCAAGTCTGCGATGTTAGATCCAGAACGTAAGCTTTGTAGCCTTCGCCCTGGATGGTCTTTACCAGCTCGAATTTGAAGCTCGAATCGGGAGCATGAACGTAGCGATCGAGCGCGGTCTCTTTCGACGCGGCGGCGAGTGTCAGGGCAGCGGCGAGGGCGAGAGGGAGAATGAGTCGAAAACGTGGCCTCATAGAGGGCAATCATATCAGGCGCGTGGTGTGCGGATTGCTTTTCGCCACCGCGACGGTATGGGCTGCCCGTCCGGCTGTCAAGCCGAAGCCTAAGCCAAAGGCGGCGCCTATGAGCGCGGAGGAACGGGCGGCGCGGGCCCTGATGGGGCCTCTCAGTCTGCGCGATCGCGTGGCGCAACTGGTGATCGGCGTGTGTTACGGCGAGGCGCTCAGCACCCGCAACGCCGATTTCCAGAAGTATCGCCATTGGGTGCGCGACCTGCACATCGGCGGCCTGATCGTGAACAATCGTGTGTTCAATGGGATCGCGCGAAACGCCGAGCCGCACGCCACCGCGCTGTTTCTGAACCAAATGCAGAAGCTGGCGAAGACACCGCTGATCGTCGGCGGGGATTTCGAGCGTGGCGCTTCCATGCGGATTAACGCGGGCACGCGTTTCCCTTACAACATGGCGTATGGCGCGGCGCGCGACGTGGAAGGTTCGCGCATCCAGGGACTGATTACCGCCCGCGAAGCACGCGCGCTGGGTTTTCACTGGGTTTTCGCACCGGTGGCCGACGTTAATGTGAATCCAGACAATCCGGTGATCAACCTGCGATCGTACGGCGAGAATCCGGACGACGTGGCGAAGCATGTGGCTGCGTATATCGACGGCGCGCATTCCGACCCGAAGAATCGAGTGCTGGTGACAGCTAAACATTTTCCAGGCCACGGCGATACCAACGTGGACAGTCACCTGGGTCTTCCTCGGCTGGACGTCAGCAAGCAACGCCTGGATGAAGTGGAGCTGAAGCCCTTCCGCGCGGCGATCGCAGCGGGGATCGATTCGATCATGACGGCGCACATGGAAGTCACCGCCATCGAATCTAATGAGATTCCGGCGACGGTTTCCGCCAAGGTTCTGACTGGGCTTTTACGCGAAGAATTGAAATTTCCGAACCTGATCGTGACCGACGCGCTGGACATGGCTGGGGTCGCGTTGAAATTCAACTCCGGCGAAGTATCGGTCCGCGCGCTCGAAGCAGGGGCCGACGTGTTGCTGATGCCGCCCGACCCGGAGCGTGCGATTCGCGCCGTTGTCGCCGCGATCGAGAACAAGCGACTGTCCCGCGAGCGCGTCGAAGCGAGCGTGATCCGCATTCTCGCGGCCAAGATTCGCGTGGGAGTGATCAAGAAGAAACTGGTGGACCTGGATGCGATCAGCGATGCGCTAGATTCGCCGGAGGGCGCGGAAGCTGCACAGAAAATTTCTGATCATGCCGTCACGCTGGTGCGCAACGAGGGAGCACTGGTCCCGATCAAGGATGCCGGACACGCCTGCGTGGTGGTCGCCGTCGAACGCCGGCAATCGCAACTCGGGCAACGCTTCCTGGAAGAATTTCACCGCCGCGCCAAGTCGGAACGCGCGATTGTGGTCGATGCCACGTTTCCGCTG
>DASYPO010000142.1:0-6540 GCA_036006545.1 Bryobacteraceae bacterium
GATGCTCAAGATCATCGTCGACGGGCCGATCGTCAACGACAACAGCGTGATCCCCACTGCCAACGTTAGTTTTTACACTCTGCCCAGCGTCACCGGAACTCCGCGTGTCACGCGCAACTTCAATTTCGATCAGGGTCGAAACGGCCAGTGGACCATTAACGGCGGCTTGTTCAACTGCAACACCAGCCGCTTCACGGTGCAGCAGAACAGTTTGGAGCAGTGGCAATTCCAGAACGGCTGGAATTGGTCGCACCCGATCCATGTGCACATGGAAGAGCATCAGGTCACCAAGGGCGCGCCCGGCCTGTACGGCAGCAGCAGCGACGATTCTTACAACTACTCGCGTTGGGGTAGCCAATACTGCTGGTCGGGGTGCGACAACAGCGGAGAGACCGGGGTCAACCTGGCTCGCAAAGACACGGTGCGTCTTGTCCCCAAGAGCAGCGCGACCATCAAAATGCGATTCCGCGATTGGCTGGGCCGCTACGCGATGCATTGTCACAACGTGATCCATGAGGACCACTCGATGATGTTGCGATTCGACGTTGCCGTCACCGGCGACACTAAATCGAATCCGTGATTCCGGCGAAAGGAGGCATGACAATGATCAGCCGAAGAAATCTATTCTCGGGAATCGCATTGGCTCCGCTGGCGGGCGCCTTGGCCGGTTGCGGCAAATCATCGATCAAGAAATCCGCGTCGGCGGAGCAGTCGCCGGGACCGCGGCAATTCGCGCCGCCGCTGTCGGGCCGTGAGACGGTGCGCCAGCGTTACTTCCCGAACTTCACCCTGGTCAGTAGTGCGGGCCGCCAACTCAAGTTTTACGACGACCTCCTCAAGGACAAGATCGTGGTTCTGAACTTCATGTACGCGCAGTGCCAGGGCATCTGTTCGTCGATACTCGCCAACCTCGTGAAAGTCCGAAAGATCCTGGACCAGGAGGTTAAGAAGGAAATCTTCATCTATTCCATGACGGTCCAGCCGGAGGTCGACACGCCCGCAAAGCTCAAGGAGTATGCGGAGATGCATCGCGTCCAGGACCCGCGATGGCTATTTCTAACCGGGCAGCCCGGCGAAGTGGACACGCTGCGTCACTTGCTGGGCTTCGCCGATCCGAATCCGGAAATCGACAAGGACAAGACCAGGCACAGCGGGATGATTCGTTATGGCAATGAGCCGCTTTCGATCTGGGGGAGTTGCCAGGGCAGCGGCGAGCCGGAGTGGATCGCGCAGGAGATTCAATTCGCTGTGCCGCGCGAGTTCAAGCGGCACCCGCGTGTGAACGATTAGCTGGAAGGCGGAGTTCATTGTGGGGCAGGTGGTCTTTGCCACCTGCCATTCTCGATTGCCCGGTCGCCCTAACCCGCCGCCAAGACCCCGCTCAACTGCCCCAGCTCGTCCCGGAAACCCTCGCCATTTGCTCCCTGAATGTGCTCAGTTACGCCACTTGTGACCTGCAAGACCATCGTTTGCGATTCCCCATTTTCCTGAATCGCGTACGGTCCGTTGAGGGCGTCGGTCACCCCGGCTACGAACCCAATGGCCGTTACCTTGTCGATGTCCCGCAGGATCGCGACGAACTGATCCTCCGAGCGCCGCCCCACCATCACCTGCTCACCGACGGCCCGGCGCAGCCGGTCGACTAATGCGCGAAACGCGCCCTCCGCACTGGTGCGCGTGTAACGCGTCTCCAAAGGCTGCGGGTTGCGCACCTCGAACACCGCCACGCAGAACGATTCATCCAAACGCACCAGCTCCGCGATCGCCGCGTCGATTCGACCCTCGTTCCAGGCGCCCGTCACCGGGTCGCAATTCTTCATTCGTTCGCGTTGATCCATCTCCTGATGCAGCATTCGAATCTCGTCGTGCAGGTGCGCGATCATCAGTTGGTTGCTCTTTCGGATTCCTTGCGTGTACCGCGCAATGCTAGCTATGACGCTCCGCGCCCGGCTCCGGAGCTGTTCCGCGTCGCCGCTGTTGAGCGCCTCTTGCAGACTCTCCATCTCGGTATGCATTTGGGTTTCGTGATCATCGCTGTCTGTAGCGACGCTCGCCGCGAGCGATTCCATCACCGCGGCGGCCGCGGCAACCTCATTGTGCAGCCGCGTCACCCGTAACTGTGTCTTGTCGTGATACTCGCGCAGCTCACCGCGAAAGGAAGCCTGGATCTCGCGGATTGGTTCGGGCGACTCGGCTTTCTGCAGCGCCTCCGCTAAAGCCGCCAGATGCGCGCGAAATACCGTCGCGCCTTCGGTCTCAAGTTCCAATGCGTACTGCCCCGCTGATCGGATCGCCAAGGTGTAACACTGTGTAGTGACCCTCCACAGCTCGTCCAGGCGGTCCAGTTCGTCAACCGATTTCAGCAGAGAATTCAAAGTGCGCCTCAATCCAGTTATCGGCGCGCGGAGGGTTAGTTTGAGGAGAATCGCATGCCCGCGAAACTGACCACGCTTTGCTCGTCGATATTCCACTGCTGGTAGCGCAGCAGCTTGCCCCGCGCTTGCGGGACGGCCTTGAGAAACGTATAGATGGGCGACGATCCGCACCACTTCAGCTCGTCCTGATTTTCCTGAATCAGTTCCCAGAATCCGCGAGCGTCTCCCGCCTCCATCCGTCCGATGCGAGCCTGGTCGCGACGCGCCACGTCTTCCATTTCATCGCGCTCCGCATGCGCTTCGAAGCGATCGCCATAGCGGCGCCCCATGTGCGCCATATCGACGCCCAGTACCCAGCACAACCGGTCGCCCTCGCGCGCCGCGATTTCTCCCAACCCGCCCAGCGCGCGATTGACCGCTTCGCTGTCTTCGGGCATCCCGCCCTGATAAATACTGCGTGCGTAGGCGCCGCACAGCACCGGCACGATGCGCACGCGCGGTCCGAACAGGTGTTGCAGAAACACCACCTGGAATTCGATGGAATGTTCGACTGCGTGGCAATAGTCTTCCATCACCGCTCCGTCGCCTGCCTTCGCCGCGATTTCATCCACCAATCCAATGTCGGTCAACGTTTCGCCGAACGGCGTTACGAACGGCTTGCGCGTCAGACCGAACCGGTCCGGCGCGCCGTAATGCGATGTCCCCAGAATCACGAAGGTCCGATCGGCATCGGCGGGTGTCAGCGCCCGGTACGCCGCGCGATACGCGTCGATTCCTCCGAACGGACTCACGTGCGGTGCCGCGATCGCCAGCGCGCGGCCGTTCGCTGACGCCGTCTCGCCGTCCAAGTATCCACGTAACGTTTCCGCCAGCGCGACGGGTTCGTCCGGATATCCCGACCCCGCATGCGCTGGCTCGCGTACCGGCGCTGCCGCAAAAGCCTGCTCGGCCGCCGTGCGCCGCTCGGCAAACTTCTCGTCCTCCAGAAACCCCGCGCTCGAAAGCGTGTCGCTTAGATGCTGTTCGATCTCGCCCGCCTTCAAGTCTCCCGAGAGCCTGACCAAGTACGCGCGTAAATCCAGCGCGCTATGCTCGCCATCGTAAAATTCCAGCGCGCCCGTCAGTGCCGGCGGCACGATCAGCGTCGCATCGGAGTAATGAAAGGGATCGCGAATCATCAGCCCGGGCCGGTCCTCTACCGGCGAAGGCATGAAGTCGAGATTGCCGCGTAAGCGGGGCAGCATGCAAGGAACATCTAGAATACAGGTTTGAGCGTCCCATCCGCTTCCCAGCCACCAATCGCCGAATACCGCGCGCATCTCGATCGCTGGCGCGCGCTGCACACCCGCTGCGAGGATCGTTATCGCCAGCTCGGCAACGCGCGGTTGTGGACCGGACTCGCCGCGTTCGTGCTCGCGGGTCTGGCGCTTGGCGCGGAATTGATTTCGCCGTGGTGGCTGATCGCACCCGTCGTCGTATTCATCGCTCTGGCGATTACGCATGAGCGCGTCGATCGCGAACGTGCGCGCGCCGCCCGTGGTCTGGCGCATTTCGAGCGTTGCGTCGGACGCGTGGAAGCGCGCTGGATCGGCACCGGGAGCCAGGGCGAACGCTTTCGCAATCCGCAACATCTGTATGCCGATGACCTCGATGTTTTCGGCCGCGGATCTTTATTCGAATTTCTGTGCTCCGCCCGAACCGGCGTCGGCGAAAGCACGCTCGCAAATTGGCTGCTCGCGCCCGCCTCGCGCGCGGATGCCGAGGCGCGTCAGAAAGCCGTCGACGAATTGCGACCACGCGTCGATCTGCGCGAAGAACTGGCATTGGTGGGCGAGGATATTAAGGTCGCCGTCGACCACGGAGCGCTTGCCAAGTGGGGCTCGCATGAACCGGTGAACTTTTTTCCGGGGGCCCGCGTGATCGCCCCGCTGATTGCCGCCGCCTCCCTCACGACCTTCGGTTTATGGGCCACCGGCGTCTGGTCCCTGCGTCCGTTCCTCGGTGTCGTTCTGGTCGTGTTGTTGTTCAACGTCGCGATTCGCCCCGCCGTGTTGCGCGTCCTTTATATATTCGCGACCCCCGTGCGGGATCTCGAACTGGTAGGCCTTCTACTCGAGCGCATCGAGCGCGAGCCCTTTACGTCCCCTCGTCTGCTCGAACTGAAGCGGACACTCGAAACCAGCGGCGTCCCCGCCTCGGTGCACATTCGCCGTCTGCGGCGCCTTTTCGAAATGCTGGATTCGGCGCGCTTCCATGCCGTGCTTCGCCCGATTGCCGCGCCGCTGTTGTGGATCCCCCAATTCACCATGGCGATCGAAGCCTGGCGCGTTGCGCACGGCCCCCAGATCGGTGCATGGATCGACGCAGTGGGCGAGTTTGAAGCGCTATGTTCGCTCGGCGCGTTCGCCTATGAGCATCCCGACGCCGCGTTTCCCGACTTGCTCGAAACCGATCAGCCGCAATTCCATGCGACCGCGATGCATCATCCCTTGATCGCGCCCGCCGAGTCTGTCGCAAACGACCTCTCCATCGGCGGCGAAACACGACTGATGATCGTCAGCGGCTCGAACATGAGCGGAAAGAGCACTATGATGCGCGCTCTCGGACTAAATGCGGTACTCGCCTGGGCGGGCGCTCCCGTCACGTGCTCGGACCTTCGCATTTCGCCCTTGAATATCGGCGCTTCGCTTCGTACCAACGATTCTCTGGCCGATCATCGCTCTCGTTTCTACGCCGAAATCCAGCGTCTCCGCGAAATCGTCGATCTCGCTCAGAGCGGCCGCCCCACGCTTTTTCTGCTCGACGAGTTATTGAGCGGCACCAATTCGCACGATCGCCGCATAGGCGCCGAAGCACTGGTGCGCGGTTTGGTCGGACGCGACGCGATCGGGCTGATCACTACGCACGACCTCGCGCTCGCTCACATCGCCGAAACGCTCACGCCGCCCGGCGTCAACGTGCATTTCGAAGATCATCTCGAAGGCGGCGAGATCCGGTTCGATTACCGTCTGCGACCCGGAGTCGTCACCCGCTCGAATGCTCTTGAACTGATGCGTGCCGTGGGATTAGATGTATAGGGAAACTGGATATCATCCACATATGGCGATCCTAATCACCGGTGCGAGTGGCGGGCTCGGCACCACCGTCTACCAAGCCTTTGCCGCGACCGGCGCGAAAGTGATCGGCGCAGCGCGCTCGGGTTCCGACCTGGACGTCGATCTTTCGACCGCCGAAGGCGCGCAGTCCATGGTCGATCAGGTTTTGAAGCAAGGACCGCTCGACGCATTGGTGCACCTGGTCGGCGCGTTCGCGGGCGGCTCCATCGCCGAGACCGACGACAAAACCTGGGACATGCTGATGAACGTCAATCTGCGCGCGGCGTTCCTGGCGATGCGTGCGTCGCTCAAGCCGATGCTCGCGCAGAAACACGGACGGATCGTTGTGATTGGCGCGCGCGCTGCGCTCGAAACCATGCCGAACTTCAGCGCATATGCAGTTTCGAAAGCGGGCGTAGTCGCCCTGGTGCGCAACGTCGCGGCCGAGGTGCGCGATCACGGCATCACCTGCAACGCGGTGCTGCCTTCGACCATCGATACCGAAGTGAATCGCAAAGCCATGCCCAACGCGGACCATTCGAAATGGGTCACGCCGCAGTCCATCGCCGGGCTCTTGGTGTGGCTGGTTTCCGATGCGGCGAAAGATGTGAACGGAGCGGTGATTCCAATTTATGGCCAAGCCTAAAAAACTGACTCAGGCGGAGATCGCCGCGGCGCTTGTGAAGCTCCCCGGCTGGAAAGTGGTGAAGGCCAAGCTTCATCGCGAATACAAATTCCCCGATTTCATCCACGCCTTCGGATTCATGGCGACCTGCGCCACCGCCATCCAAGCGATGGATCACCATCCTGAGTGGTTCAACGTGTATGGCACCGTCAAGATCGACCTCTCGACGCACGACGCCGGCGGCATCACGCAGAAAGACGTCGACCTCGCGAAGCTGTTAGAGAACTTCGCCAAAAAATTGGCCACGAATGAACACGAATAAACACGAATGAGCAAGAGGACCAGGAACGGTCTGTGTTCGGGGAGCCGCGGCTGCCAAGCTGGGCCGCCTCTTCCGTACGCAAACTTGAAAACGAGTAAGTACGTATGAGCTACCGGGCCTTAT
>DASYPO010000143.1:0-9247 GCA_036006545.1 Bryobacteraceae bacterium
AGCTGTACGCGGGTCAGTGCGGCGGCACTCGCTTGTTGCTGTACGGACCGATGTTCACGCGGTTCGACATCAGCGCGGTCAAAAAGGTGCGCATCACCGAGCGCGTCAACGTGGAACTGCGCGGCGAGTTCCTCAACGCGTTTAACAACATCAACTTCTTGATCGGGAGCGCGGCCAACGACACAAACTCCATCACCAATCGCTCGACCGCGACCTTCGGCCAAATCACCAACGCTTATCAGGACACGTCAACCACCAACGATCCAGGCGGGCGGCTGGTGCAACTCGTGCTCAGGCTGAACTTCTAAGCTCAGTCGAGACCTGAAAAATACGGGCCGGTTCTGGACAGCAAGCTCAGAATCGGCCCGTTTTGTTCCCCAACGCCCTAATTCACGCGCGGCGGAGGGGGACCGCCGCGCCCGCCCGGACCGCCAAACCCGCCCGGCCCGAACTGATCGAACTTGGCCTGCTGATCTGCCGTCAGAATCGCGTAGAACGCGGCATTGGCTTTGTTTTGGATCGCCTCCAGCTGGCCGGAAAGCAAGCCGTTGCTGGCAGCCAGTTGGTCGATGGTCGAGATCGCGTTGTTCTTCACCGCAGCGCGCATCGCCTCATGATTGGTGTTGAGGCTGGCGCGCAAAGGCGCGGACGCCGACTGTGCATTCGTGAAGATGGTGGTGGCCTGGCTGGCCTGCGCGGTGGTCAGGCTGAGCTGAGTGGTCAGACGCGCCACCTGGTTCGCGACCATCGTGGCCGGATCCGGCGGAGCACCGCCTTCGGCGCGCGGGCCGAATCGTTGCGCACTCGAAATCGCTGGGAGCAGCGCCGCCGCGGCGAGCACGGCCAGCGTCAACGTTCGATTCTTCATGGGTGTCGTTTCTCTTTTCGTTTTGGATTTAGGTTCGCTTGCTTGCACAGTCCATCACCACCACGGCCAGCACCGGGCGCTTGCCGATTCGCCGGCGCTGCTGCGGCTTCTGCGTCCGCGGCGTCTCCCGCTGGGAGAGCGAGCCTGCCGCCAACGCTACAGCCGGCGCGATCATCGCGGCCAGAAGCAACGCTGCCGCGACTCCCGCCAAGTAGGTCTTGAATTGAAACACAGCCGTCATACCCTTACAGACAGGCAAAGCCCTCCAAGGGTTGCGTCGCTGACCTAGGCTTTAACCTTCTTAACCTTGCTTTTACCGGTGTTTAACCCACGCTTTGTAACGGTCGAGGCCCGGTAGGCGCTAGCCTAGATGTATGGATCGCCTCAAGCGCTCGACGTGGATCTCCTGGATCTTCGTCGGTCTTCTCGCGATCACGTGCGCCGTGCTGGCAGTCCTGCAATTCCGCTGGATCGGCGAGGTGAGCAAAGCCGAGCGCCAGCGGCTCCACGAAGAACTGACCACCAAGCTGAACCTGCTGCGCCGGGGCTTCAACGAAGAGATCGAGAATGCGGCGGCCGGATTGTTGCCCCCGATCTCCCAGATCGACGAACTGGGGCGCGAGACCGCGTACGCCGAGCAGTACAAGCGCTGGGAGCCGTCGCACGAGCGACTCTTCCGCCGCATCGCGCTGGCGGTCCCGAAGGACGACTCGGTTGAGTTATCGCTGCTGGATTTCGACCAGAAGTCGTTTGCGAAAGCGGAGTGGCCAACCGAGTGGGCAGGGCTTCGCGAGCGAATGATCGCGCGTCGCATGGGCGGACCCGTCGCGACGACGTCGCTTGAGGAATCGGTCTTGCTGGAAGCGCCACGTTTCGGCGGCGGCCCGGACGGCGGACGTGGAGGCGCTCCCGGTCCCCCAGGCCCAAGGTTTCCGGGCGGCCCTCCTCCCGGCGGAGGAATGCGGCCGCCGCCGCCGGACTGGCCTGGCCGGGGGCCGGGATTTGGACGAGCCGACAAGGCGCCACCGCCGCCCGATCGGGGATCGCGCCCGCCGGATGGTCGACGCAGACCACCGATTGCCTCTCCACTTGCCGGCGGACCACAAGGGTCCCGCGGCAGCGAGCAGGAATGGCTCGTCATGGAGTTGAATCTGGACTACCTCCGCGCCACACTCTTCCCCGAAATGCTCAACCGCTATTTGGGCGGCGCGGGAAAGCTCGAATACGATGCGGAAGTAGTACTCAACAGCAATCCGTCGGTCTCGCTGTTTCAATCGGCGCCGCAGCATTCGCATCCCACGGAATTCGCCGCCGACGCCGTCGTGCGGATTCTCGACATTCGTCCGAATCTCGGCCGCAACCAGCCGGGTCGCGGTGGCCGCGGTCCTGGCGCGCAGGCGGGCGACCCGACGCAAGGCCGTTGGCTGCTGCAGGTGCGGCATCACGCCGGATCACTCGAATCGATTGTCGCGCGAGCGCGCTGGCGCAACGTCGCGATCTCCGCGGGACTGCTGCTCTTGATGCTCGTTACGGTTTTCGCGCTTCTTCGCATGTCGCGCAGCGCGCAGCAACTCGCCGAGCTGCAGATGAACTTCGTGGCGGGCGTCTCGCACGAGTTGCGCACGCCGCTGACTGTGATGAGCACGGCAGCCTACAATTTGCGTGGGAAGATCGCGCAAAACCCGACGCAGGTGGAGCGTTACGGCACGCTGATTCAGGAACAGTGCGACCGCCTCACGTCCATCGTGGAACAGGTACTGCTCTTCGCGAAATCGAAATCAGGCGGCGTGCTGCGGGAGCGTGAACCGGTGGATTTGACCGCGCTGATTCAGGAAGAGCTGCACGCCAATCGCGCATTGATCGAAAAATCGGGCTGCACGGTCGAGACCACGATCGAGCCCAGGCTGCCGATCGTTCTGGGCGACGCCACCGCCCTGCGCCACGCGCTGTCGAATCTCCTCACCAATGCGATCAAGTACGGAACCGAAGGCGGTAACTGGATCGGCGTTTTTGCGGCGGCCGTGGAAGAGCGCGGCGCGTCCGCGGTCGAAATTCGAGTGGCTGATCGCGGGCCCGGCATTCCGCGAGCGGAACAGTCGCGCATTTTCGATCCATTCTTTCGCGGCAATCGCGCGGTGCAGGATCAGATTCATGGAACCGGGCTGGGACTCAATTTAGTGAAGCGCATCGTGGAAGCCCACGGCGGCAGCGTCAGCGTGCGCAGCGAGCCCATGCAGCAAACTGAATTTGCGATCCGCATTCCGGCCGCCCCCCAAAAAATTCAAGATGAAGTCGAACATTCTTTTAATTGAGGACGAGCCTGGGCTGGTCCTGACCATCACCGATTTGCTCACCAATGAGGGCTACACCGTCGACTCTGCGACGGATGGAGTTTCGGGACTAGCGAAGGCGGTCGCGGGCGGCCACGATTTGATTCTGCTGGACGTCATGCTGCCCGGCAAGAATGGTCACGACGTGTGCCGCGAATTGCGCCAGCAGGGCCGCGACGTAGCGATATTGATGCTCACCGCAAAAGGCCAAGTCGTCGATCGCGTGGTCGGTCTGAAAATTGGTGCCGATGATTATCTCGTCAAGCCGTTCGATCCAAGCGAACTGCTGGCGCGCATGGAAGCGCTGCTGCGGCGGGTGCAGAAAGAGCAGCGCATTCCGGTGCGCAGCTTTCAATTCGACGACGTCGAAATCGATTTCGAGCGTGCGGAAGTTCGCAAGGGCGGCCAGCCGGTGGGCATGGCTGCGAAAGAATTGCAGTTGCTGCATTACCTGGTGGATCATCGCGACCGCGTAGTTCCGCGCGAGGAACTGCTGCTGAAGGTTTGGGAATACGCGAGCGAGGCTTCGTCGCGCACGATCGACGTGCACGTGGCGTGGCTGCGCCAAAAGCTGGAAGACACGCCGCAGAATCCGAAACACATTCAGACCATTCGCGGCGTCGGTTACCGGTTCACGGCATAAAGCAAACCGCAGATAAACGCAGATGAACGCAGATAAGACAAGAATTTTTCGGGAGCTCCCTACTTAGAACCTGATCCTCAGGCCCGAGGACTGTCGTCCACAAACGTTGCAGCGAAGAGTCTAGAATTCCCCGCTCGGTTGAATCGGCCCTCCGACAGCAGAGCGCGCGATCTCCTCTGCCTGCACGATAAACCCGGTTGGTGCACGCGGGAGGGGCGGGGAATCGCGAAGTGATTGAAGGCGGGCGAAATAAAAAATCCGTTAAGAAGGTAAAAAGGCGGGCGTCGGCGAATCGCGAGAGGTTGGACTCGCGTCACTGATGTATATGTCGAAGCTTTCAATGAACCGGCGGTCGTTCATCGGTGCGATGGGAATCGGCGGGCTGTTTTACACGGCTCGCGGCGCATTCGCGCAACAGCTCACGCTCACACCGTCCTTGACCATCGGACCTTATTATCCGAATCAGATGCCGCTCGATCTGGACAACGACCTGGTGATTATCAACGACGCGATCACGCCCGCGGTCGGTTCCATCACGTGGTTGAGCGGACGGATTCTGGATCGCAACGGATCGGCGGTGCGCGGCGCGCTGGTCGAGATCTGGCAGGCCGACAACAACGGCGCGTATATCCACACGGCGAGCCCGATCACCAATCGCGACAAAATGTTTCAGGGCTACGGAAAGTTCGTGACCGCGTCGGACGGGCGTTATGTTTTCCGCACCGTGAAACCCGGCCTCTATCCGGGCCGCACGCGGCACATCCACATGCAGGTGACTTATCCGGGCGGAATCAAGTTCACGACGCAGGTTTTTGTGCAGGGCGATCCGCTGAACGCCAACGACGGCGTGCTGAGCGGCGTCACCAATGCTGCGCAGAGAAACATGATCGTGGTGCCGTTCGCGCCGGTTGCAAATTCCAAGATCGGCGAATTGTCGGCGGTGTTCGACGTCGTGCTCGGCTACACGCCGAGCGATACGGCAGCGATCGCGGCGCCCACGATTTTCGCGCTGAACGGCGTCGTCGACGGCGCGTCCAGCCAGCCGACGGTCGCGGCCGGATCGTGGATCAGTGTGCACGGAAGCAAGCTCGGCGCGGGGACTCGCACCTGGACTTCGGCGGACATTGTCGGCGGGAAACTTCCGGAGCAACTCGACGGTGTGAGCGTAAGCGTCAACGGCAAGGCGGCATCGGTGTACTACATCAGTCCCTCCCAGTTAAACGTCCAAGTTCCTTCCGACATAACTGGCGCGCTGCAGGTCAAGGTGATGAACTCTAGCGGATCCGCAACGGTGTCGGCGACCGTGCACTCGCTTCAACCGGGTTTCTTCCTGTTCACCGGAAATAATGTCGCGGCGGTGCGGGCCGATGGCGCGTATCTGGGGCCGGTAGGATTGTACGACGGCCTGGCGACGAATCCCGCCAAGTCCGGCGACCAGATTCTACTGTTCGGCACCGGATTCGGCGCGACCAATCCGACGGTACCCGCAGGTCAAGTGGTCGACACGGCCGCGCCGCTGGTGAACCCGGTCAAAGTTTTCATCGACGGAAAAGAGGCGGTGGTGTCGTACGCGGGGCTGACGGGCGTGGGGCTGTATCAGCTCAACATCACGGTTCCGAGCCTGGTGGATGGCGATCATTCGGTAACGGCGCAGGTGGGCGGAGTGTGGACGCAGTCGTTCGCGACGTTAAGGGTGCAGGGTTAAACAGGAGCCAGAAGCCAGAGCCTTCATGCGAGACTAAAGGCGAGTGAACGCGTCTAAAAACAGGCGTCTTCACGCACACCTTGAGGTCTCTATGAACCCCACCGATTTCGGCGCGCGATTTACACGCCGCACATTTCTGGCAGGCTCGGCTACGACTGCCGCGTCGCTGCTGTTCGCGCAGGAACTGTTCGGCGAACCCGAGCTGAAAGCCACCAAGCCCACTCCAGCGCTCGAAAAACTCGGCGCCGTCGCGCTGGCCGAGGCGAAGAAGCAGGGAGCTACTTATTGCGATATCCGGATCAATCGGTATCGCGACCAGTTCTCGGGCTACCGGCTCTCGCCGCAGCGCGGAGGCACGGAAACCGACGAGGTCCCGTTCGTCAACGATCGCCAGAGTTTTGGATTCGGCGTGCGCGTAATCGTTAAGGGGCAGTGGGGATTTGCCGCGTCGCCGATCGTTACCACTGCGGAAATTGCGCGCATCACGCGCGAAGCGGTAACCGTCGCGAAAGCCAACCTGGCTCTGCAGGCTGCGCCGGTGAAGCTCGCACCGACGAAAGCGTACGTGGACCGATGGACGGTGCCGCACGAAAAGGATCCGTTCAGCGTGTCGGTGGACGAAAAACTGGAGCTGATCCACAACGCCGCGCTCACGGTGAAGAAAAATCCCAAGGTCATGTCGGCATTCGGCTCGCTGGGATTCCACGCGGAAGACAAATATTTCGCGTCGAGCGAGGGTTCGTCGATCCAACAATACATCGTGCAGGTCTATCCGAATCTCAGCGCGACGGCGGTGGATTTCGCGAAGGGTGTTTCGCGCAGCCGTTCGTACGAAGTTGCGCCAATGGCGCGCGGCTGGGAGTACGTACCCATGGTGAACCTGGGCGAGAACGCCAAGCGTATCGCGGAAGAAGTGGTGGAGCATCTGGGCGCACCCCCGGTTTCCGCTGGCAAGAAGGACCTGGTGCTGATGCCCAGCCACCTGTGCCTGACCATTCACGAATCGATCGGCCATTCGACGGAGCTCGATCGCGCGCTGGGATTTGAAGCGAACTTCGCGGGCACCAGCTTCCTGACCACCGACAAGATGGGCAAATTCCGGATCGGCAGCGACATGGTGAATTTCTTCGGCGATCGCACCGCGGAGTACGGCCTTTCGACGGTGAAGTACGACGACGACGGCGTAAAGACCACCAAGTTTCCGATCGTCGAAAAGGGGATCTTCACGCACTACCAGACCATTCGCGATCAGGCGCACATGGTCGGCGAAAGGGAATCGCGCGGCTGCTGTTATGCGGACAACTGGAGCTCGGTGCCCTTCCAGCGCATGCCCAACGTGTGGCTGGCCCCTTCGGAAGGCCAGACCACGCTGGATGATCTGGTGAGCGGCGTCGACGACGGAATTCTGATCGAGGGCACCGGCAGTTATTCGATCGACCAGCAGCGCTACAACTTCCAGTTTGGCGGCGACGCGTTCTGGGAAATCAAGGGCGGCAAGAAGCGCGGGATGATTTCGCGAGTGGCGTACCAGGCTCGCACGCCCGATTTCTGGCAGGCCTGCGACGGCATCGGCGCGCGCGCCTACTGGCAGCAATACGGATTGCCCAACGACGGCAAGGGCGAGCCGCAGCAGATCAACGCGATGAGTCACGGCTGCGCGCCCACGCGCTTCCGTCAGATCAACGTCATCGTCACCG
The DNA here is from genome assembly GCA_036006545.1 of Bryobacteraceae bacterium. GTDB lineage: Bacteria > Acidobacteriota > Terriglobia > Bryobacterales > Bryobacteraceae > Palsa-187. The sequence continues at coordinate 7,244 of DASYPO010000143.1, forward strand.
ACTAAGGACCACGGACATGCTGAACAAACAAGAAGCCAAGAATCTCGCCGATAAAATCCTCAGCTATTCGAAGTTGCCCGAGTGCCGGGTCACCATTTTCGCGAACGAGAACGTGTTCATCCGTTTCGCCAACAACGGGATTACGACGTCGGGCTACACGCTTACGCAGGGCGTTTCAATCCAGGCGACCACCGCGGACAAACGCAACGGCAGCGCCACGGTGAGCGAGCTTACCGACGACGCGCTACGCGCCGGCGTGGAGCAGGCTGAACAGCTCGCGCGCATCTCGCGGCCCAATCCCGAAGACATGCCGCCGCTGGGCGCGCAGAAGTATCCGGAGCTGACGAATTTCGACGAGCCCACCGGAACCTCGCGCGGCGACGCGATGATTGGACACGTGCGTGCGGTGATCGAAGCATCGCGCGCGAAGAAGCTCACTGCTGCGGGATTCGTGCAGCGCTCGGCGAACTGGGTCGCGGTCGCCAACAAGGCCGGCCTATTCGGATTTCACCGCTACACCGATTCGAGCCTCACCAACACAGTTCGCAACGCGTCCGGCAGCAGCTCCGGCTGGGCGACCCAAACATCGACTACGCTCAAGGACCTTGATGGCGAACTGGCCGCGCGCATCGCAGTCGAGAAGTGTGTGCGGGGAGATAACAAGCGCCGGCTCGAACCCGGGAAGTATACCGTGATCCTCGAACCCGCCGCGGTCAGCGATCTGGTGGGCTACCTCGGTTTCGGATTCGGCGCGCGCGGGGCCGAACAGGGTCAGTCTTTTCTCAGTAAGAAGGGCGGCAAGCAGGGCGAAACTCTGGTCGGCGAAAAATTGTTTCCCGAGCACATCACGCTGCGTAGCGATCCGTTCAATCCCAAGTTCGCGGCGTCGCCGTGGGGGCCTTCGCTTCTGCCAAACGAAAAAATCACGTGGATCGAAAAGGGCGTGGTGAAGAATCTGGCCTACGATCGCTTCTGGGCGGGCAAAGCCGGCAAGCAGCCGACGCCGTCGGTCAGCAACTTGCTTCTCGAAGGTCAGGATCACAAGCTGGACGATCTGATCAAGGCTGCTGACAAGGCGATTCTGGTCACGCGGCTGTGGTACATCCGCTTGCTGCAACCGCAGACGCTGCAGGTGACGGGGCTCACGCGTGACGGCGTATTTCTGGTCGAGAAGGGGAAGGTCACCGATCCACTGATGAACTTCCGCTGGAATGAGAGCCCAGTACGGGTGTTGCAGAACTCGACTATGTTGACGGCGCCGGTGCGCAGCCAAGGCGCGGAGGCGGGATCCTCGATTGTTCCGGGAATTATGGCGACGGATTTCAATTTCGCGAGCATTTCGGACGCAGTGTAATTTGGAAGAGGCAGGTGACAAGATCACCTGCCCCACAAGAACAGGCGACAAGATCGCCTGCGTTACGCGCCCCAACGCTTGCGTCCCCGTCCGGCAAGGCGTACGCTACCCGGAGGAGGATTCTCATGAAGAAGCTTGTTTTGCTCACTGCGTTCGCGGCGCTCGCCGTAGTCGGTCAGAACAAGACCAACGAACGGCTGGTCAAGAATGTACGGCACGAGTTGGTAATGCTGCCGTTCTACGGCGTATTCGACAATTTGGCATATCGCGTGGATGGCGCCAAAGTCACGCTGTTCGGGCAAGTGCAGCGCCCGACAATCAAGAGCGACGCGGAGAAGGTCGTGAAGCGGATTGAAGGCGTGGAGAGCGTGGTCAACGAAATCGAGGTGCTGCCAAATTCGCCCAACGACGACCGGCTGCGGCTGGCGCTTTTCGACGCGATTTATCGGAAGCCGCAGCTAAATCGCTACGCATTGATGGCGGTGCCGTCGATCCACATCATCGTAAAGAACGGCAATGTCACGTTGGTGGGATGGGTAGCCAACGAAGGCGATAAGACCGTAGCCGACCTCGCGGCAAAGGGAGTCCCCGGTGTCTTCAGCGTGAAAAATGAATTGGGAGTTGAGAAGTGAAACGACTTGTTCTGTGCG
>DASYPO010000144.1:0-4917 GCA_036006545.1 Bryobacteraceae bacterium
TGGCGCGGGCTTAAGCCCGCAGCGTCGGCTTTAGCCGACGAATCAAATCCTCAATTCGGCTTCGCCGCGACCCAGTATCCCGTCCGCGTCCGAACCTTCAAGTCCGGCTTCAAAATCTGCACTGTGATTTCATGGAAGCCGCCCTCGGTTTCATTATTCGGTCGATACGTCAACAGGTACTGACTGTGTAACTCCGCACCGATCTCCGAAACCGCGCGCTCCAGCGCTCCCTGCGACTTGAACGAATACTCGCGGCCGCCCGTGTATTTCGAATACACCTCCAGCGGATTCGGAACGAAGATGCTCTTCGCGCCTTTGAAAATCTCAACGAATAAGGGAATGTAGTTTCCCGTCGCGCCCTGCGATTCCGTCGTGGGCGTCGCCACCACGCCCGCCGGCAGATGGACCGCTCCGGGCGGACGATTGTCCGGTCGCGGCGGGGGCGGCGCGGTGGTCAATGATGTGAGCAGATGAGAAATGTTCACGGGATAAATCACCACGTCGTTGAACTCGGCGTTGGTCAGCACTTCACGGACGCTCATCTCGCTGCCCTTGTCGCGCGATTCGCTGATCAATAGAATCGCCCGGCGCCGCGTGGTCGGACGAACCCTCAGCATATTGATAGCAGCCATCGTCGCGTCGTTCAGATTGGCAGAATAGCTGCCCGGCTTGAGCTTCTTCAGCGCCTCGGTCACCTTGCCCGGCTCTGAAGTGAATGGACTCAAAGTCTGCACCCGATGATCGAATGCGATCACAGCAACTTCGCCCGTCTCGCCCAGAATGGTTCCATCGATCACACTGCCAATCTTCTGCACCTGCTTGATCACGTGCTCGGTTGCGGCGTTTGCCTGGATCACCACCACCAGCGAAATCGGATGATCTGCGACGTCCTCCGTGATGCGCTGCGGCTTGCCGTTGTCGAAGAGTTTAAAGTCGTAAGGCGTGAGTCCACTGACGAAGTTTCCGTCACGATCCGTCACCGTCACAGGCGCAATCACGAATTTGACCGAGATGGAAAACTTCGCGTCGTCGCCCTTGACTGCGTCGGGCTTCGGTGGGTCTTGCGCCGCCAGAAACGCCACGAGGCCAGTCCCGGCCAGGATCGAGCACATCAGCAGAGTCTTCACCATACAGATAGGATGCTCCCAACCGGACCGGAGTTTCGAGGGACTGCAAAGGGTGCGACCGCTACCCTGTCATTCAGCGGCGCCGCGGCCGCTCTCCGTCTTGCAGTCCTAATCATTAGTGTCCAGTGCGTCCGTGTAACAGATCCACCGCGTGCGGAATCAAATCCGCCACGGCATTCAATGAATCTACCGCACCGCGAGGTGATCCAGGAAGATTCACAATCAACGTCGCGCCCATCGCAAACGCCCCGCCTCGTGAAAGCGGCGCGAACTTGGTCGACTTGCGACCTTCGCAGCGCATCACTTCACCAAACCCTGGAATCTCTCGGGTTGTAACAGCTCGCGTCGCCTCAGGGGTTACGTCGCGCGGGGCGATCCCCGTGCCCCCTGTCGTAAGCACGACGTCTGCCACTCCGGCGAGCGCGCGAATCTCCGCGCCGATCACGGCCATTTCATCGGGAACCACGCGAGTTTCGGCAATTGCCCAGCCTAATTCCGTCACACGCGCGACAAGTGCCGGACCCGACCGGTCCTCGCGGGTGCCGTCAACTGTCGAATCGCTGACAGTGATAACTACTACGCGTATCACCGAAGATAATCTCCGCTTTTGCCGCCCGTTTTTTCGAGCAGGTACACATCCTGAATTTCGATCCCCTTATCCAGCGCCTTGGTCATGTCGTACACCGTCAGGGCCGCGACCGCCGCCGCGGTGAGTGCCTCCATTTCGACACCAGTCTGCGCGGTAGTCGCCGCAGTGGCTGTGATGCGCACCCCGCGTGCTTCGATCGCGACCTTTACATCAATGTGCGAGAGCATCAGCGGATGACACATCGGAATCAGTTCCGACGTCCGTTTCGCAGCGCTGATGCCCGCGATGCGCGCGACCTCCAGCGGATCGCCCTTGGGATTCTTCGGCAGCGCCTTTAGCACCGCCGGCTTCATCTTGACGAACGCCTGCGCCGTAGCCGAGCGACGCGTTTCGGTCTTCGCCGAGACGTCGACCATCTGCGCACGGCCCGACTTGTCGTAGTGCGAGAGTTTTTTCATTTGAGAAGCACGCGAATGTCGTCGCCCGCCGCGTACGACTCCCGATCCGGGTCGGCCACCAGAAACGCATTCGCCCGCGCCAGCGCCGCGATGTCGCCCGATCCCTGCCACGACTCCGGCTCGATTTTTGCTCCGTCCGCCGACAACCGTGCCGGCAGAAAGCGCGTCAGCCCTGGCTTGTGACGAAAATCGCGCGTCAGCCGCGCGCGCAACAACGGCAGCGACGTGTCCGCGCAACCCTCCAGGATCGCGATCGCCGCCCGAGCGAAAACCTCGAACGTCACCATGGTCGACGCGGGATTTCCCGGCAAACCGAAAAAGAATTTCGATCCCACGCTGCCGAATACCAGCGGCTGCCCTGGTTGGATCAGCACGCGGTCGAAGAAAAACTCGGCTCCGAGATCCGCCAGTACGCGCTCGACGATGTCGTACTTTCCCGCCGAGACGCCGCCCGACAGCAACAGCAAGTCGGCCGCCAGCCCGCGTTCGATCAGCCCGCGCGTCGATTCATAGTTATCGCGCGCGATCGGAAGAATCTGCGCGAGGCCGCCAGCGCGCGTCACCTGTACCGCCAGCGACATTGCGTTCGAATTTCGAATCTGAAATTCCTCCGGCTGCTCCCCAGCTTCGACGATTTCGTCGCCGGTCGGTAGAATCGCCACGCGCGGTTTGCGATTGACCGTAATGCATTGCCGCCCGACCATCGCCAGCACCGCGACCTCTGAAAATCCGAGCCGCGTGCCCTTGCGAAGGACGACGTCGCCTGCAAGCGCTTCTCCGCCACGCGGATTGAAATTGTCGCCGGGTTTCGACCTCCGTTCGATCTTCACGCGATCACCTTCGCGAGTGGTGTGTTCGATCATCACCACCGCATCGGCGCCCTCAGGCAACGGCGCTCCCGTCATGATTTCGATGGCTTGACCTTTTTCCAGCGCTCCTGTGAAACGCTCTCCCGCCCGAACCTCGCCGATCAGAGTCAGTTCGCCCGGCAGATCCGCCGCGCGCACCGCAAATCCATCGCGAGCCGAGCGGGGAAAGGGCGGATAGTCGCGATCCGCTGTGACGTCCTCAGCCGTCACGCGCCCCGCGGCATCGCTCAGTGCGACAGGTTCTGAGCCATGCAGCGGTCGTACCTCGCGCAGCACGCACGCGCGCGCTTCTTCGAAGGTGAGGGCCACGTTTCTAGTGTAGTGGGGCAGGTGATCTTGTCACCTGCCAGTCGTGGGCATTTGCACGCCACCTTCTTCAAGCCCACTTCACGCTATGATCCGCTGTCACTGCCCAGGTCCCCGGCGGCGAATCGATTCTGAAGAACGACCACGGTCCCTCGATCCAGGGATAACGCCAGATCACGCTCTCGTCGATCTCGACCCCCAGTCCCGGCCCGCGCGGCACCACCAGTTCGCCGCGCTCAATCGCCAGTGGCGTCTTCACGATTTCCGTCGCCAGCGGGAACGGATACATGAACTGTCGCGTGTCGGTCGAGTACACCGGATATTCCAGCCAGCGCACTACGCTCTCCGGCCAGCAAATGCCCAGGTGCGCCGCCGCGACCACTTCAAGCGCCGTACCCCAGCTATGGAACGCGAAGCGCAGTCCGTTGCGCGCGATATCCGGGAACAGCCGCCGCGCCGTCGAATAGCCGCCCTGGCACACCACGTCCATCTGTACGTAGTCCACTGCCGCGCTTTCGATCAGATCGAGAAAACGTAATTCGTTCGGCTCATGCTCGCCGGATGCGAGCGGCACCAGATCGAGCTGCTTCAACTTCGAATAAGCTTCGTGATCGTCGGGTGGCAGGGGCTCCTCGAGCCACGCGATACGATGCTCCGCCATCTGCTCCGCCAGCCGTTCCACCGTCGCCTGCGAATAACTCCGGTCACCCATGCGCCACCAGGTATGCGCGTCGATCATCAGATCGAAATCCGGCCCCACCGCCGCGCGCGATTGCCGGACCGTTTCCAGATCGGCCTCTGGTCCTCGCCCTGGACGCATCTTGTACGCCGAAAAACCCAGGCTTTTGGCCAACGCTGCTTCGGCCGCGTAACCCTCCGGCGGCATGTACATTCCGGCGCTGGCATACAACTGAATACGATCCCGCACGCGCCCGCCGATCAGCTCGCTAACCGGCAGATTGCGCGCCTTGCCGATCACGTCGTAGAGCGCAACCTCGACCGCGCTATAAACTTTGCTCACTTCCTGATCCGCTCCCGGCCCCTGCTGGAACAGCACGCGCAACGCGTCGGGATCAGCGAGCGTGCGTCCGTTCAGGAAGGGCGCGATCAGGTGATCGATGATTTGCTTCGCCCGAGGACTGGCTTGACCGGGAGCGTAGCCGAAGAGCCCGTCGCCCGCCGCCACGCGGATCAGCATCGCATCGCGCTTGAGGATGGTACGCTCGCCTCCGTGATAGGCGAGCTTCAAAGGCTCAGGCAAGGGGAAGGAGAGTAGGTAGGCGTCGACGCCGTTGATTTTCATGAAGACGTAATCAACGATATTAGCGCGCTACTCAACGCGGATGTTACCCCGGCTCCCCACAAAAAAATGCCGGGCGAAGATCCGGAGGAACCGAACCTTGCCCGGCAAAGGAGCACCTACGAGCCGCTCGGAGGATGCGGCTTGTAGTGTGGAGGAAAAACCTAGGGCTGTCCGTCGGGACGCACGGAATCTATCCGAGCAACCCGCCGTGACCCAATCCCGCCACCTCCCAACCCGATACCCGGTAACGCGCCAGCATCGGAGG
>DASYPO010000145.1:0-2459 GCA_036006545.1 Bryobacteraceae bacterium
ACCCACCGGAACCTCAACGGGCGGCCATCGAGTTCCCGGTGGTCGAGCCCGATGCTCCCGTGGTCGAGATACCCAAAGCACCGGAACCTCAACACGCAGCCATCGAGTTGCCGGTGGTCCAGCCCGTTGCGGGAACCGGTCTAGCGACTCCAGACAGTGCGGTCGCCGAACCCCTCAGCGCGCCTGAACCGGTCCAGGCTCCGGTCGCCGCCCAACAAGGGGAGCCCGCGGCTGCATCGGCAACAATTCTCGCGCTCCCACCGCCGATAGTGGTTGCGGCCCCCGCGAAGAAGCGTTGGCCGATTTGGGCCGCGGCGGCAGCAGGATTGCTTGCGCTGCTCGCTGCCGCAATGATGGTTACGCGGACCAACGCGGATGCCCGCGCTGGCGTGCCACCGAAAGTGGCGGAAGAGCGTCCCGCGCCTGTCCCGCCGGCTAGTTCGGCCGCAGTTCCCTCGATCTCGAATCCAGCGTCGGCTAGTTCGGCCGCAGTTCCCTCGATCTCGAATCCAGCGCCGGCTAGTTCGGCGGCAACGCCGGCGGTTTCACCCACACCGCAGCCGAGTCCGATCACACCGCAGCAGAGCGCACCGGCAGTGGTGCCTGCGACTTCGAATCTGCACGCCTTGACCATAACGGCACGCGAGCCGTCCTGGCTGGAAATTACGATCGACGGAAAGACAGTTTTCCAGAAAATGGTTGCGGCGGGGGAAACCAAGCAAATGGAATTCTCGCGAGTCGCGCTCCTGCACATCGGAAACGCCGCGAAGGTCGACGTGACGCTCGATTCGCGTCCTGTCGCCCGTCCAGCGCAAACCGTACCGCTGCGATTACTGGAGCTTACTGCCTCAGGTGCGCGCGATCTGCCCTGGAGAAACGGCGCTCCACTTTTAACGAACCGCCCGCCCGGCGGTGCGCCGCAATAGCCGTTCTTCGCGCTTGCGCAAAGTGGACGATTCTTCGCGCTGCAGTGCCTCCCGGGTGAACTCCAATGCTCGCGCGAGGTCTTTCGCGCGATGCTCATGGTGCTTCGCCAATTCCTCCAGCGCCCGAACCTGGTAGGGGTTTCGCGACGCGGTGAGATCGGTCCAGATAGCAACCGCGGCGTCAGGTCGGCCCAATTTTCGTTCACTAAGAGCGATGTCCCACAGCGTGCGAAACAGCAGCTCGTCGCGCAGGCCTGCGTCGACGGCACGACGGAAGAGCTGCACGGCGCGTTCCGCATCGCCCGCCTGCCGCAGCCAGCGTGCCAAGCCGACCATCTCCGCCGCATGCCGCACTGGCAGTTTATTCGGATCCTTGAAAGCGAAGGGCACGATGCCGGTGAGGCAGGCCAGCGTCAGGATGTCGGTGGCATTGTGATGGAAGACGGGCAACAGGCGTGCGGCGAGCTGCGTGCGCAAATATTCGAAGTACACGTAAGGGATGAGCGCGCCGGGCAGATCGCCCTGTCGTTCGACACCCAACACTTGATTTTCGAGATCCACCAGGCGGCAGCTCTCGAAACGTAGTTTCCACAAGCGTCGCGCACCACACAGCAGATCCAAATGCTGCATGCGCGCGAACGGAGGCCGGGCGCGATTCATACGGTAACGCGTTTCGAGCAGCGGCTGATCGAAAGTGCGTCCGTTGTAGGTGATCAGCACGCGGAACGGCTCAAGGTGCCGCGAAAGCGCATCCAGTACGCTGGCCTCTTCGCCATAATCGCGCATGAAGAACTGGCGCACGCGGAAGCCTTCGCGAGTGATGCGGCCGACGCCGGTGAGAAATGCGTAGGTGCCGCTGCCGCCGGCCAAGCCCGTCGTCTCGGTATCGAGAAATGCCCATTCTTCGGGCGGCACGTTTAAAACAGATCCATCCGAAATTGTCTCGAGCAGATCCTGTGGAAGGTCTGCCAGCGCACCGATATCGGCGCTGCCGTGATGACGATGATGCTCGTATAATTTCTCGGTTTCGAAATGCCGGCCGAAGCTGGTCTCGACCTCGCCACCGCTGAGCACCAGTTCCAGATCTTCAACCAGGGGTCGCGACGGGACGTCCGTGAGGGGTCGTGGAATCGACGAAAGCCCCGCATATTTTTCGTCGATGCGAGCGATGCGTTGTCGCAGGATGGAGAGCTGTTCCTGAAGTTCGCCCATTTCGCCTTTTCTTTGCCAAGATAGCACGACTGGGTGAAAGCTGCTCCTGCCCATCGGGGCGCGGGGGGACATGCTCGAAACCCCAATAAAAAAGCGCTTTACAGCAGCTTTGTCGATCCGGTATCATTTGGTAGCCGTTACGGACCCTGGTAACAAGCGCGCGGTTTCGCGGCGGCGACACGTACATACGGGAGAAGAGGATCAAGAAAACATGGCAAAGATGACCCAATCGCAAATGGTGAAGGAGTTGGCGGCGGCAATTGCGGTACCCAACAAAGTCGCGAAGTCCTTCATGGCGGCGTACGCCGATCTAGCGGTCCG
>DASYPO010000146.1:0-5921 GCA_036006545.1 Bryobacteraceae bacterium
GGCTGCTGGGCCTGACAGGGCGTCTGGATCACAAGCCGCGGGCGCTATCGGGCGGGGAGCAGCAGCGCGTGGCGATCGCACGGGCGATCGTGAATCATCCGGCAATCTTATTGGCCGACGAGCCGACCGGAAATCTCGACACGGAGAATTCGAACGCGGTGCTGGGCGTGATGCGGGACTTGAACGATCGGTTGGGGCAGACCATCCTGATGATCACCCACAACCCGGAGGCGGCGGCATTCGCGCATCGGATCGTGAAGATGCGGGATGGGCGGGTGGAGGGGTAGGTCTCCCTAACGTCGCCGGGCTTCGCGCTGAAGGCCCTCGCGCACCAGCATTTTCAGGAGCGTCTGATAACCGATGCCCTTGCGTTCGGCGATCTTCCGGGCCCGCTGAAGGTCGGTTTCCGGAAGTCGAATCGCGATCTGAACGCTGGACTTTTTGTTTAGCGCGGCGACCAAACTGGATCCAACAAGCTTTTTACCGCTCTTCCGCGTAGCGGCGAATCTCTCGCTCACGAAGGCCCGCCCGGCAGGACTGGCCCACCAATCGGCTTCATCGCTTTCGTTTTTGAACTTGGGAAACGCAAACTTCTTCTTTTTCACGTGCGTTGACGCTCCTCAAGCCCGCTGACAGCGGGCTCGCCGGCAAACTGCCGGCCCCACAAATCAAGTGTATATGCAATGCATCTACAGCTCGTGGGCAGATTGGCAACCTGCCCCACAACAGCAATCGAATCGCCCCGTAATGGCTTAAGCCCACGAGTCGAACTCCTCTTCATACGGCACGCCGTTTTCCTTCAGTAGGTCGCGAATCTCTTTGACGTCGCGAAAGAGCCACACGAAAGCGTCGAGCATGGTCTGATCGTCCATAATCTTCTTGCCGCTCTGCAACACGAGCAGCTCGTAGATACGCGGCTTGTCGGCGGCTTGGACCCGGTACAGCCACGCCACATCGTGGCCGAACCACTTCTCCGCATCGGCGCTGAAATCGTAATGCTCCAGCTCGAGCCGCCCGTCGTCCAGAATCTTGGCCCAGCATGCGGTCTGAGGAAGCAGGCCGCGCAGCTTGACCGAATTCGGCATGTCGCTACAGTACCGCAGGGACTCGTAGCAATGGACTCGTATAAAGTTAAGGGGAATGCGTATCGCCTCCCGCTTCCTCCTTCTGCTGCTTCCCTGCTTTGCTGGTTCCGACGATTGGCCCGGCTGGCGCGGACCAACCGGTAACGGCATTTCGCCGTTGAAGAACCTCCCGACCTCGTGGTCGGCCGACAAGAACATCGCCTGGAAAACTCCGCTGCCGGGCAAGGGGCAATCGTCGCCAGTGGTGTGGGGCAATCGTGTTTTCATCACCGTCGATATCGCGGGCGATCCGATTCCGGACAAAGTGGTTCCGAAACACATCATGCGCGGCGCGCCGTTCCGCAATCCGGATAGCGGCAGCGCCGACCGGAAGCATACGCTCAAGGCGCTGTGCTTCGATGCCGCGACCGGCAAGCAGATCTGGGAGCGCACGCTGTTCGACGGCGAAGTCTACGACGAAGTTCACAGGACTGCCAGCTACGCGACGGCTACGCCGGTTACAGACGGCAAGTATGTTTACTTTTCGTTCGGCGCCGAGGGTTATTACAAGCTCGACTACGACGGCAAAGTTGTTTGGAAAACCGACTTGGGCAAGATCGACACCGTGGGGTTGGGCTACGGGCCATCGCCGGTGTTGTTCGAAGACAAGGTGCTAATCCTGGCGGATCAGGACAGCGGCGATAAATCGTTCCTCGCGGCGATTTCCGCAGCCGACGGAAAGGTCGTATGGAAGGTCGACCGCAAGCTGGCGCAGACGTGGGGGACGCCGGTGCTGGTGGACGTGAACGGCAAGACGCAGTTGATCGTCAACGGATCGGAAAACGTGGTGGCATACGATCCCCGGTCGGGCGAGGAACTGTGGCGGGTGAACGGGCCCGGCGGCTTTATCGTACACACGCCGGTCTTCGGGCAGGGCATGATGATCGCGTCGGTGGGTTACCCGACCAAGAAAGTGATCGGGATCCGGCTGAATCCGAAAGAAGGCGAGGAGCGCCTCGCCTGGACCTATGAGAAGGGCACCAGCTACGTGCCTTCGCCGCTCTTGTACGGCGAATATCTCTACCTGATGACCGATTCCGGCATCGTCACCTGCATGGATCCGCGCACGGGCGAGATCAAGTATGAGGGCAAGCGCGTGCCCAAGCCGGGGCGCTTCAACTCGGCCATGATCGCCTTCGACGGCAAGTTTCTGCTGAGCAGCGAGGACGGCGACACTTACGTAATCAAGGCCGGTCCCGAATTTGAGGTGCTGTCCACAAACTCAATCGGTGAGGGGATCGTCGCATCGCTGGCGCCGGCCGGGGATTCGATTTACGTGCGCACCAAACAATCGCTGCTGCGCATCCGCAACGCGCCGTAACACCCAGGCTTGCGCGATTTGGCGCAACTGGCGGGGCCCAAAACGTCGAAAACATGCGCCCACAGCGCGGTAGGTGGCGTGCACGTGCACACGGCGAGGAGGCTTCCATGAAACGTCTATGGTCTTTTGCGGCCATGCTGGCAGTATGTCTGCTGGCGACCGTGGCGGTGGTTCCCGCACAACAGCCGACTGAGGCGAGCCCGTTGCCGATGATGAATACGATCGAGCCGAGGATGGCGGCGATCGGCCAGCTTGTGACCATCACCGGAAAGAACCTGGGGAAACGAGTCGCCGGCGTCTACCTCACCGACGGAAAGAAAGATTGGAAAATGACCGTGGTGGAGCAGACGGAAACGAAGATCGTCGCGAAGGTCGCGGAGAAAACGCCGGGCGGCCGCTTTCGGCTGATGGCCGTCACGACGGACGAGCCAGGCCAATACGTCGAGCAACCGCTGGTTCTGGATATTATCTTCATCCCGACGGGCGGCTAAGTTTTCTTGCCGGGCTTACCCCAGCCGCCGCCGCCGGGGCTCTCGATGCGCAGGGCATCCCCTGCGCGAATCTCGAAACGCGTTTTCGCCGGTAGCGCGGTCGACTTGCCGTCGCGGAGTCCAGTGTTGCGGCCGGGCCGGCCAGGCTGGCCGCCAGCGATTCCATAGGGGCCGCGCGCGCGACGATCGGAAAGGATCGTCACCTCGGCGGGTGCGAGGAAGCGGAACTCGCGCACAATTCCGTCGCCGCCGCGATTCCGACCGGCGCCGCCCGACCCTTTACGCACGCGATAGCTTTCGATGCGTAGGGGGTACTGATGCTCGAATGCTTCGACCGGCGTGTTCCAACTATTGGTCATGTGCGTGTGCGTCGCGCTGTAGCCGGGGCCGCGTGACGACGCACCCATTCCGCCCGCGATGGTTTCGTAATACGCGAAAGCAGCCTTCGTGCGGGGGTCGACACCGCCGAAGCTAATGTTGTTCATGGTGCCCGAACTAGCGGCGGGAATCCGATCGGGCGCCGCTTCGGCGAGCGCGCCCAGCACCGTGTCGGTGATGCGTTGTGACGTTTCGACATTGCCCGCAGCCATCGCCGCAGGAGGCCGCGCGTTGACCACCGTGCCTTCGGGCGCGATTACCCGAATGGGCCGCAGGATCCCCGCCGTGAACGGAATCTCCTCGATCACCAGGCAGCGGAAAACGTACATGGTCGCTGCCAGCGCGACGGCGTAGTTCGCGTTCACGGGGCCGTCGGCCTGCGGATCGGAGCCGGTGAAATCGACCACTGCGGAATCGCCGCGAATGGTGATCGCGACGCGAATGCGCACCGGCTTATCAGTCAGGCCGTCGCTATCGAGTCCGTCTTCGAAGCGATACACGCCCGGCGGAAGTTGTGAGATAGAAGCGCGCATCATCCGCTCGCTGTAATCCTGAAGCGCTCGCATGTTGGACGCGACTCGCCCCGCGCCATACTTCGCGACCAGTTCGTTCAGCCGCACCTCGCCGCGATGAATGGCCATGAGCTGGGCCATTAAATCGCCCTCGCGTTCGACCGGCGTGCGGACATTCGACAGAATCAGCCCCAGCAAATCGCGATCGATTTTCCCGCCGCGCTGGATTAAGATCGGCGGAATGCGGATGCCTTCCTGGTAGATTTCGCGCGCGAGCGGCATGGAGCCGGGGCTCATTCCACCCACATCAGCATGATGCGCGCGATTCGCCAGATAAAACGCCGGGCGTTTTCCGCCGCGCACGAAAACCGGCGCGACCGCAGTGATGTCGGGCAGGTGCGTTCCGCCGCGAAATGGATCGTTGACCAATGCGACGTCGCCAGGACCGAGCTCGAACGCATCCATCACGGCGCGAACTGAAAGCGGCATCGCGCCCAGATGCACGGGCATGTGATCGCCCATCGCGACGGTTTCACCGCGGGCGTCGTAAACCGCACAGGAATAGTCGCGGCGCTCTTTGATGTTGGCGGAGAAAGAAGTCTTGCGCAGCACCACGCCCATCTCTTCGGCGATCGAAACCAGCAGGTGCCGGAACAATTCGAGCTCGATTGCTTTGACGCCGGTCGACTTCAGCGGCATTCGCCCGCCTGAATCGAGAAGACGGCGACGGGTTCCCACTTGTCGGCGCCGCGCCGCTCGACCCGCAGGGTTTTGGTGGGTGCGTCGGCGCGCACGCGCCAGATGGATTCGCCGGGCGGCCGCGATTTCTTGAGCTGCAGTGCTTTGTCGCTCACCTCTTTCGGATTCCAACTATCGCCGCCGGTCATGGATTCCATTAGTTCATTTCTTGTCTTGCCGCCCTGTTCTCGGGTCACGATCAACTGCCCGGCGGTGCGCGATTCGAACCAGAATTGTTGGACTGAGCCGTAGTGCGTATCGTCGAAAACGGGGTGGGCGCGCCAGGATTTGCCGCCGTCGGTGGTCTGCAGCAGGAACGGATCGCGTGGCAGAGGCTGATTCACGTGGCCGCTGATCCATCCATATTCGAGATCGAGAAACTGGATCTGTTCGAAGGAGCCATAGCGGATGCGCTGGCCCGGCTCTTTCCAGTTGGAGCCGCCGTCTTCACTAATCAGCAGCAGGCCGAACAAAGTGGTGGTGGTGGTGTGCAGATTTCCGGCGAGGAAGATGCGTCCGGCGATCGAATCGACCGCAGAGAGTTCGAGAAAAACGGCGCAGGGTTCCTCGGCTGAGCAGGTGAGTCCGAAGGCTTCGACGTCTTCGGGGGTGCACGTGAATTCGACTTTCGGAGATCCTTGCGAAGGAGGAGCGGGTGGGGCGGCCGGTGGCGGTGTGGTCGGCGGCGGGTCTTGCGCGATAGCGAATAATGCGCCGACAACCAAGGCAACCATCAGTTTCACGGCATTTTCATTGTAGGAGATAGAATGGAAATATGGAGAAAGCCACGTTCGGAGCGGGATGTTTTTGGGGCGTGGAAGCCGCGTTCCGGCGGCTGGCCGGCGTACAGTCCACGCAAGTGGGCTACATGGGCGGCACGATGCGGAAGCCGACGTATCATGACGTTTGCACCGATCAGACTGGTCACGCGGAAGTGGTCGAAGTGACTTTCGATCCGGCGGTGATCAGCTATCACGACCTGCTGAACGTCTTCTGGGACAATCACGATCCGACGCAGTTGAACCGGCAGGGTCCGGACTACGGGTCGCAGTACCGGTCGGCGATTTTCTTCCATTCGCCGGGGCAGGAAGCGACGGCGCATGCATCGGTCGCGGCGGCGCAGCCGAAGTTCCGCAAGCCGATCGTGACGCAGGTGGTTCCGGCGACGGATTTCTGGCGTGCGGAAGAATATCATCAGCAGTATTTGGAAAAGCGCGGATTGTCGCACTGCGGGATTTAGGGCTCCAGCTCATCGCACCGTGGCCATTCGTCGCGGGAGATGTGATGCGTCAACCCTGCCGCAGTAACGTAGAAGTAGGTTTCGAAATCCTCCTCGACCACGTCTAGCTTCGGCATT
>DASYPO010000147.1:0-7306 GCA_036006545.1 Bryobacteraceae bacterium
CGGATAAATCGCGATGTACTTGAAGTCCTTGCCGCGCACGTGCATGTGCGGTGTCATGCCCGTAAGTTCGACATCCTCAGGCGCGGTCCAGGTCGATTTCACTTCGTGATTCGCAGCACCGGCCGGAATCTTGAACCGAAAATTCATGGCGCTTCCGCCCCCGGATAACTGCGTCGGCGGTTCTTTGGCGAAGAAAAGACCGACGTACGATTTGTCTTTGGTCGCTTTTCCATTGGGCGTGTAATGCATCTGGAAGACGATCTCAGAGTTGGCCTTGATCAATCGCGCAACGCCCTCGCGATACATCTTGGGCTGCAGGCCCGGCGCGGTGCCGGCCAGTTGCACGCTGCGTCCGGTACGAACGTCGCCCGCGGCGCCCGTCGCGGAAGGACCGCCCGGTTCGCGCAGGCTCAGAATGATGTGGTGCACTACCGAGCGTTGCCCGGCGCGGATCTCGACGCCGCGAACCCACTTGTCTTCGGTGAAATTGGTTTTGGTCGTGAAGTATTTGTAAGGGATCACGCCCTCGGCCGGAACGTCGAACGATTCGGGCATCTCGATCACCACGTCTGGTTTGCCCAGCACCCAGCCTTCGACGAATTTCGGCGCGGGCGGCAGGTCCGCCTTGTTCCCTTCGGGCGCGCCGTTATCGACCCATTTCGCGATGGTGTCGATTTCCGATTGCGGAAGCCGCGCGTCATTCGAAAAATGTCCGACGTTCGGATCGGCGAACCATGGCGGCATCACCTTGCCGACCACGGCCTGCTTGATCGACTTCGCCCAGGGTCGCGTCTCGCCGTAATTGAGCAGCGACATCGGCGCGATTTCTCCGGCGCGATGGCAGGTGGCGCACTTGTTGTAGATGATCGGGGCGACGTCTTTCGAGTATGTGATCTCCGATTTCGTCGATGCACCGAAAGCGAGGCAGGCGGCCGACAGGGCCATTCCGGCAATCCGAACACGAAGGGTCATGACGCCTCCTTTGAGGGGGTTAATCCATTCTCAAGGATCACCGTGCGCGTCGTCAACCAACGTCACCATCGAAGCTACCGCAACCCTCCACAGGCCAAGATCAATGCGGCACACGCGACTTCCACCCCCACCTCGACGTTGAAAGGGACGCCGATCCCACCGCAGTAGTTTGCCGCAACGTGCACCAGGATCATGAGCAGCAAGTCACCTCGCGTTCGCTGGTAGAGCCACGTCATGATTACGCTCAACGCCAGGCTGTTCACAAGGAAAATCGGAATTGAGAGCTGGTGCTGCGAAAGCGTCGGGATGAAGAACGTGGGCAGGTGCCAGGCCCACCAGATCACGCCGAGGATCAGGGCCGCGACGAGCGGACGCCAACGCTGGAGCAAACGTGGCAAAGCGAAGCCGCGCCACCCAAACTCCTCGCCCAGCGGACCTGTATCGGTGACCAGCGTGAGGGGCAGAAGAGCGAGGAGCCGGTCCCACGCGGGAAGGCGCGCGAAGAAGTCGGGATCCAGAAACCGGGCGGCGACCAGATTCAACGCGGGAAAACCGATGAGCACGGCGAAGTACCACGGCAAACCGGACCAGCTCGGAACGAGGCGCGCGAGCAAGCCGCGGACACCTGCCCAACCGTCGGCGCTTGCTGCCATGACGAAGCCGGCAATCGACGGACCGAAGGCGGCCACGTAGTGGAGCGGGTGTAGCGGCGAAGCGCCGCCCGGCCGAATCTCACCGGCGAGCAGGGCCAGTCCGCCGACGCCCCAAGTGATTCCGAACGCAAGCCATAGGTAAATCCGTAAGGGACGATCCATAGGCGGAACTACCCAAGCAACTTCATCCACTCCTCCGCCCGCGACCCGATCCTCCCACCCTCCGGAAACAGATCCCCGATCACCGCCACCGAATCCGCTCCCGCCTCGATTACCGACCGCGCATTCGCGCGCGTAATTCCCCCGATCGCGACTAACGGACGCGAAGTCAGCGGACGCAGCCGACGCAACTCCTCGACACCGACCACCGGATCGGGATTCTGCTTTGACCCCGTCCCGAAAATCGGGCCCAGCGCGACGTAATCCACTGGCTCGCCAGCAGCCGCGCGAAGCTGCGATTCGTTGTGCGTCGAAAATCCGATCCGCCCATCGACCCCCATCACACGGCGCGCATCCGCAGGCCGCAAGTCATCCTGCCCCAGATGCAATGCGGCGCCCGTCAGCCGCGCCAGGTCGGCGCGATCGTTCACCACCAGCGTCGCGCCCGAACGCGCGCACATCGCGGCAATCGCCTCCAACTCCGCGAATACCTCCCGCGAATAAAACAATTTGTGGCGAAATTGTAGGATGCCGATCCCCGCCGCCAGCAGATCGCGCGCGACTTCCACCGCAGAGATTCCGCGGCGGCTTACCGTCTCGGTGTCGAGAATCGGATAGAACGTTGGAACGATCATGCAGCCTTCCTCATCCAATTTGGTCACTAATTCCGGCTGTCTACCGATTTGCATAGAAGTAACGTCTCTTGGAATCTCATTAACTTAAGTCGTGAAATCCTCAGCGCAATGTCAACTTTTTATGGCCGAATCGCAACTCAGTTGGAGTATACTTCGTCCAGGCAGTATCACTAGGGGCAGTATGCAAGGGGTGAAATTGTGAACACGACTCGCAAAGCCACAAGCCCGTCCTCTCATTCGACGGCGCACGGTACCGCGGCCGCCCACGACCAAAATTGTCCGTGCCTGGAAACTTCCGGAACCGTCGTAGCGACGCGGCGCGTGCCCGGCTTCCAGGTGATCGAGAATCACTATCCGTCGGGACTTGAATTGACGCGGCACGTCCATGAACACGCCTACCTCAGCTTCGTGCTGGAAGGGCCTTACTCCGAGTCGTACGGAAATTCCTCCAGCGTGATCTGCCAGCCGCGCGTGCTCCGCTACCTGCCCGGTGGTCAGACGCATGCGAACACTTTCGACGCCGGATCGCACTGCTTGATTGTCGAAGTGGAGAACGAAGCGCTAAAGCGCGTCGAGGAACATTCCAAAGCGCTCGAGCGGCCGGGCGAGATTCAGGGCATGGCATCCACTTGGCTCGCGCAGCGCTTGTATCACGAATTTCGGCAGGGCGACGAGCTCGCGCTGGTGTCGCTTGAAGGGATTTTGCTCGAGATGCTGGCGGAGGGCGCGCGCCACGCCGGCAGTTCGAGCCCCGTGGCCGTAATCCCGCGCTGGTTGCGAATCGCCCGCGAATATCTGGAATCGAATTTCCTGCGTCCCTTGAGTTTGGCCGAGATCGCGGGCGCCGCGGGTGTGCATCGCGTACATCTTTCGCGCGAGTTCCGCCGCTACTTCTCGACCACAGTAGGCGAATACCTTCGCCGCAAACGTATCGAACACGCCTGCCACCTGGTGTCCAACACCAACATGGCGCTGGCGGAAATCGCGATGACCTGCGGTTTCTCCGATCAGAGCCACTTCTCGGCGACTTTCCGGCGACAAGTGGGCCTCACGCCCGCCCGCTTCCGCCAAATGAGTCAAACTCGCTGACCGACGTGGCGCGGGCTTCAGCCCGCAGCCTCGGCTTTAGCCGAGGTGTAACTCCAGAAGTGGCGAACCTTCACAGCCATCGGAGACTTGGGGTTTCTGGAGAGCCTGCCAGCCGGCTTCCGTGCTAAGGCACCACTACCGTCTCATTCGCCGATTTCAATTTCCCATCCGCCACATTCTCCGCCACCGCGCGCAATCGATATGACCCGCTCGCGATCGGCATGGACAGCGTCGCATTCATCCCCGGTTCCATCAGCAACTGATATGTCGCGTCCTTGAGCGCCAATTCGATCTCGCCTTCCTTGCCCGTCACGAAATTCTCTGCGTCGTATAGCGCCGCCAGCACGCGCAGCTTCACGTTACGACCCACCTTCCCGACGTCAACGTGAAAGATCGCTTGCACCACAACCTCGCCTGTCTCGGTCCTGCCGACGCGCGAAGTAATATCCACCGCCACGTCATTCTTCAATTCCGTCGACGCCGCCGCGAGGTCGATCGGCCGCTCAGGCTCGGGCGGCGTTTCTTTCTCGAACACCGAAAAGTAACCTTGCCGCGCCTGTACCGTGCCCTTGTTCCCGCTCGCCAGTCGGACCTTCAACGGATGAAACTTTCCGTTGGGCGGCTCAGGCGGGGAGAATCCCAACAGATACGAAACCTCCGGCACCATGCCCAACTCCTGGAAGCCGCGATCCAGATCGTTGCGATTCCGGAAGAACAACCCGCCCGTGCTTTCTGAAAGCGAACCCAGCGCGTCATTCGAAACCTGGAGCGCCTTGCTCCCCAGCGATTGTGTGCGGATGATCGACTGCACGTCGGCCCCGCGCGACGGCTGCACCACCGGATCCGCAAAAAGCCCCTTCGCATCCAGCGCGTTGATCACCACACCCGCGTGCACCGCGCGCCGGATGATATTCTCCTGTTCGCGCTCGAGCGTCCCTGCCAGGAATCCGGAGGACGCCAGCAGGATGGTTCGCCGTCCCGGCAGCCGACCCATGTGATCCACAATCTGTTGCAGAGAAGACAGCGTGTTCATGGAAATCATGCGCGTAAATTCCCAGATGTTCGCAGCCTGCCCTTTCACCTGCGACACAAACCGTTCGGGAATAGCGCCGGGACTCCCGGGTCGCCCGCGCGGTTGATCCCCCGCACAGCGCATCGCTTCGGCGGCTTTTATTTCGGTCGAGCTCGGATCCAGATTGTTGGCGATCAGATATGCGTCGTACGCGGTCAGGACGGGGCACAGCCCGCCTTCGGGTGCACGCGGGCGAGAATTCAGTTTGTCGATCGCCGCCAGCAGCTTCGCCGTATCCGTGGAAAACGCCGCGACCTGTCCCGTGGAAATTGAAAAAACTCCAACCTGATCGTTCTGGTCCAGTCCCTCATTGAGGAAGCGCCGCGCCCCGACTTTCGCCTGATGGAGTTCCGGTCCGCTCATGCTGACGTCGTCGAACACCAGCGCTACCGATCGTCGAGATTGCGGCGTCGCAGCCGGAACGGCTGCCGCACCTGTAGCCGAATTAGCGTGAGCATTCGTCGCAACCGGCGCCGGCGTAAACGTGCGCACCGTGAAGGCGGTGATTTCGCGTTTCTTGCCCGCGTCGGTGATCTCGAAATCTTTGCGCTCGAGCCCGGCCACTGGACGACCGCGGGAGTCGCGCACTACCGTCTCGACCTCCACCAGGTTGGTGTCCACCTTGATGGTGAACTGCGAGCGCGGCCGATAAACACTGCTGCGGACTTTGATCTCGCCGGGCGCGATGCTAGGCGGCTGTGCCGACGCAATGCAAAGCGCCACACAATTCACCGCAATTATCCCGCGGATATTTGCCATCGATTCCATAATCTTAACGGTTCGCTACACTGGATTCGAGCACGAGCATGTCACCCGGTTGTCCACGCGGGTTCGGTTTCGCAGTTCTGGGATTGGTCGCGGTCGGCGCGACCCTCACCGCCCAAACCTCGGCGCCGCGGCAGAAAATCCTCGCCGGCTCGGGATTTGAGAACGCCACTGCCGTCGCGACCGACCCCAGCGGATACATCTATGTGGCAGGCACCACCAGTTCCCCGGATTTCCCGCTGCTGAATGCTACGCAGACGGTGCTTCGCGGCCAGGCCCTGGTGGTGAGCTTCGATTCCGGCGCGTCGTGGCGCCCCGCGAATCTGAGCGACCCTTTCATCGCTACTTTGGTCGTCGATCCGACGGATGGCTTCACGGTTTACGCCGCGAGCGGCAGCAAGGTTTACAAGACCACCGACGGCGGCCTGCGCTGGTTCCCGACCAAGGTCGAGACGTTTGGCCCTCAGGGGTCCATCACGCTATTGGCGGTCGACCCGCAGAAACCGCAAACGATTTACGCTGCTGGCCAGGGTTTGCCAAAGATCGCCAAGAGTGACGACGGGGGAATCACCTGGAAGACGCTGAACCTGCCACCCACTAAGTTCCTTTCAGATTACGCCTCGACCACGACGCTGGACGTCGATCCGTTTCACAGCGGCACTCTGTACGCCGCCAACAACCAATCCACTTACGTCACATACGACGGCGGCGAAAATTGGGGCAAGGTGCTGTCGCCAGCCGGCACCGATGGCGAGTTCCATGTGTATTTCGATCCGTCGACACCGGATGTCCAGTACGCATTCGAGGAAGTGCTGTACAAGAGTACCGACGCCGGCCAGACCTGGAAGCCCCTGAATTCTCCGGTACTCTTCTACTACGGCTTTGCGGTGGATCCGGTGCGCCCCGGATATCTGTACGCGCAAGGCGACGGCAAGTTCTTCCGCAGCCGCGATAGCGGGGCAACCTGGGAATCCTTCGTGAATACGAACAGCGGGTTTCCGGTTGCCGACCCCAACTCGAATGTGATTCAAGCCGGACTCGGAAGATCGACCGATGGCGGCATCACGTGGAAGCCTGCACCGCTGTCGCGAAGTCCGTCAACGCTGGTATTCGCGCGATCGGTTCCGGGGCGTGTTTATGCTGTCTCGAATCCGTCTACCAGCGGGTTTGTCGCGAAACTCACGCCTTCGTTGGAGATTGTTTTCTCAACGTATCTCGGCGGTGGAGGAGAGACTACGCCGCACGCAATTGTGACCGACGGAGCAGGAAATATCTATGTCGCGGGCGAGACTTATTCGGCGGACTTTCCGGTGACCCCGGGCGCATTGCAGCGTGAATTTGGCGGCGACCGCGATGCGTTCGTCGTCAAGCTAAGCAGCGAGGGACAACTCCTGTGGGGCACTTATTTGGGGGGCCGGTTCACCGAGTCTGCGAACGCGCTGGCGCTGGATCGGGACGGGTCGGTGATTATCGCAGGGTCAAGCAGCTCGCTGGACTTTCCCACTGTGCCGCCGACGGGACAGCGCGGGGCGTTCGTCGCTAAGCTTTCTCCGGACGGAAACCGCGCAATCTACGTGAAGGTCTTCGCCGGTTGTAACGCGGTGGCGCGCGCTGTAGCGACAGATCCCAACGGAAGCATTGTTGTGGCCGGCGATATTCAGGAGTCGGGCCAGTCGCCCGCGGATTTAAATCCGACGGCGGACGCGCTTCAACCCAAGCCGGCGGGTGATGTCGACGGGTTTTGGGGCCGGTTGGATTCGTCTGGAGCGGTGACCTACTTGTCGTATTGGGGAGGATTCGGCGGTGAGTTCGTCACCGGCGTGGCAGTGGATAGCGATGGCAACGCGTACCTCGCCGGCACTACGAATTCCTTCAATTTTCCGACGACTCCCGGCGTTTACCAGCGCAGCCAGCGAACCAACTGCGTCTATCCGCCCGCATTGGGATTCAAGCTGATACCG
>DASYPO010000148.1:0-8034 GCA_036006545.1 Bryobacteraceae bacterium
GGCACGCTGGTGGATACGCCGTTTCTCGACATCCGATCCAAGACGCGCGCGGAAGGCGAGCGAGGATTGCTAGGACTCGCGTTTCCTCCGGGCTTCGCGCAGTCACAGCGCTTCTACGTCAATTACACCGATCTGAACGGCAACACCGTGATCGCGCAATACCGTGTCTCGGCGAATGCGGACGTGGCGACCGCGTCCAGCGAAATCATCCTGCTGCCGATCAATCAGCCTTTCCCGAATCACAACGGCGGGCAGCTTCGTTTCGGGCCAGACGGGTACCTGTATATCGGAATGGGCGACGGCGGATCAGCGGGGGACCCGCGGGGCAATGGGCAGAATGCCGGTGTGCTTCTGGGCAAGCTGCTGCGCGTCGATGTGGAGAGTGATCCAGGACGCGTGCGGATTCCGCCCGACAATCCATTCGCGAATCGACCTGGAATGCGCGGCGAAATTTGGGCACTGGGGTTGCGCAATCCGTGGCGCTTCACGTTCGACCGTGCAACCAAGGATCTGTGGATCGCCGACGTGGGTCAGGACAAATACGAGGAGATCGACTTTCAGCCAGCGTCCAGCCGCGGCGGCGAAAACTATGGATGGAATCCGATGGAGGGGCTGCATTGCTACGTCGCGGGTTGCAATCCTGCGGGATTGACGCTGCCGGTTTTCGAGTATCCCCACACGCCCGAATGTTCAGTGACTGGCGGGTTTGTGTATCGCGGACGCGGCTCGCCGGGCTTGCGCGGTTTGTATCTTTATGGGGACCTGTGCTCGGGAAAGATTTGGGGGCTGGAGCGGCAGGGCGGCAACTGGGTGAATCGATTGCTGCTGTCGTCCGGATTCTCGATTACGACTTTCGGAGAAGATGAAGCGGGCGAGATGTATGTCGCGAACGCCAATAACAGCACGGTGTATCGGATCTCGGGAAGTGCTGCGCCCCGAGTTACTATCGCGGGTGCGGTGAATGCGGCGAGCTTCCTGCCCGGCTTGGTCGCGGGATCGCTCGCGACGCAGTTCGCCGCGGGCGTGCGCGACGACGCAGGGATCGATAGCGCGGTCACGGTTCCGTTTGCGACGGTCCTTGCCGGCGTGTCGATCACGCTGAACGGGAGTGCGGTGCCGATTCGCGCGGTGGCGAACGTGAATGGCCAGGAGCAGGTGAATTTCCAGGTTCCGTTCGGGCTGACCGGGAGCACGGTGTCGCTGGTGGTCTCCCGCGACGGGCGATCGAGCGCGGCGATCGACGTGCCGCTGCTGGATGTGCAGCCGGGGATTTACACGACGGATGGAACGCAGGCGATCGTGGTGCACAATACCGACTTCACGCTGGCGACGGCGGCGCGTCCGCTGGATCGCAACGAGTATGCGTTTATTTATGCGGCGGGGCTGGGACGGGTGATCAATCCGCCGACGGCGGGGAATGTAGCGTTGGCGTTACCGCTCTCGAGCGCGCTGGCGGATGTACGCGTGACGATCGCGGGTCAAGCAGCGGAGGTGCAGTTCGCGGGGCTTGCGCCGGGATTCGTGGGCGTGTACCAGGTGAACTTTCGAGTTCCCGCGGACGTGCCGAGCGGATCGCAGACTTTGGTGCTGAGCGCGGGCGCGGTATCGGGGCCGGAGACACGAGTCGCGATCCGTTAGCGGACAGGGGCCAGACGCGAGGGGCCAGCAAAACAGCGAGGAGAATCACTCCTCCCGAAGAGCCTGGAGCGGGTCGATCTTAGTGGATCGGCGCGCGGGGAAATAGCAAGCCAGCATCGCAAGTGCGGCCAGCAGAATTGGCGCACCAACGATCAGCGCGACGTTCCCCACGTTGGTGTTCATCGCTTCGGCAAGCTGGTTGAGCATGGAGCTCAAGACCCGCGATATCGCAAACGCCCCCGCGAATCCAAGCACGGTTCCCACCGCCACCAGCGCCGAGCCCTCCCGGAGAACCAGGCCCAACACCTGGCTCTTCTTCGCGCCCAGCGCCATTCGAATGCCGATCTCTTTGCGTCGTTGCGCCACCGAATATGCGGTGACGCCGGCCAGGCCGACCGAGGCCAGCACCAGCGCGAAGATGCCCATCGCCGCATAAATCGAAACGGCGATGCGCAGGTAGGATACGGTTTCTGCGATCTGATCGTTCATGCTGCGCACGCGGAACAGATTGAGATTCGGATCGATCGAGGCGATCTCACGGCGCACGGCGTCGACCGCGTCGGGTCCGGCAGCGGCATTCACCAGCAACGTGATTCCGCTGGTCGAAGGACGCGCCAGGCTGCGGCGCGTGAGCGGCACATAGATCGCCGGTGCGACCGCGTTCGTGAAGAGACTGGCCTGCATGTCACGCACGATGCCGACGATTTCGTACGACTGGTCCTTGGCGGTAACGCGACGGCCCAGCGCGTCGCCGGAGCGAAACAAATCGCGCGCAGCAGTCTGGTTCACGATCATCGACATGGCCTTCGCCGGACTCCCGGGCGTCATGCGCACGTTGGTTTGAATATCGTGTTCGTTGAACTCGCGACCCCGAAGTACGCCAATGCCCAGCGCGGCGAAGTATCCGGTGCCGACCGATTGCCGAGTCGAGCCCTTCAGCATCGTCGACGATTCCTGGCCATCGCCGATTCCGACAATTTGCATGTTTGACGAGTTGATATTGTTAAACGGCGGACTGTCGGAGAGCGCTGCGCCGCGCAAAGCGGACAGGCTGCGCAGACGATCGGGAAGCTTCTCGAATAGCGCGGCTGCCTGATCGGGAGAGTATCCGTCGCGAACCGGGTCGAGGCCCATCAGGTACAGCGGCTTGGTATCGAGACCCAGGTTGATGGTTGTCGATTTGGAGAATCCGAGCACCACGAAGCCGGTGACCAGCAGCAGCATCAGCGATCCGGCGACTTGCCAGACCACCAACAGATTGCGCATTCCGAACTTTCGGTACGCGCGAAGCTGCTGCGATCCTGCGCCGTCTTTGAGCGAAGGGGCCACGTCGGCGCGCGTCGCTGCGAGCGCGGGTGCGAGTCCGAATGCAACGCCCACGATCGCCGAGAGCAGAATGGTGAAGATCAGCACACTGCCATCGGGCCGGATGTCGAATTGGAAGGGCAGCTCGACCGGCAGCTTCATGCTGGACGCGGCGTTAGTGAGCCAGTAGGTGAGCAACAATCCGGCGGCGCCGCCGGCAGCGGCGATAATCAGGCTCTCGGTGAGAAGCTGCCGCACCAGGCGGAAGCGGCTGGCGCCGACCGCGAGTCGAATCGCGATTTCCTTGCGCCGGTTGGCCGCGCGCGCCAGCAGCATGTTGGCGAGGTTGGTGCAGGCGATCAACAGGATCAGTCCCATCAGAAGGCCGGAGAAACCCAGCATCATAGGCAGATCCTCGCGCTTCATCGGCATAACGACGCCGCCGGGGAGGAGGCGCACGCTATGGCCGGCGCGATTCTTCTCGGCATACTCGGCGTTGAAAGTTTCGCGGTCGAGGTTGCGCGTCATGGTTTCGAGCGCGGCTTCCGCGTTTGCCATGGTGACGCCGGGGGCCAGCCGGAGCAGGGCGCGGAAGGATCTGGCATCGCGCTGCTGCAGAATGCCGTCGGCCAGCTCAGGCGCGAGCCGCTCGCGCACGGTTAGGGGCACGAAAATATCGGCGGGCATGATGGGCCACACGCCGAGGAAATCCTTGGG
Source organism: Bryobacteraceae bacterium (assembly GCA_036006545.1). Lineage (GTDB taxonomy): Bacteria > Acidobacteriota > Terriglobia > Bryobacterales > Bryobacteraceae > Palsa-187. The sequence goes on from DASYPO010000148.1 coordinate 3,661, forward strand.
GCCGACGCCGACCACCGTGACCGCCTGGCCGTTGATCTTCACGGTGCGTCCGACAGCGCGCGGATCGGCTTCCATACGTGTTCGCCAGAATCGGTCACTCACGACGGCGACCGGCGGGCCGCCGGGCTTGTCGTCTTCAGGCGATAGCAGTCGTCCACGCGCGGGGTTCACACCCAGCACCTGGAAGTATTCGGTCGAAACCAAATGTCCGAAGATGCGTTCCGATTTCGCGTTGACCGCGCCTTCGAGCGCGATGCTGAACGGAACCATCGCCATGTAAGCTGTCGCGCCCGCGAAGAGCTGGCGCTGGTCGCGGAAATGTTCGAAGTATGGATACGAGACTGGCGACTCAATCGCCACCAACGCTTTGGGATCCTGCGCGGCAGGCATTTCTTTGAAGATGAGCGCGCGAAGCTCGCTGAACGCCGTGGTGCTGACGCCGATGCCGAGGCCGAGCGAAACAATTCCCGCCAGCGCGAGACCGGGCGACTTGATCAGCGTGCGCAGCGCGTAGCCGATGTCCTGCCGCAGTTCTGCAAGATGCGCGAGCGGAACGCGAATCGCGAGATCGGCGATCAGACGCAGCAATCCGATGAAACCGTAGCGGCGCCAGATTTCCTCGATCGCGTCTTCGCCGAGACGGATCACGTCGGTCCCATAGACCATCTGAAATTCCTGCGGGTAGGCGTACGCCAGGCGGCGATAGGTCGCGAGCGAGATTCGGACGAAGGGATTCATCAGAAGGCCTCCGCTCCGCGCTTCACTTGCAGGATTCGGACCAGCTCTTGGAGGCGCTCGCTTTCGGCATCGAGAACGCGGCGGCCGAACTTGGTCATGCGGTAGTAGCGGCGGCGGGCGTCGTCGAGCTGGGCTGCGGGTCGCTCGTCGGATTCTTCGATGAGCCCTTCCTCAATCAGGCGCTTGAGGGTTCCGTACAGCGTGGCGGGCCACAGGCGTACCTTGTCGTTGGTGCGCTCGAGCACCTCCTGCATGATTCCGTAGCCGTGTTGTTCCTGATCGGCGAGGCAGAGGAGGATGTGGAACCAGTTGGTCTTGAGCGGGAGATGGATGCTCGGATCTTGTTTCGGCATGCCTCAGTATATATATCATGTGATATATATACTCGTCAAGTGCCAGTAAGGCACCCCTTGACGAGATCGCCGGCAACCTGAGCGCCGACTCCGGGGCCAAGACTAGGCTGCGGTTCGGTGAATACGAGCCCCAGCGACTAATTTGGATTTACTGAGATGATTCTTGACCGTCGATCTTCTGCGCCGGTTGGGATAGAATTTTGGTGATCCACGCGGCTCCGCTGCGGACCGTTCGCTACGAGCATCATTAAGAAAAGAATGCCTAAACTCTATTGCAATGGCTCCTTTTCCAATGCTATTTTAGCAGCACGATGCTGCAAATGCAGCATCAGAGGAAGGAACGAGTTGGCTGAAATCACTCTCGCCGTTACGCAGCGGCGGCTTGTGCTTTGCGCTTTGAGCTGCGCCCTCTTCCTAGCTGGATCGATGCTTCGGGCGCAGGATTTGGGCGAGACGGCTTCAAAACTAGCACCTGAAGAGGTGATGGCAATGGAGCAAAGCCTTCAGAAAAACCCAGACGATCTCAAAAGCCGTGAAATACTCATTACCTATTACACCCTCAAGGTGGATAAGCCAAAGCGGTTGGAGCATTCCCTCTGGCTTGCCAAGAACCACCCCGAAGCCGTGGGCGAGTGCCCCGGCGCAAAGATTGCGAAGGCAGATTCGCCTTTGGATAGTCTTACCTCCTTCGAAGACGCCCGAATGATCTGGCTGCACCACGCCGAGTCTCGGACGACAGAGCCGCGCGTGCTGATGAATGCCGCAAGTTTCATTTCGCAGTTCGATCCCAACTTATCGGAACGTCTACTTCTCCAGGGACGAGAGCTGGAACCAAAGAACCGTCAATGGGACATCGCCTTGGCGGACCTATATGGGAAAGGGATTTTCACCGATGGTCGATTCCGGCCACAGACACCGCCGTCGCCCTCTAGGCATGCGTTCGCTCTGCGTGCGCGAATTATAGTGGAGGCGACCAACAACCCGTGGATTGCGGGCCTTGCCGGGATACGTCTGGCACCGCAAGATGTCACAATTCTCCGCACGCGATCGCCGGAGAACATGGAACTCGGGGAGAAACTGCTCCACAAAGCCCACGATCTCGCTCCGCAGGACCCCCAGTGGGAAATCTATCTTCGCGATTTCGAATCAGCCAGACGCGAACTGACTTTACCCGAGCAACCCGCACCAAACTTCGGCGATGTGCCACCCGGAACGCTCGTGCGTCGCGTAGCGCCGGAATATCCTGAATCCGCCCGGCGAGCCGGGATTGCGGGACTTGTCCAATTACGGATTCTTGTCGGCGTAACCGGTAAGGTAATTGTCGTACGGCCGATTGACGGTCCACTGGAACTGCAATCGGCTGCAGCCGCAGCCGTGAAGCAGTGGATCTTCAAACCGTTCTTGATGAACGGCAGGCCGGCGGAAGCCTGGAAAGAAGTAGACATTACGTTTCCTTGAGCAGAGACCTCACCAGCCGACCTCCCAGCTCGCATGTCGCGGAAGCGAACTAATTGCATCGAACTCACCACCTGTTTCTGAATTTGGGAAGTAGGTGGCGAATTTTTTCCGCCGCAATCGTAGATCTGAACGAGAGTTGGTTTGGACGAGCCGACGAGGGCAGCGGCTGCGGGCGCGCCCCCCTCAAAGCTGGCTAATGAACCAGCGACCGTCGGAAGTCGCGACGCTCGCGCAGGATGTCGCGGCGCGCCTCGGCTCGGTCGCGTAGAGCCTGGATCTGCGCCCGGCGCACGTCGGTCCGAATCCGCGTCGCGATTCGTTGCCGTTCGCGAGCCGCATCGAGATTCGCCTGGCGCGCATACCGCGCCGCATCCAACTGCGCCCGCCGCGCTTCCGCGCGCAAGGTCCGCGCGCGATCACGATCGATACAAAAGCAATCCGCCGCGAACATCGGAGCGGCGAGACACAGCATGGCCAAGGCAAGTTTCATCATCGTCTCCTTCGAAAGAAGCTACTCGGACTTTAGACGACGGTTACAGCGATTCGGGCCGCGCCTGTTATATACTTCAATTCCGCACAAGGAGGAACCGCAAATGGCATATCAACTGGAAGGCGACCTGCTCGAGGTCTGCGACTGTAATGTGTTGTGCCCGTGTTGGATCGGCGAAAACCCGGACAACGGCACCTGCGAAACGATTGTGGCGTACAACTTCAAGAAAGGCACGATTGACGGCGTCGACGTTGCCGGCCTCACGCTGGCGTTGATTGCACACGTGCCCGGCAATATCCTCTTAGGAAACTGGACGGTCGCAGTGTTTGTCGACGATCGCGCGACTCCGCAACAGCAGGACGCGCTGATCTCGGTGTGGACCGGAAAGCTTGGCGGACCTGTTGCCGATCTCGCCAAACTGGTCGGCAAGGTGGTGGCGGTCGAGCGCGCGCCAATCAAGTTTGAGATTGTCGAAGGCAAAGGCACGCTCAAGATCGGCAGTGTGGCCGAGGCAGTCATGGCGCCTTACATCGGCCCCGCGGGCCAACCGACAACGCTCAACGAAAGCGTCTTCAGCACGATTCCCGGCACGCCCGCATACGTCGCTAAAGCGAGCCAATACACGCGCAAGACTGCGAGCCTGGGATTGAGGGATGTGGATCTCCAGGGTCACAACGCGATTCAGGGAACCTTCCGTTTCGCCGCATAGAACGGGCCCGGCTTCCGAATGGCCTGGCCTCGAATTCAGGACCGCCGTCTCCTGATCGGGCTGCTGACTACGCTGGTGATGCTGGCGTGGTGGGCGCTGTGGATCGGCGAAACCGCGCCGTGGGGACACTACGTGCTCCACTCCAGCCACGCGCTGCGCATGAACATTCCGCCCGCGACGTTTGCGCTCGCGTTCGTCGCCGGCTGGACGCTCATGACGGTGGCGATGATGCTGCCGACCAGCACGCCGCTGGTCCTGCTGTTTTATCGGATGGTCGCCGAGCGGGCGAATGCTGGGTGGCTGGTGACGTTGCTGGTCGGCGGTTATCTCGCTGCGTGGGCGCTGTTCGGCGTCGCCGTGCATTTCGCGAGTCGATTAATACAGACGTGGGCTAGCGGCAATGAGTGGCTCGCGGCACATCCGTGGGCGCCTGGATCGGCGATTTTTCTGTTGGCCGGAGTTTACCAGTTCACTCCGTGGAAGTACGCGTGTTTGGATAAGTGCCGATCGCCCATGTCGTTCCTGGTGCAGCACTGGGGCGGCAAACGCGTGGGCGGGGACGCATTGCGCCTTGGCTTCCATCACGGCGCGTATTGCGTGGGATGCTGCTGGTCGTTGATGCTGCT